>NZ_JPQB01000007.1:0-274011 GCF_000740665.1 Vibrio sp. B183 | reverse complement strand
GGTTTAGGGCTAGAAAACAAAAGGGAGCACGCTATGTGCTCCCTTTTTAATGGTTGTGTCTTGTATCATTCTGAACAAAGAACAATTGTGATTCTCGAGTTACCTTTCTCCAAATGCAACGCTGATGTTGGTGTAGATCGGCTTCCAAAGGTATTGGAATACTGACTTCTCGCCCGTCGTAATGTCTACCTCTCCCGTCATGCCAGGAAGAATAGAAAAGCTTTCAGGGTTGTCACGGAAGTATGGCGTTTCAACAGACACCACAACCTCATAATAGATTTCACCTCGTTCACTTTGGCTTGTGGTCGGTGAAATACTTTCAACCTCCCCTTTTAAAGCACCAAAACGGCTGTAATCAAACGCATCAATCTTGATTCGAGTTGGCTGACCTACGTTCACGAAACCAATATCTCTCGGAGATAAACGAGCTTTAAAATCGGCTTTACCGCCAACAGGAACGATCTCCACCACAGTCCCGCCCGGTTGAATAACACCGCCGTTCTGTGTACTTGGCAGGCTTTGTACTAACCCTTGTAGCGGTGACACTAACATGGTGTTTGTCAATTTCGCTTGGCTTGAACGCACCCGTGCATTAAGTGCCGACAAATCTGATACCGCTTTGGATCGATCGTCACTGACTTTTGATTTAGCCTCCGCAAGAAGTTGTTCGATTTTTTGTTCATTGCTGTCTGCTTGCTTAATAAGAACCGACTTCTTGCCGCGAGCTTCCTCAATTTTCTGCTCTATGCTCGCCAACTTCTGACGCATTTCAAGCACACGTAATCGAGAGATGTTCCCGGCTTTATAACCTTTTTCCAAGATGTTCAGTTCTTGCTTAGTTGCATTTAGCTCTTTGTCGTAGCTAGGTAGAGATTTTTCTACGACACGAAGCTGCTCTGCTATTTGCTCACTGTCCTTTTCCAACACAATGCGTTTTTGATAGTAGAGCCCTTTTTGAGCATTTAACTGCGCCTTTTGTTGGCTAACGATCTCTGGGAAATCAATTTCAAATTCTCCAAAATTCGGCTCACGATCATCTAGCAAAGCGTTCATCCGCTCGATACTCGCAAGTAAGGTTACTTGTTGAGATTTCAACTCTTCTAGGGCTGTGCGCTGGAAGGTAGCGTCAAATTCAACAAGTGGTTGCCCTTTCTCTACCAATTGACCTTCTTTAACAAGAATTTGCTTTAACTTGCCACCAATGGCGCTTTGTAACACTTGCTTTTCCCCTTCAGGAATCACCGCCCCCTTTGCTTTAGCGATTTCATCCACTTGAGTGACCACAGACCAAGTGACAAAAGCAATGACACACAAGGCAACTGACCATGTCGCTAACGCCAATGTTCGAGCTGTATTTTGTGATTCAACAAGCTCGCCGTAACGCTTGCCAGTCTCGATAGTTTTTTTAGCCATTAGCGACTCCTTGCTTTGACTCTACTTTTTGCTTTGGTAACTCTTGTGTGTCAGATAACTGCTGTTCTTGAGACTCTGATGGCTGCTCCAGAGGACCTGCATAAACCACAGCACCCTCGTCTAACACCACGACTTTATCAGCGAGCTTAATCAAGTCTGGATCATGCGATGTATAGATCACCGTTGCTTTTCCTTTCTTCATCGCCAAGAACTCACCGAATACACGTTTAGCATTGGGATGGCCATCAGGCACCGGGTTATCCATTAGGAACATGGGGTAGTCATACACCAAAGCTTTGGCGTCAATGAGGATCTGAGCGACAGTACCTGACAACATGTCAAACAGGCTATCCGGCTGGATACTGCTGATAGAGGTATCCAGTCCGTCAGGTAATGTGGAGAACCAGCGCTTGCCCCCAACCATATCAATGGCAGCTATCATTTTCTGCTCTTCAACTTTATGCCCATCGCTCAGCCACTCTCGAATACTCAATGTGAGTAAATCTGGGTAAGCCGCGCGAATGAAACACCAGTGTCGATAGAGCTGCGGATCGTACTGAGCAAGATTTACCCCTTTAAGTTCTACCATGCCGTTTTGAATAGGCTGTAAACCAGACAACACTTCAACTAATGTCGACTTACCACTGCCTGAAGGGCCAGTGATCGCCACAATATCACCTGCTTCAACATCAAAACTTACGCCATTCAATGCCGGGCGACTCTGTTTAGGATATCGGAGAGTCACTTGATCTAACTTCAAGTTCGGAGCGACCGTTGGCAATGGGTGATGCTGATAACTAAATTCACGTTCAGACGGCTGAGACAGAATACGATTTACCTGCAGCTTAGATTGATTAAAGCTATTAAAACGCATCGCGCTGTTGGCCAACACTTGCGCAGGCCCAGTCACTTTAGAAATCAACATCATTGATGCAATCAAACCACCGGGCGTCATTACTTGCTCGAAAATAAGGCCAATACCCAAGCCCATGACAGCCAGTGTTGAACCCACTCCGATAAAGTAATAAATCGAGGTGTATCGACTTTGCAGAACCGCTTGATTGAACGTCACCGTGGAGGCAAGCAGATTGGCCTTTTGGAAACGTTGGATCCAGTGTTCTGAAAACCCAGCACTACGAATAAAGGCAAGCTTGGAAGACAACTCATTCGCCATATTTTGACGATTCGTGCCGGCTACCGTCGATTGCATTGAGCGCTTACTATTCGAACGTATCGAACGCTTAGCTAACAGGTAATACAGAACCAAAGAGACGATTGGAACTAGTACCAGCCATCCACCTAGCACACCTATCGCAAGAACAAAAATGGCAATGAAAGGTAAATCAAACAACGCATTTCCGAGTGGTCCTGATAACACACCTGAAATACGCTCAGATAACATCACTTGGTTTTGCTGACTAGACGAGGCAGTTTGCTGGTTTTGCGCATAGCTATTTCTTAATAATCGCTGCACAAGGGATTGAGATATCTCGCGGCTGACTCGGTTGGACACAGAAGCAAACACTCGACTACGCAATGTTCTTAACCAGCCCATCATCACAAACAACAAAGCAGCCCCAATGGCAATACCTTGCAGTTCGTGCCCAGCATCGCCACCGATTACATGGTCATAGATCGACATCGTGATGAATGGCACTGCGAGAGCAAATAGATTGGTGACAAAGCTGACCAAGAGCAATTTAGGAATGATAGGACGAAAAGCATGTAACCGTTCACCAACCCAATCCGGAGAAGCCTTCTCCAATGGCGCCCCTTCGATCACAATGCAAAATTGAGGAGCTTCTGAAACGTCTTCATTGCCATCAACAGCCACAAACTGTTTTGACTCCAAGTGACCGGAAACCAATTCACTTTCACTAAGAACTAGGAGAACTAATTTGTGATCGCCGACTTCATCTAGGTTAGCAACCAAGCGATATGGCAAGGCAAGCCTATCAAACAGGGCAAACATATCATCTATTGATTCAATGCCGTTCTCATCAACCCATTGGCGCGCGAACAGTTGGATATTCGCATTTACTTCCAACTCCCTGAGCACAGAAAGGCTTTCAGTTTCCAGTCGGTTCATCGGCTCATGTTGACCGTCTGTTTCGCCATGACGACTAGCATCTAAACGATTCATGCAATGACCTCCTGCTGAGTAGAACTGTCTTCGGCAATCGAACCGTTTTCTACTCTAATTGTTCGACTCGCTATTTCGCGAAGTTTTGCATGATAGCTCACCATCAATATGGTTCGCCCTGCCAATACTTCTTCTTCCAGCACCTTAACCAGGTTACCGAGAGCATTGAGGTCGAGCGACGAATCCGGCCTTTCTAGCATGAGAACAGGCTTGCTACTCGCTAATTGAGCCGCAATATTGAGCATTTTAATGTTGCCCATACTCAACAACGAAGCACTTGTATGGCCAATTTGTGTTTCTAATCCATCAGGTAAACGGGTAATTTCTTTGGTTAATCCTAAGCGCACAGCATAGTCATTGGCGCTTTGTGTTCTCTCAGGATCAAATCCACATAAATTATCCAGAATCGTGCCCGAGACTAACTGCCCTTTTACCCCGCAGTAAGCTGTAGCTTGAGCGACAGATGCAATCGAAACGGCTTCGCCATTAATGAAGCACTCACCCGCGGCCAAATCATCAATCCCTGCAATCGAAGACAGTAAGTGACTATTGATGTGGCGATCTTCACTCTCTAACAACACCAGCTCGCCTTTATTTAGCGTCACATTCGTACTAGCGAGTTCACCATATCTTTCAACGCTGGCTTGCTTGATTTCTAAAGTCTCAAAGTCAGAGAAGTTAAGCTCAGAACCAGCGGACTCAGACAGTGATAAGTCCCCTAACTTTTCTATTGCCTGATTGGCACTATGGATTGAATTAAGCTTGATTCGAACCCCAACCAGAGCGCTAAGCGGCGCTACAGCTCTACCCGATAAGATGGAGCATGCTGCTAACCCACCCGTGGTCAATTGGCCATCCAAAACCCACAAGCTCCCGGTAATCACCAACAGAACAGAAGTCGCAAGCGCAGCAAGCTGAATACACTCTTGAGCGAAAGCATTCTGCTCTTCTTCTTTGGCTTTGGATTGAGAGCGAACATTATTGAGCGATTTAAACTGATTAAAAATTCGAGATTCAACAGCCTGACGTTTAATACCCTGAATGGTTTGGCTAAGAAGAATCAAGAAGGCTTTTCTCTCCTGCTCATCTTTAGAAGCTTCTTCACTTAAACTTTTAACTCGGATAGAAGACAGCCAAACAATACCAAGCGTGATGACCCAAACTGCCACAGGTATCGCCACTAGCTCACCGCCGACATAAGCCACCAGCCCTAAAAAGATCAATGCAAACGGTAAATCGATAAAGCCAGCAATTATGCCTCCAGAATACCAATCCTTAACTTTGGATACCGATCCTAGCCCCTCTTCGACACCACCCACACCGAGCTTACGCAGATGGCTTGATGATGCAGTTGTCACCCGTTCAACTAAGGTTTGGTAAGTGGCTTTTTCGGTATTGCTGGCCGCCGCAGACAAAAGCCAAGTACGAACAAAACGTATGAGTGCTTCCATGGCTACGGCTAGTGTCGCCCCCGCTAAAAGCAGTGTAGCCGTACCATAACTTTGATTGGGAAGAATGCGATCGTAGATCTGGAGGACCGTTAATGGAACGGCTAATGACAAGAGGTTAATAAGTAAAGAAGGCAGTAAGACTTTCCTTACAACCCCTTTGCTTTGTACTGATGTAACGGGCATACACAATCCTTATCCGAGCTTATGAAATAAGATTGGTATATTCTATTTAGTTGTGCAAGGTAAGGTGCTGATTTAATTTAGTTTTAAGATATTGGTAAAACTCAGTTGTTTCCATCAAAATTTAGATCAAATAAAGATTATTATTAGAGCTTCTTATTGATTAAGAATGTTTGTATAGCTCATATTTTCAGGTTATGAGTAAACTTTTATCCTAAATGATTTTGCTCAAAGATGAGTTAGAGAAACCTGTCGGGATTATATCTGGGCTAGATTATTCTAAGCCCAGATTGATTTCCTATCGTTGACTGTTTACTGAAGCAGAAGAGCAAGTTGACGAATATCAGGGCTCACATCATCTGAAAGCATCAATTGATTTAGTTTCTGTTGAAAGTTATCAATGACTAGATTTCTCTTTTCTAAATCCTTTCTTAACGAAGCATTAGCCGCATTTTTCGCGGCCAACAACATTGCGTGAGACTGCTCCTGTTGCTTAGCTTTCTCACTAGCTAGTTGAAGTTTTTCGTCTTTGTCTTGAACTTCACGGGTACGATCATCCCGCTCTTGCTTAACTGAGGTCAGCTCATCAGACAAACCAGACACCTTCGTAGACAGGCCGGAAATTTTGCTAGACATATCTGACGTCCTCATAGACGTCGCACCAGACATCACTTCAACTGTAAGTTGGGATTTGATCTTATCTTTATGCTGTTTGAGTTCGTTGTCCGCTTTTTCCTTCGCCTTCTTGGTATTGTCTAAGTTAAAGCCCAGTATCTTGTCCCCTGCTGCACCAGCCCCAAGTTTGGCTAGCTTAGTCGTCGACATAACACTGCCAGCGGTACCAAGCACGGACGGCACAGAAACAGTGCCAGCGAATAGTGTGCCTACTGTCAGCCCAAGTCTTAGTACAGCCGAGGTGGCTTTGGACCAGTACTGCGCTCTGTCGTCATTCATGCCCATTTTTTCAAGCAGTTTATACGTTAAATTCGAGATGGTATCTGAGCCCATTTTCAGCCCTTCACCACCATGTGCTTTGCTATACCAATCTGCGGCTGCACAGCCTGCATCGGAAACCGCTAGCGCAAATGCCACTCCCGCCGCAGCGACAAGTGGCACTCCTAGTCCACCACTAAAGACAGTTGCCGCAATAGCCAACCCTAGTCCCACTCCCGCTATCGCAACGTTAAACAGCTCTTTAAAGAATGTACATTTTGCTACGTCTACCCCAGCTTTCTTAGCCTGATCATAGAGAGCCGTCGATTTTTCGAGCAGTTGTTTTGATTCTGTCGTCGAGGTTTCATGATTGCTTAAATACTCTTTCTGAGCTGGTGTGATGGCTAAATCTAGATGATCGACCGTATCCGCTTGGCTTTGTAAAGGCACTTGTGAAATATCAAAGCTTCTTGCCTCTTGCTTGGGGGAAGATTTCGGCATCTCTAAGTCTAAATAATTGAGGCCAGCAAGCTGTTGAGAAGAGATCTCTATTGGCATGGTAATACTCCTACTGCTTGTTACTGAGTAATCTCATCGAGTAAGGACTGAGCAAGCGCACGAATCTCCGGTTGCTCCGGAGTGATAAAGCTTTGCTCAATACAAGTGTGCAACGCATCTACCGCTTCTGAATGCTTTTCCAGCGAAAGATAACATTGACCCATTCTGAAGGTCACCCCAGCGTCACATGCATTCATTAAGGTTGAATAGCCGTAGAAGATCAGCGCATGTTCAAATTGATCTAACGCGTGCAGCGTAGAGGCCATACCAAACATGTATTCGCGTCGCCAAGGGTTGTTCATCACCAGATAGGTAAAATGTGTCAAGGCTCCAGGCATATCTTCATCTTGATATAGCTCAAGTGCGCTTTGATATGCCTGATCTAATTCTGACTCTTCAACACCATTTAATTGCGCCAAAGTTTTATGCCCATTAACGACGTCTTGAATGGATTCGGCGACTTGGTTAATGTCGACTGGAAGGAAATTTGTAGTTGTCATGAGATATTCCATCATCGGTAAGGCACCGAATGAACGGTGCCCTACATTTGGTTTACGTAAAGAACAGATTAGTTGTGAACCGCTGACGCGATGCGCCCGTGAAGCTCGACTAACTCTTTGACTAATGAACGCATCTGCTCTGAGATTTGACGTGCCTTGTCACTGAGTTCGTTGACATTTTTGGCGTAATTTTGGGCATTCATCGCTTTGAATTCGCCGTCCATTTTTTCCATCTCAGCGTCTTTAGTAATGGAAGCCGAGACCATAGAGCCTGCCCCATCAACGCTTTTCCCGAGTGCCTGACCTAGGTGGGTCGCCCCTTCGCCAAATTTCGACGTTGCACCGACACCGACCATACCAACGACTCCTGACAGGATCTGTAAGCCACCGGACCAAGCCGCAGATTCAAAAGCACTCTTAATTGCATCTCGTTTAGTGTCCATCGACGCTTTTTGCACATCCCATCCAAGCAATTGCTGCTTCTGGTTATACTCTTGGAGCACGTTACGCAGCTTTTTAAAGATCTCTGCCAGTTTGACAATCAGTTCGTTAAGCTGAGCAATCGCATCCATCGCTTCACTGCCAGAGACATCATGGTCGTAGTTCGTTGAGCTTGCAGCATTCACTGGTGCGTTGTTTGAAACTTGTACTTCACTCATAATTTCCCCCTTAGCTACACTGCTGATGTGGCAATGCGAGCCTGTAACATTCCTGTTTCATTGATCACTTTGCTTGCACCATCTAAGGTGTCGCCTTGTTTATCAACCAAATCTTTGATGGTTTTGGATTGCTGTTCTTTGGCTTTGTCGTACCAGTCGTAGCAGAACTCCATCAGGTTTTGTTTCAGGATCAAATCTTCAATTTGTTTTTGAAGTTTCGCTTTTTCTTCAGTCACAATACCGCTGGTGATGGCTTTGCCAGACCCGGCAGATGCACGAATAAGATCAAGTGAGGTATAGGTACACGCTTTGATGACGGTTTTGATGACTTCATTGCGCACCATGGTAGTTACCTGTTTAGTGATCTCTTGGGCAGTAACCTGCGCACCTTTCTCGATGGCCGCGGTCGCCGCTTTTTCTACCGATTTAGTCACGAGTTGCTGAATCGCTTCTTCACTGAACGCTTTACCTAAAGACTTAGCGATTTGGCCACCCCGTTCAGCGACTTGCTCTACGCCCTTGCTGACGCCACTCATCAACTGTTTGCTGACCTGTTCTGCCACTTGTTCGGAGACTTGTTTACCAACTTGCTGCGCAATGTTTGTGACTTCTTGAGTAGAGCCTTTGCCGATGCTTTCGACCAGCTTTGGCGCGGCTTCTTTCATTGCCGTTTCTGTGCCTTTGGCGATAGAGCGAGTAGCTGAAATAGCTCGGCCTGCCTGGAAGATATCGAGTGCCATACCCACGATCTCCGCACCCAATTGTACTTTGCCCGCGACATCAATGACTTGCTGACATTTCTCTTTGTCCGCGCCACAAAGAATTGCTGTTTCCGCGGCAGCTTTGACCATGCCGGCAATACCCGCGGTAAGGTAAGCCGCGCCACTGGCCATATCCAATGCCCCGCCTGCTACGTCCCCTACGGCTATTCGCGCGGCGCCTTCAATCAGTTTGAATACACCGACAATGGCTTCGACCGCGCCGACGATCCAGTCGAAGATCGCAGCGAAGATGCCGCCTTTGTGAGCTTTCTCAGCTTGCTCGATTCGCTTAGCAAGCTGCTCCTGAAACTCTTTGACTTGTTGGTCACGCAGTACGGCTTGGGTATCAGTCATTAGTCGACTGGCTTTGGCTGCTGAATTTGCCGTATCGCCAAATGTCTTAAGTCCCAGGTTCGCCGCCATTAGAACCATGTCGTTCATGGAAGCCTTCTCTAACTGGCTTACTGTGACGTTGTCACCCTTGTGAAATGCCGATAATACGCGCTGCAATGCCCGACTTGCTATGTCTGAGCTGACCACGCCCGTTTTTGTTTCGCGGTCGATTACGTCAACAAGGCCACCGGGGGTTCCGGACGAAGGTAAACGCGCTTTGGTTTCCTTAGTTTTATCAAGACGCTCAGTATCCGATGTGCCTGTTACTGGCATTTGAGTATTGAAGTTAACACTAGTCATGATGCACCTCCTGATTAAATTGAGCTAAAGCTTTGTTGGCCTTCTCTGCAATCTCATCCCAAACTCCGTCTGGGTGACAATCACATACGCGCAATGCCGCTTTGTAGGATTTGATGGCGTACTCTTTATTACCAACAGCCAGATAGTTATTGCCTGCATAATAAGGGCTGCGAGGGTCTTCCACTTTGACGATGCCTGCGCGTCCAAAACAGAAAATCGCTTCTTCGTGCTCTTTGAGTTGCTGACAGCATGTGCCTAGTGCAAAGAAGTAATCGAAGTTCCACTGATCAATTTTCATTAGTAAATAGAAGATTCGCTTGGCACCTTCGTAGTCCCCGTAATTCATTAGCTGGGTTCCGTATCGAAACAGAAGATCGAGATCTTTCTCTTCAACGTCAGCCAACATTTTGAGTGAACCGCCTTGTTGCAAGAATGTCTGCAAAGTTTCAAAGTCTTTCTCTACCATAACGCCCCCCTATCGGATGTTTTGTGCAATGGACTTGTTCATCTCTGCCAGCATGGTTTGCATGCTGTTCAGCAGGCTGACAGTCACGTTGTAGGTTTGCATGATTTTCTGAAGCTGGAGCTGTGATTGGGAAACAAAGTCGGACGCACGGTTAGAGACGGTATCGAGTGCTGCTTTTACCGCTTTGAGTTTGCCCTGATCTAGACCACCAGCCGCTTGTAGTGTGTCAGCGATGTGCTGCATGTGTTCTTTGTTGATCCGCTGACCAGACATGTAACCCACTTCAGGTAGGCTCCAGATGTAGTCGCAAGCCCGCTTTCCATCGACCTTAATGCCGTGCTGATCCATATAGCTCACAACATCTTGCCAGCTGTATGACTGCATACCCTCTGGGCCACTGGCGTCAATTTTTGCTTTTAGCTTGTCGAGATATTTAGCTGATGGATCGTTGGTTTTGAGGTAATCGCTAATCGACTTACCATCGACTGAAAAACCATTGTCCTTCATATACTTGATGACTTCAGGTGGTAGCTGACCTGTTGCTTTGTCGCCCTCTTTTGCAACTCGGGCAATCACTTCATCTACGCGGTTAGCCATATCCTGAGCAGAGCGAGATACATCCGCTTTCGCTTGCATCTGACCGTATTTAGCATCAGCTAATTCAGACAGAAGATTCATGAATAAATACAATACCGCTACGCCACCTGACAATACGCTATCGCCTTTAATAGCGTTTTCAATTTCTACTTTGTCATTTTCTTTAGACAAAGGAGCACTCACGCCGTTATCAACTTGAAGCATAACAACTCCTTACTATTATTTTATTGAACAGATTTATCGTTTAAATAATTAACGAATATTCTGAGCGATGGATTTATTCATTTCAGCCAACATGGTTTGCATGCTATTTAAAAGGCTGACGGTCACGTTGTATGTCTGCATCAATTTTTGTAATTGAAGTTGGGATTGTGAAACGAAATCTGACGCTCGATTCGATACGGTTTCTAGAGAGGCTTTAACCGCTTTTAGTTTGCCCTGATCAAGGTCCTTACCATTTGCCTCTAGGTATTTATCAATGGTTTTTCCATCGACTGTAAACCCGTTGTCTCTCATATAGTTAATCACTTCAGGATCCAGTTGTCTTGTGGCCTTATCACCTTCTTTAGCGGCTTCCGCGACTTTTTCATCGACACGGTTTGCCATGTCCTGAGCGGTACGTGACACTTCAGATTTTTTCTGCATCTGAGAGTATTTGGCGTCAGCCATTTCAGACAGTAGATTCATGAACATATACAGCACAGCGATACCACCGGACAGTACAGTGTCACCACGTGATGCAATAGTATTTTTAATATCTTCACTTTGTTGAGAGTTGATGATGCTAGTACCTTGAGTACCTGATGTATCATTAAGATTAACAGCCATAATATTTTCCTCTTATTAATAGGTTATTACTACAAGCTGGGTTCTAAATTGGAAAATCACCATTTAGCATCTCAGTTTGTAATTCTATATTACCGCCCGTTTAATCTTTTGATTTCTAATATCCTCAACCAGTACAAATTGGTGGTTCGACCAGTTTGTTGAATATATTTTCAAATATTAAAACAGTTACAAAAAAACCGGCATAACAATATCGCTATACCGGTAAGGGACCACAGTGGTCATTGACGAATAAGAGATGAACTTTAGAGAGTTACATATATTTCTTTAACACTCGTTTTTTGGGCTTAGGAGATGATTCCGGCTGCTGTTCTTCGGAATCTCCCATGGTTTTGAACCCTTCCTCCAAGCTTTTAAAGTTGCTCTCAAGCTGGGTCACTTTCGACATAATGGCTTGCTGAGAGTTTTGAAAACCCTCGGGAAATGCCTGATTCAGCTTTTCTAATTTTCTACGTGCATCTGGATCGTGCGCAGATTTTTCGACCAAAACCTGAATTTCACTCTGCAGTTGTTCGAATTCCTTCATTTGTTCAGCAAGCATACTGCGACGGCTGTTGAGGTCATCCATTACGGATTTAATGTCGTTGAATGTATCCATAATTTTCTCCGGTTTTTAAAGTGGTACGGTAGAGTTCGGTTTATGTATAGCGCTTGTTACTGATATCGCTTAGCCAAAATACTGATCACGTCTTGAGCAGCGTAAATGGCATGGTAGAGACTTTCCGCAGTCTGTTTTGATCCTTTATTCAACTCATTTCGAGCAGCTTCTAACTGAGAAATCAATTCATCTTTGCTTTCAGGATTCTCCTTAAGCGTGGATTCCAGTTGTGTAATTCGAGCCATAACGCCTCCTATAAAATGAATGGTATGTGTATAAGTTCGCCATCTCGACTGAGATCCAGCCCTTTCAAATCAATGTGACTTACCACATAACCGCTATCGAGTTTGCTGTTCAATTTAAGTCGAGTTCCGTTGCTAAGCTCGACAAATGGGTGGCTGCTGTTACCACCAAAACTTACGATTTGCCCAGACAGATAACGGGATAAATTGTCCCTTACTGGGATGTTCTCAAATCGGACATCAATGCTTTGGCCTGTGTTCGCCATCAACTCACTACTCACCTGACGAATCTGACTGCGGACATCATCTTGAAACTGCCCCGTCACCATGATGCTGTCTTGACGACGTTCTACCATCAGGCCTTGAAGTAGCCCTTTGTCTCTAAGTGCTTCAATGAATTTTTGCACATAGCCACCAATATCGTTTGCCACTTGCCAGTGTTTAAGCCCTTGAACTTGTTCTAATTCACGAGTCACTTTGTCCCACTTTTCACCAGATTGGATTGCACCTGAAATTCTGACTTCACCCATTCTTCTTGATGGAAGAACGTTGATGTTCTGATAACCATTTGCGCTCAATACCGACTCAACATTGCTGATCAATGTATCGGTACAAACCGCGGTGTTGGTGAAACGTATCGAATGCAGTTTCAACCCTTCTTTTAACTTGGCCATGGCGGTTGAGTTGTCGCAGTAACCTGTCAGCGTCACTACTCCATCAGGGCTCCAGTTTCCTTCAACCTGATGTAATGCCGGAACATTGAGTTGGTGTTGTAACCATAATTGCGGGTCGAACACGGGTTGTGTTTTAGCCGGTAACATCAAGGTAAATGCCATTAGAACGATGGTGATCAGTGTCATTGCCAGCAACACCATCTTTCTCCATCTACTTTGGCTGGTTTTTACATGCGCCGGTAACTTTTGCCACTCTAATGCTTGCTCTGCCTTTCCTATAACCAGGCCGACACCACAAATTTCTATCGGTTCTCCCATCGGTAAGGCTTCTTCGGTATTTGCCAGAGAGCCATTTGCCCAGACTTTAACTGTATCCCTGACAAACACACCTTTTTCATCAACCCTGATATTCAATAACTCACGCTCAGCAAGTGGCACCATGATGTCGCCGCTAGGCCCCATTGATAGATCGCCCTGAGGTAATCTCAGTTCTCTACCTTGCATTGGGCCTGTGAGCCATAAGAGTTTGGTACTATTTTCCATAGCCACTCCCACTTATTGATTGACGGGTTCTGCCTTAATTAAGAACAGACGCATAACGCTTTGCTTGCTGTGGTCTGTACTACGGAAAAGTCCTCCTAGTAGTGGGATATCACCCAGTAATGGAATTTTGTTTTCTACGGTATGGTCTTTGTCCTGAACGAAACCGCCCAACAATAGACTCTCACCGGTTTTTAGTGTGGCTTGCGTTGCAATCTCTGAGTTCTCAACCTGAGGTAATGGATCTTTACTACTCACGGGCTTTGCTTGTTGGCCATCTTGAATGTTTAGTGACAGCATCACTTTTTTAAAGTTATTCTCATTGACCAGTCTTGGTGTCACTCTTAAAAGCGAACCTGTAGTTACGGATTCCAACTTGGCAACCTTCTCTCCTTCAATCTTGGTATAGAAGGTTACGTTTTTGTCCAACACCGCTTGAACATTGTTGAGTGTCACAACGGAAGGTCTTGATAACACTTTTGCTTTTGAGTTCTGCTCTAGTGCATTGAGTCTAACCATGAAGTTGCCAGTGTTGCCAATCACCGTTGAGAAGTTATCGCTGCTCAAGCTACCTTGGTTGAAGGTGACACTCCCTCCGCCAAATTTCGCGGCGGCAGACCAATCGATACCGAGTTGATTAAAGTCCGAAGTGTCAACATCAATAATGGTGACCGAAACTTCAATCATGGTTGGCGTGATATCTAATTGCTTTATCAACGAAGCATACATCGCCATATCCATCTTGTTGGTCCGAATGATCACTGCGTTTTGGCGCGAGTCTGCTGAAAAACTGGTTGTGCCTTGATTACTGGCATCAGGTCCTTCATCTTGCTCCATTTGTTTAAGCACAGAGACCACACCTGGTACCGTAACGTCTTGGCTACGGTAGCTATATACGGTGTCTGTTGCAGACGCGTATTTCAGTGGGAAGATTTTGACCGACTTCTGTGATTGCGCATGTTGCTTAGAATCGTTGTCCAGTTGCTGAACATACTTACTCACTGTATTTACACATGCCGGAACCCCATTGACTTGGATTGCGTGCAAGCCTGAAATAGATGTTACCTCACACGCTACTTTGTCAATGAAGCCCGCTTTCGCGATGTAGCGAGTCGCTTCCTGATTAGAGAGTGAAGACAGAGAAATTACCTCATTGGTGACCTCTCTCGCCTTGTTAACATGCAATAAATCCCCATCATAGTACCAAACTAAGCCGTACTGCTGCGCAAGCATGGTTAGGATCTGCTTTGGTGTCTGACCATCTATTTGACCACTGAAAGACTCGCTAATCTGGCTGCTGACTTCCATTGGGATTCCATAGTTCTTGCCTACTTCTTCAATCACTGACTTCAAAGGCGTTCCACGGCTATAGAATACAAATGGTTCACCATGCCATTGAACCGCTGATATCGGCGCAGCATGAGCAAAGTTGATCGTAAAAAGAAGTAACCAGCATAGTAATTTCTTCATAGTTTGCTCCTCCAAATACGAGGTTTGCTGGCTGGAACAGGCTTCAACAACTCTTGCTCCAGATATCTGGACAGTGCCAGTTGCATTTTTATAGAGGAAATCAGTGCTTCGTCGTCAAGCTTATTTGGGTAGCAGCGCCACAATACCCACTCATCATCACGATTTTCTAGGCTGCAATCCCAGCCTTCTTCACATACAGCGAGCACAAGAGACGCTTGCGTTGACCAAAGGCGGTTTTGTGGTGGCTCAATTTGCATACCGATCGTCACGTAATGCTCTGACTGCAACCATCGAAGTCTTCTGCTTGCGCATTGGCCTTGCCACTGGCTGTCATCTGATGCGCTATCCGTATCCAGATACCCCATCGCAATTAAACGTTCGATCATTGAGAACCTCTTTCTCTGATTTCGAATTCAGTATGTATCGAGAGGTTTTTGTTCGGTATCAGGTGAACACCTTAGTCTCACCTGAGGGGAAAAGTTTTATTATCTACATCAAGGTAAAGATGGATCTTACGTGATGCTTCACGCTAAGGTAGAAAGAGCGAATCTTGAAATGATTGCGTTAAAAATCAATGACTACAGGAGTAGACATGAAAACTCGTTGGAATTCTTCACTGGTTACCAAACTCACCATTGCTTTTATATCGGTGTTTGTCGGTCTATGGGTACTGATTCAGATAAATGCATTCGATAACACCTACAACGGAACCTTAAAGCAAACGCTGAAGAGTTACGACCAAATCAGTGAGATTCGAGCGCAGATGAATCGCAGTCTTTTCGCTCAAGCTAAGGATGATACCGAGCAATTTGAGCAGCGCCTTGAGCAATTCCAGACCATGGAAGTAGATTCTAACGCTGAATTGGTTGCCCATCAGTTCAATATTGGTGATACCAATCTACCTATAGAGCGCAAACAACTTTGGGCGCTACAAACCTTTGGCATCGCAGGCCAACAACGTTATGTAGATAGCTTCATTATTGAGCCGGACAGGCAAGTGTCTATTTATGCGGCATCCGAAATTGAACGTTCTCACCTTGATCAACGCGTCGCTGAGATCATCGACCTTTCTCAACTTGATACGGAAGACGGTTTTCGCTGGAGTGAACCCAAATACGATGCCAGTAGAAACAGCGTCTACATTCTCCTTAGTTACACCTTAAATCCGGAAGATGAGATGGCGCGTCAGGTTGGCTTCGCCATTGACATTAAAGACGTCGTCACTGTCTCCAATGTTTATACCAAAGGCGACCAAAATTTATTTCTTACACCAGAAGGCGTTGTACCGTTTCATGGTCAGTCTAAACCGGACGAACCAACCAAAGCTCAGTTGAATAGCCAAATCATGAAAGCCGGTGGCGTAGAAAATGTCGGAGAGTTTTTTGAAACCGACAATTATTATGTCGTCAGTAAGTTCATCGATGGCCCCGATTGGTTGCAGATTTCCATGGTACCCAAATCAAGAATTGAGAAGATGGCTTACACACCGTTCTACAACGAGCTCAAATGGTCACTGGTCTCTTTCGCTGTAATGATTCTGGTCATGCTGTGGATCTTGTGGAAATCACTCGCCCAAACCATCCGTAAATTTGTCGGCATCATTAAAAGTGACCGTCAGCCAACTTTTTCAAGGCGCTTACCAGAATCTAGGAAAGATGAACTTGGCGATATCGCTCGCGCCTACAACATGTTGCTCGATACGATTAAATCCAGCTATGACGAGCTTGAGTCTAAAGTTGAACAACGAACCGTTGAACTTGCTCATGCAAAACAACTGGCTGAAAAGGCGACTGCTCGAAAAAGCGAGCATCTGACCAACATCAGCCATGAACTACGTACTCCTTTGAATGGCATCACGGGTTCGCTTGAGTTACTGCGCAATACTCAGATGAATGAACAACAAGCTGACTTAAGAAATACGGCTTACACGTGCGCTAAATCCCTACTCAGCATCATTAACAACCTGCTCGACTTCTCCAGAATTGAAGCAGATCAGATTGAGCTTAATCTTGCCAGTAACCCACTTCTAAAAGTGGTCGATGAAGCAATGCTGACGATTCAATCCAATGTCATCAACAAGCCTGTTGAGTTAAAAACCGTTGTTGCCGATAACATTCCTGAAAGCTGCATATTCGATCCAATCCGAGTAAGGCAAGTACTGGTTAACCTACTCGGCAACGCGGCAAAGTTCACAGAGCAAGGACACATCTTCCTCTACATTGATAGCAAAGATGACATGTTATATTTCACTGTCGAAGATACAGGGCCCGGTATTGCAGCTAATAAGCTAGATGAAGTTTTCGAACCATTCAGACAATCTTCCCAGCATCAGGTTGGGACCGGGCTGGGGTTACCTATCTCTCGCAAACTTGCCAGTATCATGGGCGGTAGCTTGTCTTTGAAAAGTGAGCTTGGTGTGGGTTCAACATTTATTTTCGCTATGCCACTGACTGAACCTAGCATGCGACTACGCCTTAAACAAGGCGTCATTGATGCGCCAGAAAATCTACATACACAGATTTCACTTTGGGGCGGAGAGTGTGTCGATAAACACTCGGAATCACTTCAAAATGATGAACTCAATTATCTGCCTTGGCGACTTTGGAAGCGTTTGTACGAAATTCAGCATGGTATTTCAACCGAGAAAACCACCGTTCCCGCCAAGGAGATGTTGCCTTGGAAATTGAAAGTACTCTTGGTTGATGATGTTGAAACCAATCGCGATATCATCACCAAAATGTTGGTTGAACTAGGCCAAGAAGTGATTTGTGTGGAGAGCGGTGAGCTAGCGTTGCAAACCGGCGAGCGCCATATCTTCGATCTAGTATTAATGGATATTCGTATGCCAGGCATCGACGGCTATCAAGCGACGCAACTCTGGCGTGAAAGCGAGACTATTCTCGATACCGACTGCCCTATTATGGCATTAACGGCGAACGCCAATCACTCGGAACACGATCAGTCTATGCACCTGATGAACGGCTATCTCACCAAACCTGTTTCATTGAAGGAGCTGGCAAAAGCTCTTGATGTTGCGGCTGAAATTCAGATAGATCGTGACATGCAGCCAGATATCAATACAGACTCAGATACCCCTATTATGGATTTCGCCGAAGACGAATTTACCCAACGACTCGCTAATCATTTCAAAGATATGGCTCAAGCTGCCCGTGAGAGCTTAGCGGATCAGAATTGGCAAGAGCTCAGAGACATATTACATAACGTAAAAGGAAGTGCTGGTCTCGCTGGTATCAATGATGTTTCGAGCGCTGCTGCCGATCTAGAAAAGCAATTGGAGCAAACCAATCATATTGAAAGCGAAGAACTTTATCCGCTGCTCCTCGCTTTAGAAAACTATCAATCACGTTCATAGCGAAGTAGAAAAATATGACATACGAACAATGGGATGCAATTGCTGATGCCTACATTCCACTTATAGGTTGCATTAGCCTGATCGTAATCCTGATTACGAGTTTTAGGTCTGGTTTGAGAACCAGTACTAAGCAGCTGCTAGCAACTTTAGTATCAACGCTGTACATCTATGCACTGATGTTTGCAGATAACTATTTCCAAATTTGGCCTTCATTCGGGATGGACTATAGCACCCACACTGCGTTAGCACTGGTGTTCGTCACCTATCTGTTTACCCATAGCAAAGCACTAAAATGGGTAAGCGTGGCTTCAATGATCGCCTATGCCATTTTGATGATGTACCAACACTATCATACGTTTTCAGATATCATCACGACTGCACTCTGCGTTTTACCCGTGCTTTGGCTTTGTCAGACTCGGCTTGTAAAAGGGTTAAACACACAACCTTGTGCCTAACCAATTAAGCATTAAAAAAACGGCGAATTCAGTAAAGGCTGAATTCGCCGTTTCGTTAAACTGTATCTAAGTTAGATACCCATCCTATGGGCCCATTTCATTAAATCGGCAACATTGTGCGCGTCTAGCTTACGCATAATGTTCATCCGATGGGTTTCTACGGTTTTTAGACCAATCAACAGGGCTTCAGCAATATCTCGATTACGTTTACCTTCGAAGATCAATTTGAGAACCTGCTTTTCCCGCGGCGTTAAAACCGGGATATCCCCTTCTTCAACACCACTTAGTGCCTCAATATGTTTGGCATCCAAAGCTGGGTCGAGGAAACTCTTGCCTCGTGTCACACTCTTTATTGCAGCGAGCAATGTACTTTTAGAACCATTTTTCAATACGTAACCGTTTGAACCGGCATCTAACGCTTCTCGTGCTTTGCGCTCTTCTTCAGAGGCTGTCAATACGATGATCATCATGTCTGGCCAACGTTTACGTAACTGTCGAATTGCCTCTACACCGGACATGCCCGGAAGGTTAAGGTCCATAAAGACCATGTCCGGTTTGAGCTTAAGGCACTCCTCGTATACGCCCAGCCCATCTGTCACGAATCCTACTAACTCCAAATTTGGATATGGAGAAAGGCAGCTTTTTAAACCGTCGAATATAAGGTCATGATCATCCACGACCAAGATTTTTAAATGTGAATACTCGCCAAATGTCATCGTCATTCTCCACGTCAGAAATCGATGCATATAAGGTTCAATATAACCAAACTGCTACGAATTTATTGTTGTTATCGATATTCAATCTATCATTCAACGTGAAGTTATCAAGAGCGTTTTTCATTTAAGTGACATGGGTTCTCATAACGAGGCAGATCGCATGGCGCGTTTAGTCTTCTCCATCATCGTAAGAGACGTTCATCACCACACGAAGTAACTCAGCAACAGGCTCAAACAATGATTCGGGAATGACCTGACCGGGCTCTACCTGGTGATACAAGGCACGTGCTAGCGGAATGTTTTCAACCAGCGGAACCTCATGTTTCTCCGCCATTTCAACAACATGTAGGGCCATATGTTCTTGCGCTTTGTCTAAAACCAATGGCAACGGTGTTTCACCCGGTTGATAATAGAGGCATACCGCAATGTGTGTAGGGTTTCGGACAATGACTGTCGATTTTTTCACATTAGACACCAACGATCCGTTCGCTGTTTCTCTTTGCAGTTCGCGACGTTTTTGCTTCACTTCAGGGTTGCCTTCTGTTTCCTTGTATTCCTGTTTAGTGTCTTCTTTCGACATCTTGAGCTGTTTCATTGTCTGGAAATGGACGAAAGCGTAATCCCCAACGGAAAAGACAAGGTAACAAACAAGGAAGGCGCCCCACAGCCATTTGATCAGAGTGAAAATGATCTCAACACCGCAATCTACACCACATGTAGGTAAATACTGGAACATATTCACATGCTGATGCAGCAGATAATAAAAGACCAAACTGAGCACCAAAATTTTGAGCATGTTCTTACACAGCTCAAACAAGCTTTTCATTGAGAAGATGTTCTTTGCATTGTTGATGACATTCACTTTGTTAAAACTTGGTTTTAAGCTTTCAGATGCCCAAACCGGCCCCGTCTGGACCATGCAGCTAAACGCGACGGTAATCACCAAAATAAAGACTAATCCAGCAATGAATCGAATCAGGATATAAACAAACGCCGCAACCACGGTTTCTGCCGCCACTTTGAGTGGCAAATCGATAGAAGTAATGGCGAGATCGATCATTTTCCATATCGCTTCCATCATGCCCTGCCCTTCAATAATGAAGTAACCGAGAATCACCGCCATTTGAAAGCCTGTCACAATCTCATTGCTTTTAATGACCTGGCCTTTTTTTCGTGCATCACGTAAGCGTTTTTGGGTCGGTTTTTCGGTTTTCTCAGCCATACCTAGCCCTTAAACAATTGGAACAGTGTTGAGATATTGCTTTCAAACTGATTGATTTGATTGAGGTAGTGAGACAGTGCGAAATGCATGCTCACCAAAAGTAAGAAGACAACTAAGATGCTTTTTATGGGCATCGATAGGAAGAAAACATTGAGTTGCTCAACAGAGCGGTTAACCAAGCCAAGCGCAACATCGACCATGATCATGACGACCATTGCAGGCAGTGCAAAACTCAAGCACATGTCAGACATCATCTGCCACTGTTGGCTGATAAATGACAGCAGGTCCTGATTAAAAGACAAGGCAGACTCAGGAGGTAACACGGTATAGGACTGGTATAGAGCGGTTAACAAGGCGTTAAAACCACCAGATACCAGAAATAACACTCCTAGTATCTGAGTGAAGAACATACCAAACACTGAGGATTGTAACCCCATCAACGGGTTGAGTACCGTTGACATCGATGCACCACGCATTGTATCGATAACAAATCCGGCCATATCAATCGCCCAGAATGGAATGGCAGCACAGAAACCAACAATCAGGCCAATTAAAAGCTCTTCACCGTAAATGAATGTTAGTTCTGTTAATGGTTTAGCTGCAAAGTCAACTGGGTGAGCTTGCATCATCGGGATGATGGGCAGTGCGAACATCAGTACCAGTGTATTGCGAATCAACCCGCTTCCCATCGCTCCACCTTTGAAAAGCGGTAGCATTATCATCATGCCCAGTGGTCGCATCATGCAAAGTGCGAGAATAGGGATATATTGCATCAGGGTTGCCATTTAGCCCCCTATGTATCCAATCTGATCGAAAGCCAATCCAGCGTAGTTAAGTAGAGTGCTCCCCATCCAGTGATAGCTCACAGCAAGTGTGATGCAGACAGCTACCAACTTGATAAGGAATTGCAAAGACTGGTCTTGTATCTGCGTCAGTGCCTGAAACAAACTCACCAGAATCCCCACGGCAGAAGCCACAACGACTACAGGTAAGGAAAGAATGAGAACCAACCAAAGCAATTCAGACGTAAAATGGATAATCACCGCTTCGTTCATGAGAAAGACCCCATCAGTTGGCCAATCAGTTTGTCCCAGCCACCCATTAGTATGAAAATCAATAGCTTGAATGGGAAAGCAATCGTCATTGGCGATACCATCATCATGCCCATCGCTAGCAAGATGTTAGAAACGATTAAGTCGATGGCGACAAACGGTAAATAAAGCAAGAAACCAATTTTGAATGCTTCAATCAATTGGCTCATGGTAAACGCCGGGACCATAACCAGTAGTGAATCTTTGGATAGTTCGCTTTGGTATTGTTCAGGCCAGATTTTGTGCCCAATCTCAGAGAAGAACTGAATTTGGGTATCACTGGTGTTGTGGCTGAGAAATTGATGATATGGCGCGATTATCTGATCACTGATTTGGCTAAACACTTCCGGTGACGCCCAATCCACAGGATGCGCGGCCAAATTATCTCGAATAGCTAAACCAACAGGCGCCATCGTAAACATTGTCAGAATTAGCGCTAAACCATAAATTGCCATATTAGGCGGGATTTGCTGAATACCCAGAGCATTTCGCAACATAGACAGCACGATCGAAAGTTTTAAAAATGATGTCCCCATGACCGCAAACAATGGCAAAAGTGACATAAAAAATAATACTGCGATCAGTTGAATTGGATTATCCAGTAAGGCCATAAACACCTCCCAACGATGGTTACATGGTGAGTTTGCACTAGATTGCCATTGCTTAGTATCAGGTCAGGACCTGAGATATAAGTGACATGGAATTGGATAAAAATGGAGATATAACTTTTTATAATCAATCACTTCTGAATCTTCGACATATCCTTTAAAGCTAAGTAAACCTTAGAGGACATATGAAGATGAATATACGTACGCTTAGTCTCGGGCTAGTCGCAACCACCATGGCGTGGTTGACCAATGCAAGCCCTTCTTATCAGGATACTGACACGCACTACCTCGCTTTCGAAGCGGAGGACTACCACAACATTATTCGGCACAACGGAGACAATGACGGTTTCAACGTTGTCTCAATCGACGAATTCACCTCTGAATTTGGCACATCAGTCTTACCCGAAAATTCAGCCTACCCCGCTTCAGAGAACCGCGCTTTGCTGGCTGATTTTCGCTACGAGTATGACATGAACCAATCAACCGTTAAGTACCAAGTCGTTTTTCAAACACCTGGGACTTATCGCCTTTATTACCGACGCTCTATGTTTGAAAAAGATAACGGCTCTTCCTACGGTGGAGAAGATTCATTTTTCTACGCGAACGAATTTGACGGAGAAGAGTTTGCTCAGCATGGTAGCCGTCAATCTCAGGATAGTGATAGTGAATCCAATCCAGAGAACAACCCTTCAGAAGGAAAATTCTTTTGGTACCGAGTCAATAATGATTTCATCGTCACTCAGCAAGACGTAGGAAGGGTTCTGACGTTTTCAATCCGTGACCGAGAGAAAGGCTTTGCACTCGATCGCTTTATCTTCAGCCTCGACCATAAGTTAGACATGGAAGAAACGCCGAAAGATGGTGATGGAAATCAACTGGATGAGTTAGTGAATTCACCAAAGCAGAAACCGGAACCTGTCTCCCATCTATTTCCAATGGACTATGTACCGCATTATGAAAGTGACGAAGAAATTTCGGAACGTGAAAGCGCACTGAAAACACGTCGAGACGATTATATTGGTTATCTGTTCGAACAAGACCAGTTGGGCAACAGTGAGTTGCTCATTGATGAGTTAATCAGGCAGAACAACGATCAGGATGATTTCAAAAGTGCGCTCAAAACCCTTGTGACTCTAGTCTCCCAAGAGCGTTTTTTTCCACACTGGAAAGATCAAGTTGTTGAACGTTTTCATCACGAAGGTGAATTGGCGAGACTGAATGCACAAAAGATTATTCAGGAAAGCAACGGAGATATAAATGATCTCGTTCAGGTGAACCCGATTCGCCATTACACCGATTACGCATGGGCGCTTTATGAACTCGGAGTGTTCAACGACGACGACGACGATGACGCTGCCGTTGCATTCAGACAAAACTTTGAAACCTTCGTCACCCAATATATTGAGGGCACTGCCCCTTACTTTGATAACGCGTATTTCTCTGGAGGTTACAACAAACACGTTACCGCAATGGATATCGCATCCACCATAACCCTGCTCTACAAATCTTCTCTTGCATACCCGAAAGTAAAAGAGGCGTTTTATGCTTTCTGGTACAACGTGACTCAAATGTCGTACGACGGAGATAATTCCCCTCATTATGATGCCGGGACTGGTTTTAACATCATCCTTAACATCGCAGTTCGACATGGGAAAGAGAACGACGTTATCCAGTCTGAACACCTGCTAAGAATGATGGACAGAATGTCCCGTACCGTCATGCCAAGCGGGCAATCAGCCAAATGGGGAAAATCGATGGAAAGTGTTTCTGCAGGCCAAATCAAGATATCAGCAGGCGGGAACCTTCCTTGGATTTTAAAGATGGGCTACCGTCTGTGGCATCATCCTCATTACCTATATATGGCACGCAAGTATCAAGCTTTTCTTTATCAAGATCATGGCCCTTTTGCTGGTAAAGAGTATGCCCCAGATCTATGGCCATTAGGTATCGACGCATTCGATATTGAGCTGGCAAAACCAAGCTCTGGTGACACTCTGTCGCGTACCACTCCTAGAATTACTTCATGTTGTCATAAGGACGGACTGTTGCTTGGCCGTGGTGATACCAACTATGTGGGTGTACAGGATAAGCTGATACTTTCAACTGGGCATCACCCAAGAGCACCTTATATGTTGATGGATTTGAGCTATACGCAACATAAAGCCGCACATGACCATCGTTCTGGTATCGATAATCACAATTTCAATGGTGCGCATACTGTCACCAGAATGAAGCGGTGGGCTGAAGCGAATAAAAACAATGGGATATACATCAATCCTGCTCAGTATGACTATCCCTCAGCACCTTATCCTTCAAAGGAAGTGTCAGCACCCGGAGATAATGAGCGATTTAAGCAAGTCATGGGCTATAAACCTTCCTCTGGCTATGAGATTGAAGAATATAGTGTACAACAACTCTCTGATGACGCTGCCTATGGGGTGGTTAAGTATCGCCGCTACCAATACGAAGGTGTGGTTACTAAGCGTGAAACTGTGTTACTCCACAATGGCGTTTTAGTGGTATTGGACACCCTTTCTACAACACCAACCTACTCAGGAGATCATATCGGCGGCGCCCTTTATCAGGTATTACCGCAACTAAAATCGTCACAAGGTAACAACTGGGTTCTTCTCAAAGGGCAACAAAAAATGCTACCGACTACCTTACCCTCAGGAGAGCTACAACAACTTGATACCTTATTGGTGTTTGATGCTTCGAATGAGGACGTTGAGGTGAAACTGACCAGAAACACTTGGGACAATGAAGAAAGGGAATGGTTTAGCGCTTCAAAGCCACTTGGAACAGGCGAGTCATTCAAAATTGTCTCTTTGATGCTGCCTTTAAGGAACAGTCACGCAATCCAATCGTTCGTTAACGGCATAGACATAAAGTATGAGGCCGAACCAACACTGGTCACTATTCCGTATAACACAACGCAGAACTTAAAGGTGGCTTTTCATTCCAATCAACCAGCTAACGTTAGCTACGATAAATTCAGCGAAAAAATCACACAAAGTGAATAATAATTTGTTCACCTAGAAATTCTCAAAGAAAAGGCCATTCGCTCTTATATATAGAGGGCGAATGGCCATAAATAGAAACAGTAAATATATCTGAACAAAAAGACAATCCAGATATATTAATTTGATTTAAAATTTAAAGGCGGAACTTAACACCAATAATATTTGCCTCTTCGAGATCTTGAAGTGTTAGTTCAAAGTCTTCTTTTGATGAGAGTTCAACCTCCCAACTTTTCTCTTTACTTTCGACTTTTAGCTGGGAATTTTCACTGGTTAACTGCCAATTTCCTGTCGGTTTTTCCAGCACCAGTTTTGAGCCTTCTAAAATGGCATTGATAGATCTATTTTTAACATTAAAAGTACAACTTGGTTTCAACTCACATTCCACATTTCCTTGCTCTTTGTAGGCCATTGTTCGCCAAATAAACGCAGTAATTAAAAGGGTTAACATGATGATTATTTGAGCAAAACGACCACGTGTGAGTTTTTCGGCTGCCATTCGGTACGGTTCTCCGTGTAACAAACTTCAAAGTTTTAAAATAAAAGGTCAAAACCTGACCGACTGTAAGGTTACTACCCTGTCATTGAATTGTTAAATGCAGTATAGTTGGCGGCTGAAAATGCCACTTTTTTATTAAAATCGGCAAGAAAGTTTAACCGACTGTTTCGGCGTCATTTTCTTTATGGTTTGGGTGGCATTACGACATGTGTCGTGTTGGAAGTAAAGTGTAGTTAATTAGAAATTGGAAGCATGCAAATGAGCCAAGAAAAGCAGCTTGAACAAAACTACAACTATACGGTCGTCCGTCAGTTCACCCTAGTAACCATTCTATGGGGTATTGTCGGTATGGGCGTTGGTGTTTTGATTGCCGCTCAATTAGTTTGGCCACAGCTAAACTTTGATACGCCGTGGTTGACGTACAGTCGTTTACGTCCTCTGCATACTAATGCGGTTATTTTTGCGTTTGGTACAAGTGCTCTGTTCGCAACGTCTTACTACGTTGTGCAGCGTACCTGTCAAACTCGTTTATTTGGTGGCCCTCTTGTTGCCTTCACCTTTTGGGGTTGGCAAGCAATCATCTTAGCAGCAGCTATCACTCTGCCTTTAGGTATGACCTCAGGCAAAGAGTACGCTGAACTGGAATGGCCGATCGACATCGCTATCGCGGTGGTCTGGGTCTCTTACGCTGTCGTGTTCTTCGGGACATTGATCAAGCGTAATACGTCTCACATCTACGTAGCGAACTGGTTCTTCGGAGCCTTCATCATCACAGTAGCGGTTCTTCATATCGTTAACAGCATGGCTATCCCTGTGTCTATGGGTAAATCGTACTCGATTTATTCAGGTGCGGTGGATGCGATGGTTCAATGGTGGTACGGACACAACGCGGTAGGTTTCCTACTCACTGCGGGTTTCCTAGGTATGATGTACTACTTTGTTCCTAAGCAAGCTGAACGTCCTGTTTATTCTTACCGTCTATCTATCGTTCACTTCTGGGCTCTTGTATCTCTATACATTTGGGCTGGCCCTCACCACCTGCACTACACTGCTCTTCCAGATTGGACGCAGTCAATTGGTATGGTGATGTCTTTGGTACTGTTCGCCCCTTCTTGGGGTGGTATGATCAACGGTATCATGACGCTATCTGGTGCTTGGCATAAGCTTCGTTATGACCCAATTCTTCGTTTCCTAATCGTATCTCTATCGTTCTACGGTATGTCTACGTTTGAAGGTCCAATGATGTCAATTAAGACAGTTAACGCACTGTCTCACTACACTGACTGGACTATCGGCCACGTACACTCTGGTGCACTTGGTTGGGTTGCAATGGTTTCTATCGGTTCTGTATACCACCTAGTTCCTCGCCTGTTTGGTCAAGAGCGTATGTACTCTGTGAGCATGATCAACGCGCACTTCTGGTTGGCAACAATCGGTACGGTTCTATACATCGTTGCAATGTGGATCTCTGGCGTAATGCAAGGTCTGATGTGGCGTGCAGTTAACTCTGACGGTACGTTGACTTACAGCTTCGTTGAATCTGTACAGGCTTCTTACCCGTTCTACTTCGTACGTTTCCTAGGTGGTTTCATCTTCCTAACTGGTATGTTCTTAATGGCATACAACACGTACAAGACTGTAACAGCGCCAAAAGATAGCCTAAAAGCTATCCCGCAGCCGGCATAAGGAGATTAAAAGAATGAGTTCTAATTCTAACAATCGCCACGAAATTGTTGAGCGCAATGTCGGTTTGCTAGCGATTCTTATTGTTTTTGCAATCAGCTTGGGTGCTCTTGTAGAGATCACCCCGCTTATTTTCCAAAAACAAACCACTGAGCCTGTTGACAATCTACGCCCATACACAGCTCTAGAGCTGGAAGGTCGTGATGTATACATCCGTGAAGGTTGTAACGTATGTCATAGCCAGATGATTCGTCCATTCCGTTCTGAAACTGAGCGTTACGGTCACTACTCTGTTGCTGGTGAAAGTGTTTGGGAACACCCATTCCTATGGGGCTCTAAGCGTACTGGTCCAGACCTAGCACGCGTTGGTGGTCGTTACTCTGATGAGTGGCACCGCGTTCACCTAATTGACCCGCGTGAGCTTGTTCCTGAGTCAAACATGCCTGGTTTCCCATGGCTGGCTGACAATGTTCTTGATGGTAAGAACACCGAGAAGAAGCTAACAATCTTCCGCGATCAGTTTGGCGTTCCATACACTGATGAGCAAATCGCAAACGCGTCTAAAGATGTAGAAGGTAAAACTGAGATGGATGCCATCATCGCTTACCTTCAGTCTCTTGGTCACGCAATGAAGTAATAAAGGGGTGAAATTATGGATATCGGTACTATTCATGGTATTTGGACCATAGTGCTTTTCGTGTGCTTTATAGGTGTAGTTTGGTGGGCCTACGGTAAAAACCGTAAAGCTCGCTTCGATGAAGCTGCGAACCTTGTTTTTGCCGATGAAGAGCAAGCACCCTCAAAAGAACAAGGAGTGACTAAGCAATGACTACATTTTGGAGTCTTTGGATAATCATCATCACAGTCGGTACACTGGTCGGCTGTGCTGCACTACTGTTTTGGTGCCTTAAAGATAAAATGGGCGTTGAAGAAGGTGCAGATATGGGTCACGAATACGATGGTATTCGTGAGCTAAACAACCCACTGCCAAAGTGGTGGACGTATCTGTTTGTAAGTACTTTCGTATTTGCAGCTGTTTACTTCACACTTTATCCAGGTATGGGTAGTTTCAAAGGCGTACTTGGCTGGCAGAGTTCTGACCAGCTGGTAACAACGCTTGAAGAATCAAAAGCATCTATCGCTAGAGCTCAAGAGAACAAAGAACTTGTGCAATACGCGAAAGAGCTAGACGATGCAGAAACTTACTTCGGTGAAGCTTTCAAACGTCTAGCATATGTTGATGGTTCTTCTGAACTACGCCCTATTCCAGAAATCGCCGCTGATGAAGAAGCAGTTAAAGTAGGTCAACGTTTGTTCCTACAGAACTGTTCTCAGTGTCACGGCTCTGATGCTCGTGGTCAGAGAGGTTTCCCTAACCTAACTGATGACGCGTGGCTATACGGCGGTGAGCCTGAAGCAATCGTAACGACTGTAATGCAAGGTCGTATCGGTCAGATGCCTGCATGGAAAGACGCGCTAGGCGAACAAGGCGTTAAAGAAGTGGTTAGCTACACGCTAAGCCTTTCTGGACGTTCTGTTAACGCACGTGAAGCAGAAGCTGGTAAAGCTCGCTTCGTTGTGTGTGCTGCGTGTCACGGTACTGATGGTAAGGGTAACCCTGCTGTTGGTGCACCAGACCTGACCGATCAGGACTGGTTGTTCGGCGGTTCACGCGCTGACGTAACTGAAACTGTAATGAATGGCCGTTCTGGTGTAATGCCAGCATGGAAGGACATTCTGGGCGAAGATAAAGTCCAACTTGTTTCAGCTTATGTCTGGAGCTTAAGCAACTCAGATAATAAGTAACATTTCAATAACGGCCCCTTTTGAAGGGGCCGTCTTTCCTTTACAGTTAAAGCCCTAATTTATTTAATTTTTTTATTGAGAACTTTTGTATGGAAAAGCCTTGGTATAAGCAGTTTTGGCCCTGGTTTATACTCTCCTTAACGGTCGGAGTGTCTATATTAACTTTGGTTCGAGTCGCAATACTTACCAACCACTCAATTCACTTAGTGACTGAGGATTATTACAAGAAAGGTAAAGGTATTAACGTCGACATCACTAGAGTCAAAGTCACTAAAGAGTTAGGCCTTGACGCTACGGTTCGCTCCGAAGGCGACACTGTGGTGATTCAGTTTGATAAAGGCCAGCTAAAGCATTACCCAGCAATTACCGCTATGTTTGCTCACCGAACCCTTCCTGACCATGATTTCACGAAGCTTGTCACATCAGACGCGAGTGGTCAGTACCGACTTAAGCTTGATAGTGAGCTTCAAGGTCCATGGTTTATAGAGCTAACCCCGCACGACGAGAAGTGGCTAATCCAAGGCCGTGTAGAGTTCCCAACATCGTCAGCAGTACAACTAACCAATTAAGAAGCGTCTATGTGCAAATCCTGTTATCACTGTGGTGAAGATGTACCAGCCAACACGGATTTCAAAGTCGAAATTTTGGGTGAAACACGAGATATGTGTTGCCCAGGCTGTGAGACAGTAGCTCAGACTATCGTCGATAGCGGACTGGTTTCCTACTACCAATATCGAACAGCACCTGCAGAAAAAGCCGATTTGGTGCCTGAACAACTTCAGGCACTGATTCATTATGACAACGAAGAAGTCCAGTCCGAGTTTGTAAGAAACGCCGAAGACAAAGCCGAAGTTACCTTGTCACTAGAAGGCGTTTCTTGTGCCGCTTGTGCATGGTTGATAGAGAAGCAAGTTTCCACTCGCACTGGCGTTCTATCTATTCGAGTCAATACCACGACAAACCGTGCAATTCTGGCATGGGATAAAACCCAAACTAAACTCAGCGAACTGCTCTCTAGCATTCATCAGCTCGGTTACAAAGCTGCACCTTTTGAAGCAGACAAACAAGAAGCCGCTTATCATGAGTCCATGAAGCAATACCTATATCGACTAGGTATTGCTGGCTTGGCAACAATGCAAGTAATGATGCTGGCTGTTGCACTGTATCTTGAAGTATTTGGTGACTTGGAGCCTGAATTTAAAAGCTACTTTCGTTGGGTGAGTTTAATCTTCGCAACGCCAGTTATGCTTTACTCTGCCCTTCCATTCTACCTCAATGCATGGCGTAGTATTCGCAGCCGAACGCTAGGCATGGATGTGCCTGTCTCATTGGCAATGATCTTCGCTTACTTCGCCAGTTTGGTAGCAACAGTCACCGAGCAAGGTGAAGTCTTCTTTGAATCCATCTCCATGTTTGCGTTTTTCCTCCTAGTAGGTCGCTTTCTTGAGATGCGAGCTCGACGCAAAGCTGCCGCAGCAAGCGGTAACTTGCTCAAGCTCATCCCCGCTATTGCGACTAAATTAGATGGCGATCAGGTTCCTGTTAAAACGCTTAAACTCGGTGACCAAATACGCGTTCTTCCGGGCGAGCATGTTCCTGCAGACGGGAAGATCATCAAAGGACGAGTCCATATTGATGAATCCATGTTAACTGGCGAGTCGGTGCCGGTGGTCAAGAATGTCGATGACTACGTATATGCAGGGACATTAAATGGTGAAGAGTCTTTCGAACTAGAAGTGACTTCAACTAAAGCCGACTCGATGATTTCCAACATTGTGCGCTTACAAGACGAAGCGCAGTTGTCGAAGCCAAAAATCGCTCAGATTGCCGATGTTGTCGCCCGTTACTTTGTGGCGATTATTTTAGTAATTGCAGCAGGTACGTGGTTTTTCTGGCATCAGACCAAACCGGATGACGCATTTTGGATCATGCTTTCAGTCTTAGTGGCCACCTGCCCTTGTGCGTTATCTCTAGCAACACCAACAGCATTAACCTGCGCTACCTCTCGAATGGGTAACCTAGGCATTCTTCTCCGTAAAGGGCACGTATTCGAAACACTCTGTAAGATTAACCACCTTATCGTTGATAAGACTGGCACGCTCACGCATGGCGACATCGTAATCAGCGAAGTAAATACCTTCTCTGATACCTCAAAAGAAGAAGCCTTAGCAATTGCGGCCTCACTGGAATCCCACGCAAACCACCCGATCGCGAGAGCTTTCAAGTCATATCAAAGCTTGGAAGTTCAGGTAAATGATGTAGAAAACATTATTGGCTCTGGCATTCAAGGTACTTACCAAGACCAAAGCGTTAAGATCGGCAGTGCAAGCTTCATCTTGGGGGAGCAATCAGAAGCGGAACCTAACTCCGTGTATCTGTCCTTAGATGGTCAACATGTCGCCACCTTCACTTACCAAGACCCAATTCGAGCAGAATCTAAGACGTTCATCGAGCGCTTTAAGCAGGCGGGTATCAAAGTCACTTTGCTCACTGGGGATTCCCAATCTAACGCAGACGTAGTCGCCAAAGAGATAGGTATCGAGACAGTGGTTGCAGGCGCAAAACCTCAAGACAAACTTGAGTATCTGCAAAACGTCGATGACAGCGATGTAACCATGATGATTGGAGATGGAATCAACGACGCCCCTACCCTCGCGGGTTCCCATCTATCTGTCGCGATGGGCGGCGGTGCTGATGTTGCCAAAGCCTCTGCTGATATGGTCCTGCTCGGCGACCAATTGGACCGCATTCTTGAAGCTCGTAAGCTCGCTCTGCAAACACGTAAGATTATCCGCGAAAACCTCGCTTGGTCACTTGGCTACAACATTTTGATCTTGCCATTGGCCGTAGCAGGGTTTGTCGCTCCTTATTTTGCAGTTGTTGGTATGTCTGCAAGCTCAATTATTGTAGTATCTAACTCTCTACGCTTGCTCAAAGAACAAGGTAAATAAGATGGAAAGCCTTTATATTCTTATCCCAATTGCTATCGTTTTAGTTTGTGTCGCCATCGCAATCTTCCTCTGGGCGGTAAAAAGCGATCAGTTTGAGGATTTGGAGCGACAGGGTCACAATATTTTGTTCGACGAAGACGAGAAAAACGAGAGCAAGACCAAATGACGCCAGACTGGTTAGGTGCCTTGCTAATCGGTGTCATCGGCGCAGGTCACTGTATGGGGATGTGTGGAGGTATTGCCTCCATGCTTACTATGGGTCAAATCAATAGCTCGAAGCTAGTCCCTGTCTTCTACAACCTCGGTAGACTAATAAGCTATGCCATCATAGGTGCTATTGTTGGTGGCGCCATCTCTTCCATCGCTGAAGTCAGTACAATGAACAATGCGCTAACATGGCTAAGGTTAGGTGCCGCTGTGTTTATGATTCTATTGGCTTTTTATATTGGTCGATGGTGGCAAGGGCTACTTTATGTTGAGAAGATAGGCCAGAAACTGTGGAAGTTCATCTCGCCAGCAGGTAAATCCTTACTGCCATTAAAATCCCCGCTCCATGCTCTTCCTTTTGGTTTTATCTGGGGTTGGTTACCATGTGGGTTAGTGTATTCCACATTAACTTGGTCTGCGGTATCGGGGAGCGCGTTAAATGGCGCTTTGATCATGTTAGCGTTTGGCGCTGGTACTCTACCTGCTATGCTGCTCATGGGCTTTGGCGCAACCTATTTACACAAGTTGCAACAATCGTCGATATTTCGTAACTTCGGGGCGTTATTGATCTTATCTTACGGGATCTACACGGCTTACGGTGCAGTAACTATATTATCACTAACATGATATACCCCTGTTTTTCTGCGGCTTTTTTAGCTACCCTTTAGTATTAATGAGTGCTAAAATATTGATGTATATCAAATCGTGAAAGGTTGTTATGATTTCTGAAAAGCCTGCAACAAAACGCATCCAATCCGGCGGATGTGCTATTCACTGTCAAGACTGTAGTATCAGCCAACTGTGTATTCCATTTACACTGAATGAGTCTGAGCTTGACCAATTAGATCAGATTATTGAACGTAAAAAGCCAATCCAAAAAGGACAAGAGCTTTTTAAAGCGGGCGATGATCTTAAGTCTTTATACGCGATTCGTTCTGGCACAATCAAAAGCTACACCATCACAGAACAAGGTGACGAGCAAATTACCGCTTTCCACTTAGCTGGTGATTTGGTTGGTTTTGACGCCATTACTGGCGACCTGCACCCAAGTTTTGCGCAAGCACTTGAAACTTCGATGGTGTGCGAAATCCCATACGAAATCTTAGATGACCTTTCAGGTAAAATGCCTAAACTTCGTCAGCAAATCATGCGTTTGATGAGTAACGAAATAAAAGGCGACCAAGAAATGATCCTGCTGCTATCTAAGAAGAATGCAGAAGAGCGCTTGGCGGCATTCCTATACAACCTGTCAACTCGGTTCTCTCAACGCGGCTTCAGCCCTCGTGAGTTCCGTTTAACTATGACGCGTGGTGACATTGGTAACTACTTAGGTCTGACAGTCGAAACCATTTCTCGTTTACTAGGTCGTTTCCAGAAATCAGAAATCCTCAGTGTTAAGGGCAAGTACATCACGATTCTTGATCATGATACCCTTATGGAACTGGCTGGCGTTTCAACAGAATCGTAATAACTTCAATGACGTAGCTCAAAACTGAGCTACGTCATACTTTTTTCACCTTCCTTACTGTTTTTCTAAAAATCTTCATCTAGCTAGGCTACATTAATCATATAACTCTCCCACTCCTAAGGAGTTACTATGAGTATCTATAACAAAATACTAGTTGTTGCTGACATAAATAAAGATGAACAACCCGCTTTAGCCCGTGCCATGCAGCTCGCTGCGAAAAGTCGTTCTCGTAGTCATGTGACTTTCTTCCTATCTATCTACGACTTTTCTTATGACATGACCTCAATGCTGTCTATCGATGAGCGTGACGCAATGCGGCGTGGTGTCATTGGCCAACGTGAGCAATGGATGCAAAACGTGGCTAAGCCCTACATTAACGAAGACATTGATTTAGAAGTAAAAGTCGTGTGGCACAATCGCCCGTATGAAGCCATCGTCGCTGAGACATTCGCAGGTAGCCATGACATTGTGATCAAGGGAACGCGTAAGCACGATGTTCTAGAATCAGTGATTTTCACGCCGACTGATTGGCACTTACTCCGTAAATGCCCTTGTCCGGTGTTATTGGTGAAAAATGCAGATTGGCCCGAAGATGCCAGTATTCTCGCCTCTGTCCACGTAGGCTCTGAAAACGACACCCACTTAGGCTTAAATGACAGCATGGTCGAACAGCTTAAGAGCCTTACCGAGCGCCTAGGTGCCCAACCCTATCTGGTTAACGCCTACCCTGTGACTCCTGCGAATATCACAATTGAACTGCCTGAGTTCGATCCGACAACCTATAGCGATGCAGTACGCGGCCATCACCTAACCGCAATGAAAGCGCTGCGCCAAAAGCATGGTTACGACGAGCAACAAACTATTGTTGAGCAAGGACTACCTGAAGACGTCATTCCTGAATCCGCTGAAAAGCTTAATGCAGCAATGGTTATCGTCGGAACAACAGGTCGCACGGGCTTGTCTGCTGTGTTTATCGGTAATACCGCAGAACACGTCATTGATAAAATCAACTGTGACGTTCTAGCTCTGAAACCTAAAGGCTATATCAGCCCATTAGACCCTAAAACAGCGGTATAACTTAGGACTTCGAATCCCCTCAAGGTAACTTGGGGGGATTTTTTATTGTCTTCTATTATTAGAACTGGCATCTGACTCATTTATCCGTATTATACGCACTTCATTTTGGTTTCATGATTGATTAAGACTGCAAGCGAATGACTGAGCAAACTCAAGAGCTAACAAAAGCTCAACAATACAACTTCAACAAGTTACAAAAGCGTATTCGTCGTAATACAGGCCAAGCGATTCAAGACTTCAACATGATTGAAGAAGGCGATCGCATCATGGTGTGTCTGTCTGGCGGTAAAGACAGCTTTACTATGCTTGATATTCTGATGAGTTTGCAAAAAAGTGCGCCGATTAACTTCTCGCTAATTGCAGTTAATCTAGACCAAAAACAGCCGGGGTTTCCAGGTCATATTCTTCCTGAATACCTAGAATCTTTAGGTGTTGAATACAAAATTGTAGAGGAAGATACTTACTCGATTGTTCAGGACAAGATCCCTGAAGGTAAGACAACTTGTTCTCTATGTTCTCGCCTGCGTCGCGGCATTCTATACCGCACCGCGAATGAACTAGGTGCAACTAAGATTGCTCTAGGTCACCACCGTGACGATATTTTGGAAACACTGTTCCTAAACATGTTCCACGGCGGAAAGATGAAAGGTATGCCACCTAAGCTGGTCTCAGATAACGGTGAACACGTTGTTATTCGTCCACTGGCCTACTGCCGTGAAAAAGATATCATTAAATTCTCTGACATGCGTGGTTACCCTATCATTCCATGTAACCTTTGTGGCTCTCAGCCAAACTTGCAGCGTCAGAATATCAAACAAATGCTAAACGATTGGGATAAGCGCTTCCCAGGCCGCATTGAAAGTATGTTCCGTGCAATGCAAAACGTTGTTCCAAGTCACTTAGCAGACCATGAGCTTTTCGATTTTAAATCGATCGACAAAGACTCAGGTGTTATTAACGGCGGCGATATCGGTTTCGACAAAGAAGAAATGCCAAAACAGCCTATTGTTGACGAAGATATGGTTCAGGAATTTGATCCTAGCTTACAACTTGATGTCACCAACATCTAAACGCATTTAGAATTAAAAAAGGGTCGCAGCAGCGACCCTTTTTGCATAAACACCCAGCGGATTAGTTCGCTTTAGGTAGGTAAGGCAGTACACGGGCTGTTTCTTGAGGCAGTGTCATCGTACCGCCTTCACCGATATCTGATAGTGCGACCTGCACTTTTCCATCAACGATGTCTTTGCTCGAACCGTTAGAGAATTCCACTTTTGAATTCAATTTGTTAGCAAACTCAAGTGTCACCCCTTCTACATCTGGTGTAAACCAGCTTGCAAACATACCACCCAAGTCTTCAAGCATGGCCTGCATTTGCGGCATCAGCTTTTCTACATCAGCGTACGCGATCTCACCGTTAAAGGGTTCTTTCGTCATCACAACCATAGAAAAATCACATCGCTGATCCATTGGCGTTTGAACAAAAACAAGTGGGTTAGCTGATTTAAGGTTGTTGTCCAGTGGAACAATCAATTCATGGTATGGCGAAGATTTCAGCTCTTCATAGTGTTCTTCTTTTTCCATCCATGCTTTCTCAATAACACAGTTTTGCTTTGTATCTGCATTAAGGAAGAAGAAACCGACTTTGACATCTTCATGCCCTTCTTTCACATTCTGCTTCATATGAGTGAAGAGCTTTGAATAGGTAAACATGTATTCTTGAGCAGAGACAGGTAACGCCGCAGCAGAAGTCACCGCTGCAGTTAAAAGGGCTAACGATAATTTTTTCATTGAATGTAATACTTATTTTTTAGTAAGGGTGTCTTCCCAGAACGCCTGATTGTGCCTGATCATTGCTTGTAAGTCCTTGACGTATGCCTCACCTCGCTCAGAGTATTTCAGCAGACCATTGGTCAAAGCAATAGCAGCATCGGTATCCGTCAGGCTTTCACCTCTTAGATGGCGCTGATAGCGAATCTCTCGCAATTCTTCGTAGGCACGATTTCGGTTAACGTTCATAAAGTAGCCCTGTATGGACTGCTGTACAGAGCTGAATTTTGCGACTTCATGTGTCATGCCCTCTCCCCGCTGTAGCGGAACGAGACCACAACCCGAGCTATAGCACCATTGGCCGAAATAATTGTTGGCTTGGGTGGCAAATCGCGATGTCCCCCAAGCAGATTCATTTGCACCCTGCACTAGGACTAGCGCTTCTGGAATAACATCTACACGATGAAACATTTGATCAAGCCATTGCTGGCTAATTCCTTTGGAGTCCAGCTCGACGTTATAAAGTTTTCCTAATCGCTTTGCGTAACTCGTGTCATCATTGGAAAGCTGATCAGATTTGAAGTTAGCTTGTATTTTGTCTAATCGACTTCGCTCATTAAGAATGCGTTGATTTTCCAAAGCAATGCCTGGGCGCAGATAGTCGAAAAACGTTTGTTTCTTTTCCGTCACATTGGTGATAGCTGAAAAGTCAGGCGCTTGACCTACAGAATGACCATCAAACGATATAGATTGCTCTGTAGTTTGGGCCTGCTTTCTACGCTCGCGTTCCTGAGCTTCATTTTTCTCATAGCTATAAAAACTACAGCTGGCGATTAGGCCAGCTGCAGCGATAGCAATGAATTCACTTTTACGCATTGAACACTTGTGAATCGTCGTCATTGTCATCCTCATCTTTCGGTCTGTCTGTTGCGACAACCTTGAGTTTGATACCGAACATATTGCGATAGATGATGCCCTTCACGTGGAAGAAGAACGGTAAAACAAAGATTAACCCCAGACCATAGAACATGGCTCCTGCCACGAACATTAACATAACCAATGAATAGATCCCTGCCAAAACAAAAATCTTTTTATTCACCGCACGTAAAGACAGTAATAAAGATTGCATTGGTGGGATCTGCTTCTCACAAATGAGAAGGATTGAGTTGCTGAATGCAAGAGACAAATACATAGACAGAAACGGCAGGAGCATGCCTGCAATTCCTTGAAGCAATAAGCTAAACAAGGTCGCCAAAATAACAGGAACCGTATATTGAAGCCCTTTGCCAATATGGCGAGGCTTTGTTGATAAGCCAGCGGCATGGCTCATTGCCATTAAGCTAATACCTGCATAGATAGGTGCGCTCACTACTTCATAACTGAAGTTTGCGACAAATATTGCCTGGATGATTCTTGGATCAATACCTTCATGGTTTGTCACAGCATCAAGAATGATTGAAGGGTCACCAAGTTGCAGTTTTAATGCAACATAGAAAATCGCGAGTTGGACGATAAGCAGAATGATAATAGCGGGAGAAAACGACAAGAAGTTTTTGATCGTATGACCCCACGCTTCTCTGAAAACTTCACCTGCTTTTAGTTCGTAGTTACCGGAAAGAGCACGTTCGACACTTCCACCTAAATTGAAATCTTTTTCAATGTCATTATTCATTATTGAATCCGGTGCTTAATGAATCTTTCACTAAGCTAACTTGTTGATTAAGAGTTATGTTGCGATATCCCGACATTATACTGAATCCTTTCCAAGTCCAAAATCGATTCACGCTCATCCGCTTGCTTTATTGCCTACATGGTTGATAATTGACCATTAAATGCGTAAGTAAAGCCAAAAGTTGCCTTAGATTTTCTATGTTTGAGGCATTAAATTTGTCTAAAAACAGTATGGTAAGGAATGTTTACTTTTGCCTGCAAAATTTTTTGTGTTTCAAGGTAAGAAAATGCTTTGATTTCACACTTTTGGTGATTATGATGCGCGCCTCGAAATTGTGTAATTACAGGTCATTTTCTGTTGGCCGGAGTGGGAGAAAAACAGACGTTGAACGCTAAACCAAAAGCAGGACAACCAGTTATCCGTTTAACTGGCATCAGTAAAAGTTTCGATGGTAAAGAAATTATCGGAAATCTTAACCTTGATGTGAACCACGGAGAGTTCCTAACGATTTTAGGTCCATCCGGTTGTGGTAAAACCACGGTATTGAGAATGATTGCTGGTTTTGAGGCCGCTGATAATGGCGACATCATTCTTGATAACCAGAACGTTACTCAAGTCCCTGCTGAACAAAGGCACGTCAACACTGTATTTCAAAGTTACGCCTTGTTTCCTCACATGACAGTGTTTGAAAACGTTGCTTTTGGCTTGCGTATGCAAAAAGTGCCAGCAGCTGACATCGAACCGCGTGTGATGGAAGCGTTGAAAATGGTGCGCCTTGAGAAAATGGCTCAGCGCAAACCACACCAGCTTTCAGGTGGTCAGCAGCAACGTATCGCCATTGCGCGCGCTGTCGTCAATAAACCTAAGGTGCTACTGCTTGATGAATCTCTCTCTGCACTAGATTACAAACTCCGTAAACAGATGCAAATCGAGCTTAAACAGCTTCAGCGCCAGCTTGGCATCACCTTTATCTTCGTGACACACGATCAGGAAGAAGCTTTATCCATGTCAGACCGCATTATTGTTATGCGTGATGGCGTTATAGAACAAGATGGCTCTCCACGTGAGATTTACGAAGAGCCTAAGAACTTGTTCGTTGCCCGCTTCATTGGTGAAATTAACGTATTCGATGCAACCATGATTGAACGCATGGATGACAAACGAATTCGTGCTGAAATCGAAGGTGTGGAGTCGATTGTTTACTACGATAAAGAAGCACTAACCGGTGACAAGCTACAAGTTCTGCTTCGCCCAGAAGATCTTCGCCTAGAAGAAATCAAAGAGTCCGAGCAAAAAGGGATTGTTGGCCACGTCACTGAACGCACTTACAAAGGTATGACGCTGGATTCTGTCATCGAACTGGAATCAGGCATGCGCGTAATGGTCAGTGAGTTCTTTAACGAAGATGACCCTGATGTGGACCATTCATTGGGCCAAAAAGTGGCGATTACTTGGGTTGAAAGCTGGGAGGTCGTTCTCAATGATAAGCAAGAAGCTTAATCTGCAGAACGCCATCATCACACTGGTCGTCGGTTGGCTAGCGCTGTTTGTGCTTGTACCCAACCTAATGATTATTGGTACCAGTTTTCTGACTCGTGATGAAGCGAATCTAATTGAACTGACTTTTACGTTCGACAACTACATTCGCCTGATGGATCCGCTCTATGCTAAGGTGCTTTGGCATTCTTTCTATATGGCAATCATTGCAACTCTATTGTGTTTGGTGATTGGTTATCCTTTTGCTTACATCGTTGCGAAAATGCCTGAGAAATGGCGACCTATCATGCTGTTTTTGGTCATAGTGCCTTTTTGGACCAACTCACTCATCCGAACGTATGGTCTTAAAATTGTGCTTGGAACCCAAGGTGTCTTGAATAAATCACTCATGGCAATGGAAATCATCGATAAGCCTATTCGTCTGATGTATACAGAAACGGCGGTGATGATCGGCCTAGTCTATATCTTACTGCCATTTATGATTTTGCCGCTCTACTCTGCCATCGAAAAGCTCGATAACACTTACATTGAAGCGGCGAAGGACCTTGGAGCAAACAAGTTTCAGACGATCACTAAAGTCATTCTGCCTCTCACCATGCCAGGTATCATCGGCGGATGTTTATTAGTACTTCTTCCTGCTTTAGGCATGTTCTACATTGCTGATCTACTCGGCGGGGCGAAAAACCTGCTTATTGGTAACGTGATTAAAAGTCAGGTTCTCAATGCCCGAGACTGGCCGTTTGGTGCCGCGACGAGTATCGCGCTCACTATTGCGATGGCGATCATGCTCTATGCCTACTATCGAGCAGGTAAGTTATTGAACAAGAAAGTGGAGCTAGACTGATGGGACGTACAGTTAGATTTAGCTTTATGGCGTTGGTGTATGCATTCTTGTACCTGCCAATCATCGTATTGATCGTTAACTCGTTTAATGCCAATAAATTCGGCATGAAATGGGGAGGCTTTACCACTAAGTGGTACGAAACCTTAGTTAACAATGACAGCTTGATGCAAGCCGCTTGGCACTCATTGAATGTCGCTATTTTTTCAGCGACAGCAGCGACTGTAATCGGAAGTCTAACGGCTGTTGCCCTATTCCGCTATACATTTAAAGGAAAAGGCGCAGTCAACGGCATGTTATTCGTTGTTATGATGTCACCAGACATTGTCATGGCGATCTCTCTGCTTGCACTGTTCTTGGTATTGGGTGCACAACTGGGCCTTTTCACCTTGTTGATTGCGCACATCACCTTCTGTTTACCGTTTGTTGTGGTTACGGTTTACAGCCGCTTAAATGGCTTTGATGTGAAAATGCTTGAAGCAGCCAAAGACCTTGGTGCTAGCGAATGGGTTATTCTCAAACAAATCATTCTGCCACTGGCGAAACCTGCAGTGGCCGCAGGTTGGTTGCTGAGTTTTACGCTTTCTCTGGACGATGTAATCATCAGCTCGTTCGTGACTGGGCCAACTTATGAGATATTACCACTCAAGATCTACTCAATGGTTAAAGTGGGAATCTCTCCAGAAGTGAATGCGCTGGCAACTGTCATGCTGATTGTTTCACTAATCTTAGTCGTGATTTCTCAGCTTCTGGCGAGAGAAAAAGTTAAATAGATTTGAATCTTCTTTCATGAAACAGAATGGCTCAATGTCATTCTGTTTTTCTATCGACCGCCGCTTATGCTCACGCGATTACTCAAGAGCATTCGGCAACGTTTGGTTTGGAGCTAACGTCAATGAAAAAATGGGCTACTTTTTTAGCTGGTAGTGCATGCGCGCTTTCACTGTTCTCTGGTTCAGTGCTCGCCGATGAAAACAAAGAGCTGGTATTTATGAACTGGGGGCCATACATCAGTAGCAGCCTTCTGGAACAATTTACTAAGGAAACAGGTATTAAGGTTATCTACTCGACTTATGAGTCAAATGAAACCTTATACGCCAAGCTAAAGACACACAATCAAGGTTACGATTTGGTTGTACCTTCGACGTATTTCGTCGCCAAAATGCGCGATGAAGGTATGCTGCAAAAAATCGATAAATCGAAGCTGAGCAACTTTGATAATCTGGATAAAAACTATCTGGATAAACCTTATGACCCTAACAATGACTACTCTGTCCCTCACGTTGTTGCGATTACTGGTCTAGCGGTTAACGCCGATATGTATGACCCAAATGATTTTCAGAGCTGGGCAGATTTATGGAATCCAGAGCTTGAAGGTCAGGTCATGCTGATGGATGACACACGTGAAGTGTTCCATATTGCACTTCGCAAACTGGGCTATTCGGGCAACTCAACCGATCCGAAGCAAATCGATGAAGCTTACGCTGAGCTGCAAAAATTAATGCCTAACGTACTAGTGTTTAACTCTGATAATCCGGGTGCACCCTATATGTCAGGCGAAGTCGGCGTAGGCATGCTGTGGAATGGCAGTGCGGCGGCAGCTCAAAGTGAAGGTATGAACCTTAAACTGGTATTCCCCAAAGAAGGAGGAATTGGTTGGGTGGATAACTTTGCGATTTCATCCGGTGCAGTAAACGTAGACGCAGCGCATAAGATGATCGATTTCCTTCTAAGGCCTGAAATAGCGGAGCAAATCTCTCGTGACACTGGCTACCTAACCGCCGTTGAAGCGTCGAATGCGAAGTTTAATGATGTTGCCCCGCTCTTTCCATCTCAAGAAGATCTAGATCGTGTTGAGTGGCAAGATGCCGTTGGTGATCTGACTGTGAAATATGAAGATTACTTCATGAAGCTGAAAGCAGGTCAATAAGCATTCATTTTCTTCGAAATAGGCAGCATTAGCTGCCTATTTTCGTTATTGGCTGATATAATTCTTTTCTGTATGGTTTGTCGTTACGATAAACATCTTTACTCACGGCTTTATCTCCAAACATCGTCAGGGCTGACGGTTTACTGATTCAGCAAAAACAAAACGGAAAAAGAATGAAAAGTAAATTCTATGCAAGTGCACTTTGCGCAGCGTCTCTGATCGCTTCACCTGCAATGGCTGCTGATCAAGAACTCTACTTCTACAACTGGTCTGAATACATTCCAAATGAAGTTCTTGAAGACTTTACGAAAGAAACTGGAATCAAGGTTATTTACTCTACCTACGAGTCAAATGAAAGCATGTATGCCAAGCTTAAGACTCAAGGATCGGGTTACGATTTAGTAGTACCGTCTACTTATTTCGTTTCTAAGATGCGTAAAGAAGGCATGCTGCAAGAAATCGACAAGAAAAAACTGTCGCACTTCGCTGATCTTGATACAAACTTCCTGAACAAGCCTTTCGACCCGAACAACAATTATTCTATCCCTTATATCTGGGGTGCGACAGGTATCGGTATCAACTCCGACATGCTGGACAAGTCTTCTGTCACCAAATGGGACGACTTCTGGGACAGCAAATGGGAAGGTCAGTTGATGCTCATGGATGACTCACGTGAAGTTTTCCATATCGCATTAACTAAACTGGGTTACTCACCAAACACAACGAACCCAGACGAGATTAAAGCAGCCTACGAAGAACTGAAGAAGCTAATGCCAAATGTACTGGTGTTCAACTCAGACTTCCCTGCAAACCCGTACTTAGCTGGTGAAGTATCTCTAGGTATGCTTTGGAACGGCTCTGCTTACATGGCTCGTCAGGAAGGCGCATCCATTGACATTATCTGGCCAGAAAAAGGCACTATCTTCTGGATGGATAGCCTAGCGATTCCTGCAGAAGCGAAGAATGTGGATGCAGCTCATAAGATGATCGATTTCCTTCTACGCCCAGAAAATGCAGCGAAAATCGCTCTAGAAATCGGCTATCCAACTCCTGTTGCAACAGCGCATAAGTTGCTACCTGAAGAATTTGCAAACGATCCAAGCATCTTCCCGCCTCAAGAAGTGATGGACAGTGGAACCTGGCAAGACGAAGTTGGTGAAGCAAGTGTGCTATACGACGAGTACTTCCAGAAGTTAAAAGTTGACAACTAAAAACGTAAACTTGTTTTCAGTTATATACTTAATAAAGCGGCTCAAGCCGCTTTATTTGTTTTCTCATGGATCGAGGACGCTATGATTGTAAGGTACAAAAGATTCCTGTCTGGCTTCTGCGTGCTGTCTGGGCTTGCGATACTGGTTACGACAATCAGCTATCAAACAAACCCTGAATCCTATAGTGACCTTCTTTTTGAAGCCAATACTCTATTCGTTCTTCTTTTCATATACTTTGTTTCACGTGAATTATACCGCAACAACACCTTCATAAAATGGGGGTTGATACTCCTAGCCGTCAACCAAGCTTATGATATCTTGACGGAAATTCCCGGTTTAGATCAATGGACAGACAATAACGAATTCACCCATACATTGATTGAAGATGGGGGAATCCAAATTGCCTATCTATTAATTGCTTTCGGTGTGACTCGGTTGTTTCGCCAAATGAGCGAGCATGCGTATACAGATGAGCTGACAGGGCTTTTTAACCGTAAGAAACTGTTCTCGATCGCACGTAAACAGTTTGATTTAATCTACATCGACTTAGATGGCCTCAAGCAAATCAACGATACGCATGGACACGCTAGTGGCGATTTAGCCATCATCCGTTTCGCGCAAGCCGTCAATGCATCGGTAAGCCCTACGGATAAAGCATTTCGCATCGGCGGAGATGAGTTTGTAATTGTGGTTGGCCCGGGAGAAGGTGAAGCCTTCATCGATAGAATCAAAAAAGACTTGGTCGAAGAACAAATCTTATTCAGCTACGGCATTGAGGCCTCTACACCTGAAACCTTAAAAGAGAACCTGATAAAAACGGATAAAGCTATGTATGAAATGAAAAACTCTCAGCGCAAAGGCGCCGAGAGTGACTGAATTAAGCGTGTTTAACGTTTGGCTCTTGCAACGCTAAGATTTCTTCGACCAGCTTAGGTACCTCGATACTTGCTTTACCATAGCGTTTTTCTTCAAACTCACTCTCAACCGCACTAGGTTCAAGATTGATTTCAAGCGTATGCGCTCCATGCATTTTGGCATCATGTACAAACCCTGCGGCTGGATATACCACCCCAGACGTACCAATCGAGATAAACAAATCGGCTTTTTCTAATGATTCGTAGATATCGCCCATTCGCAGAGGCATCTCTCCGAACCAGACAACGTGTGGTCGCATCTGAGAAGGAATTTGACAACAGTGACAAAGGTCTCCTGTCTTAACTTCACCCTTCTCTTCAACAACCTGATTAGATTCACTGCATCGTGCTTTCAGTAGCTCTCCATGCATATGAATCACATTAACACTTCCACCGCGCTCATGAAGGTTATCAATATTTTGCGTGATGATGGTTACTGTACCCTCGAGTTCTTTCTCAAGGCGCCCCAAAGCTAAATGGGCGGCATTGGGTTCTATACCCTCTTCCTGAAGCTTTAAACGACGCTGATTGTAGAAGTCCTGCACGAGGTCTGGATTGCGCTCAAAACCCTCGGGCGTTGCCACATCTTCAATGCGATGATCTTCCCATAAACCATCCTGAGCTCTAAAAGTCTGAATCCCTGACTCAGCCGAAATACCTGCCCCAGTAAGTACTACAATATTGTTATAAGGAAACTTCATATCAAATCCCTTTAATTATGTTTGATATAAGCTTACCACCTGAGAATTATCAGCAATAGTCGTTCAGATTAGACCATAGTTGTATTTGAGGGCTGACTTTTTGAAAAGTGTGAGGAAGTATAGATGAAATGGTTCACGTTATCGCTAGTCATATTATTCATGACCGGGTGTCAGGCAACATCTTCAGTTGATAATCAGAATTCTGATTATCCTCAGACTAACATGAAAAAAGGTTGTTCTGCCTAAGGTTATAAATGAAAGAGAGCGGCATATACCGCTCTATACGTGCTTAGAAATCAATCCTCATTGCTAGAAGAGATCTTATGGATAGCTAAATCTGCACCGTTAAACTCATCTTCTTCTGATAAGCGTAGCCCTGATATTTTATGGATGACCCCATAGACGATTAGCGCACCGACAAGAGCAACTGTAATGCCAGCTAAAGTACCAAGCACCTGTACACTGACACTCACTCCTCCCAGACCGCCTAGTGCGCTTTGGCCAAATATCCCTGCGGCAATGCCGCCCCACGCGCCACATACGCCATGTAAAGGCCAAACACCCAGCACATCATCAATCTTGGTTTTGTTTTGCAAGTACGTAAACAGGTAAACAAACAAGGCACCCGCAATACCACCTGTAATTAGAGCACCAATAGGATGCATCAGGTCTGAGCCAGCACATACAGCAACCAAACCAGCAAGTGGGCCATTGTGAATGAAGCCGGGGTCATTTTTACCCGCAATCAAAGACACAACAATGCCTCCTACCATCGCCATTAGAGAGTTCATTGCAACAAGGCCGCTGATTCCATTAAGTGTTTGTGCTGACATGACGTTAAACCCAAACCAGCCCACACACAAAATCCAAGCGCCAAGCGCGAGAAATGGAATATTGGAAGGAGCAAAGTTAGTGTGCTTTCCAGCGCGAATTCTGCCTTTCCTCATACCAAGGAACACTACCGCAACTAATGCGATCCAGCCCCCTACACCATGGACAACAACGGACCCTGCAAAATCGTGGAATCCGTAACCAAAGTGGTCTTCAAACCAGGATTGCAGACCAAAGTTTCCGTTCCATATCATGCCTTCAAATACAGGATATACGAGCCCAACGGTGAAAAAGGTCGCAACAAGTACCGGGTAAAAACGAGCTCTCTCTGCAATTCCCCCTGATACAATCGCTGGTATTGCGGCAGCAAACGTCAGTAAAAAAAAGAATTTGACCAATTCATAACCGTTACCTTGAGACAAAGTTTGGGCATCAGCAAAAAAGTTAGCACCATACGCAACCCAATAGCCGATAAAGAAATAAGCAATTGCAGAAATACCAAAGTCAGCGAGTATTTTAACCAGTGCGTTAACCTGATTTTTGTGTCGCACCGTTCCAACTTCAAGGAAGGCAAACCCAGCGTGCATTAAAAATACCATAATGGCGCCGAGTAGAAGGAAAAGAGTATCGGAACTCTGGGTCAAGGTTTGAACCGCTCCGTGAACCTGACTGGCAGTTACGCTCATTGTAAATTGTCTCCATCAATTCGCTACGCACTTATCCTGTGCACTAGCACAATAAAATCACCAAAGTGGTGACATCAATTTGAAAAGCGAATGTGGAGCAACGACCGTGCCAGCAAATCAATGGGAAATCGAGAGCACCTATCTAGTTGATAAGTATAAATTTAATAATTACAGCACGCCCATAGTAAATGATAGATTTAAAATTAATCGCACTAAGATGGTGACAGAGCACCATGCTGTAGCGCGTTAACTTGGTGCAAAAAAAGCCCTGAGATAACAGGGCTATATACATTTAAAGGTTTGGTCCTTTGTTGAATGAAAACGGCTGATTCGCCTGTAGTTTGCTAATCCCTTGATACATACGTACAAACCAAACAATAATCGCTATTGCCCCAAAGAGCATACCTACGTAGGGAATATAATAAGCGATATCATCAATAATATGGTTCTGGTACCAGTAATCATTCACGCCTTTCAAAACCCCATTAGACGTTGCGACAGTGATGATAAGAACAACGAAATAGATCAGATTGAGAAAGAACGTACGAATCAAACCATAATAGTGTGAATCAATCACTTCTCCGTCCTGACCTTTATCCAGCCTGTAACCCGCATAAACGATCGCTACAACACCTGAAATCAAACAAGTAAATGGCGTAAAAATACTTAGGATGTACGCAATCCAAATTCCTTTATGAGGTTTGTTCATTGGTTTGCACTCCTTTTACGCTGTCATGTTCCGAAGCTTCTTGGTGCTCTTTCGCCTTCATTTCCTCGTACCACAGGTCATGATGTTCTTTTGCCCAAGTTTCATCGACTTCGCCCGTCACCATGCCTTCCAGTGCGCCTTCCATTCCAAACAAACCAATGTATATATGGAAAATAAAGCCACAAATCAGGATCAGAGCAGCCACCATATGGACGAGATTCGACATCTCCATATCACGCCGCGTTTGCCCGAAGATCGGGAAGTCCAGAACTAAGCCACTCAGCGCAACCGCGGTTCCAACTACGATAAGTAGCCAGAACAAAGCCTTTTCACCTGCATTGGAAAACTCAGCAGAAGGATGAGAGCCCTTGTGCTTCCCGACCATGCCGCCTAACTTCATAAACCAAACAAGGTCGACTTTCTTGAAGATCGACTTGCGCCACCATTTCACTAGTACGCAAATCAGCAGCACATAGAAGATTGGCCCAATGTAGTTGTGGTATTGCTTGGCCAACATAATGATGAAACCCCACAACTCTGATGGAATGTACGGCTTAAGGAAGTGTTTACCGTAAACCAACATCAATCCACTAAAGGCTAATGTTAAGAACGTAAACGCCATACTCCAGTGCAATGCTCGATCAAATCGAGACCAACGCTTGATTTTTTTACCTGTTCTTGGCGCACTGAGCATCAGCGGGCCAATCACGATGTACATCAATGTCACGAACGCAATACTGCCAAAGATGGCGACTGCGCCTGCCGGAGACATCCACTTTTCTTTGAGAATGTACCAAGTCTGGCCGGGAGCACTGATCAGCACCCCATGCTCTGGGAATTGAGAAGTAGTGTAGCCCTCTTCTCCCTGACGAACCTGACGCCAGAAATCCGCGCCAGCCAATTGAGACATTTCTCGTTGTGCAACATCAGCTTCTTTTTGCTCTGCCTGAGCAGGCAATGAAAAAGCAAACATTAATGCTGCCATGATCGACAGCATTAAAAGAGATGCACGTTTAAACATTGAAAACATGACCATCTCCAACGTTAGCTTTTGGTGGCGTCGTAAGACAGGTCATTACCGTTCGTCCAGCCTGCGCCCTTCGCGCCGCGCTCAACTACACGCTGACGGAAAATGTGCGAAACTTTCTCTGCATCACCCGCTAGCAAAGCTTTCGTTGAACACAAAGACGCACACATAGGCAGCTTACCTTCAGCAATGCGGTTTGCACCGTACTTCTGACGCTCTTCCACTGACCCTGCTTCGGTTTCAGGGCCACCAGCACAGAAAGTGCATTTGTCCATTTTTCCACGCTCGCCAAACGCTTCCTGCTTAGGAAACTGAGGTGCACCAAAAGGACAGGCAAACAAACAGTAACCACAACCGATACAAAGATCTTTGTTATGAAGCACTATGCCATCTTCGGTGTGTTCAAAGCAGTCTGCCGGGCACACCGCCATACAAGGTGCATCAGTACAGTGCATGCACGCTACTGAAATTGAGTTCTCGCCCGGTTCACCATCATTTAGTGTGACCACGCGACGACGCTGAATACCCCACTCAAGCGCATCATCATTTTCGTTCTTACACGCAGTGACACAGCCGTTACATTCGATGCAGCGCTTGGTATCACATAGGAATTTCATTCTAGCCATTGGTTAACTCCTTACGCTTTACGAATGTTACAGAGGGTGACTTTGGTTTCCTGCATCTGAGTGACAGGATCGTAGCCATAGGTAGTGGCAATATTGGCGGAATCACCAATGACGTAAGGGTCCGTCCCTTCTGGGTATTTATCTCGTAAATCTTCGCCCTGGAACTTGCCACCAAAGTGGAATGGGATAAATGCCATGCCCGGCTTCACTCGACGTGTCACCATTGCTTTGACGTGAATGCGGCCTTTCTCTGCACCTTCAACCCAAACCATGTCTCCGTCGCGGAAATCAAGGTCGTTGGCGTCTTTCGGGTTCACCTCAACAAACATTTCTTGTTGAAGTTCAGCAAGCCAAGGGTTTGAACGAGTTTCTTCACCGCCACCTTCATATTCAACCAAGCGGCCTGAAGTCAGGATGATCGGATACTCACCAGATTTATCCTGATCCTGAATTGATTTGTACATGGTTGGCAGTCGATAGATAGATTCACTGTCATCCCAAGTCGGATAATCCGCCACTAAATCTCGACGTGGCGTATACAACGGCTCACGGTGTAAAGGCACGCGGTCAGGGAATGTCCAGACAATGGCACGAGCTTTCGCGTTGCCAAAAGGGATACATCCGTGCTTAATCGCAACTCGCTGAATGCCTCCAGACAAATCTGTCTTCCAGTTTTTGCCTTCTGCCGCGGCTTTTTCTTCAGCGGTTAGATCATCCCACCACCCCAGAGATTTTAACAACTTATCGCTGAATTCAGGGTAGCCATCTTCAATCTCACTGCCTTTTGAGTAGCTGTCTTCCGCCAGAAGATTGTGACCTTCGTACTCAACACCGTATCTTGCGCGGAAATTACCACCTCCCTTCGCAACCGGTTTGGAGGTATCGTAGAGAATATGTGTCCCTGGGTGTTTCATTTCTGGGGTGCCCCAACACGGCCAAGGAAGTCCATAAGTATCTCCATGTGCTGGACCGCCCTCTGCCTCCAAAGAGGTTTTATGGAAGGTGTGCCAATTTTGCTGATGAGACTTCAAGCGCTCTGGACTTTGACCGGTATAACCGATAGTCCACATCCCGCGGTTGAACTCACGCGTGATATCTTCGATGACAGGCTGGTTGTTTTCGACTTTGACATTTTTAAATAGCTGCTCAGCAAACCCGAGTTTCTTGGTCAGCAGATACATAATTTCGTGATCAGGCTTAGAGTCGAAAAGTGGTTCCACGACTTGGTCTCGCCACTGAATCGAGCGGTTTGATGCTGTCACACTTCCGTGAGTTTCGAACTGCGTAGTCGCAGGAAGAAGGTACACGCCATCGGTACGATCGTTCATGACCGCTGCTACTGTTGGGTAAGGGTCAACAATGACCATCATCTCCAGTTTCTTCATCGCAGTGCGCATTTCAACACCACGAGTCTGAGAGTTCACCGCGTGTCCCCAGTAAAACATTGCGCGGATATTATCCTTTTGCTCGATGTTGTCCTTATTTTCAAGAACACCATCAATCCATCGCGAAACAGGAATCCCCATGTTGTTCATTGGCTTTTTGCCGCGGTATTCACTTTGATCGAAACGCTTCTGAACCCATTCGTGATCGAGCCCCCACACTTTCGACCAGTGCTTCCAAGCGCCGTCTGACAAGCCGTAATAGCCGGGCAAAGTATGCGACAAAACACCAAGGTCGGTAGCGCCCTGAACATTGTCGTGACCACGGAAAATGTTTGCACCACCGCCGGATTTACCCATGTTGCCCAATGCGAGTTCCAACACGCAATATGCACGCGTATTGTTGTTCCCTGTAGTATGTTGAGTACCGCCCATACACCAGACAACACAACCCGGTCGATTTTGAGAAAGCAGCTTCGCGGTTTGGTATACATCCTCTTCAGTCACCCCCGTCACACGCTCTACTTCTGCTGGCGTCCATTTCGCGACTTCCTGACGGATTTCATCCATACCAAAAACGCGCTGACGAATGAATTCTTTGTCTTCCCATTGATTGGCAAACACATGCCAAAGGATGCCCCAGATAAACGCCACATCTGATCCCGGACGAAGTGACACGTAATGGTCAGATTTGGCTGCAGTACGTGTTCGGCGTGGATCTGCGACAACGATCTTACAGTTATTCTTTTCCTTGGCGATTAAGATGTGTTGCATCGCCACAGGGTGAGCCTCAGCGGGGTTAGAACCAATGAACAGCATCGATTTGCAGTTGTGCATGTCATTGAACGAGTTGGTCATCGCTCCATAGCCCCAAGTGTTCGCTACCCCTGCAACCGTGGTCGAGTGACAAATACGCGCCTGATGGTCGACATTGTTTGTTCCCCACAATGAAGCCATTTTGCGGAACATGTAAGCCTGTTCATTGCTGTGCTTCGCACTGCCTAGCCAGTAGACAGAATCTGGTCCGGAGTCTTTTCGGATATCCAGAATCTTATCGCCAATTTCTTCGATAGCCTGATCCCAAGAAAGCTTCTTCCACTTACCACCTTCCAGTTTCATCGGGTATTTCAAACGGCGCTCGCCGTGGCCGTGTTCACGCAAAGCTGCACCTTTCGCACAATGTCCACCAGCGTTAAACGGGTGGTCGAATGCAGGCTCCTGCCCTGTCCAGACCCCATCTTGAACTTCAGCGTAAATGCCACAACCGACAGAACAGTGAGAACAAATCGTCCGCTTAACTTCGGTTTTCGCTTGAGGATCCACAGACTTTGCTTCTGCTTTTCTAATCATCCCTGGAGCAAACAATCCAGCGCCTACCACAGCGCCACCCGCCGCCAAGGAAGAGTTTCTCATGAATGCACGACGCGATACGCCAAGCGGGTTCTGTTCTTTGCTCACGCTGTCTGAGCGTTTAACTAATTTCATTGCTCTGCTCCTTACAGCGTGTCGTAGTAATCACGAATATGTTGGGTTTCGCGATAACCTTTTGATTTCGCGGTTTCTTTCTCCGGCTGTACAACTTCAGCCGCTGCCGTAGTATTGGCTGTTCCTGCAACGATAGGCCCGGCAACAGCAGCGGTAGTCAGCCCCTTTAGAAGGTCTCGACGGCTGGTATTAACATCTTTATTGTCTTTCATTTTGCTTCCTTACCAATAAGGTATCTGGAGACTGTTGTCTCTCTTCTCGACGTGAATGCTTTATCGTTGAGTCTGCTCGTATTCAGCGGCGTTTTTCACATCAATTCTTGAATTATCTTTAGCGCCCTTCACCTTTGCGCTGAACCGCACCTGTTCTAGTGTTAAGAACGCTTCGCATAGCTGAGCCACAGAAAGGTAAAAACGTGCGTGCTGAGCCTGCTTAACCTGACGAACAAATGAGGTGAACCAAGGCGAAATGTGAGTATTGAAGAAATGTTGTTGCTGAGGATCCTGCTCGCGCACGAGCACCGCCATCACTTCGCATAAGGCTGAAATATGGTCTTCTGGCTCTTTGATGCTTTCTTCTCTCTCCAGACCTAACAACTTCAGATCATGGCGGATGTTGGCAAGCGGCTTCTCCATCAACGAACCAGTACGATGCCAGGATGCAAACGGAACGGCTTCGCCACGGCCGATACCAATAAACAGCTCGTGATATTCGTCTTCAAGTTCTGAGGCATTTACGTCAAGCGCCGCCTGCTTGAGAGCCCGCCATGCCGACTGCATCTCACTAGGCGCGTTTTCAATTTCCAAATCAGCCAAAAATTGCACTAAATCCACGGTAGGACATTGGCGATACAACGCTGATAACATCAAGTAGATGTCAGCTCTTAAAGTAAGTTGCTCTTCCACTTTCATCTCCTAATAGTTCAGCTGTTTGGTCGGATCGTCAGCCATCGCTTCAAACATATCGATGACTCGGCAGTCCTCACACATGGCGATACGGTTGAGCGCACTGTCATCATTAAAGTGAGAGTGACCACGTAACTTATTCTGAAGCATATCGATCATAGATTGAGGCGCGAAAGGTTTGTGGCAGCGTATACATTCCGCCGCCTTTTCTTCGTGAATCGTCATAGCTGACTGCCGAGCAGCCGCATCCCAGTTCATTCGAGGCGTCATAGTAAGAGCGTTTTCAGGGCAGGCTTTGGTACATAGCCCACATTGAACACAGTCTTGCTCAACAAATTTAAGCGATGGTGATTGGCCGTCGGTATGAAGTGCTCTGGTTGGACAAACCGCAACACAGCTCATGCACAATGTGCAGTCTTTACTTTCGCAAGAGATATTGCCATAAGGCGCATTAGCAGGAAGCTCAACAAGAGTTTCAATAGGAGTTCGAGTCTGGGCGAGCGAATCAAGAGCGGTAAAAAGTCGCTGCCTTTTATTGCCTTGTAAGTCACCGAGTGACAAATCAAACGAGTCAACACGCAATTGTGGGCGACTCTCACTTAGCGATTCCATGTAGAGAATATCGATAGTGTCTCGTTCAATGCCAATTTGAGACAGTAACTCCTGCGCTGTGGCAACTTCATTTTGCAAAACGCGTAATATCGTCGCTGGCATACGCTTGCTTGCGGCAAACAACACTTGTGTTGCTCCATTGACCAAAGCTGCAAACCAAGAGTCGATACCTACCGACGGAAGATCTTCAACCACAATAGGAACAACATTGTCCGGCAACACATTTAGCGCCATAACGTTAAAGTTTTCGTGACGCTCACTGCATATCAGTACAACCGGAGCAACCCCTCCAGCTTGGTGATAGTTCGCCAAAGTACGCTCAATAAATTTCTGAGTTTCTTGAGGGTTCGGCAATGCATAGTGGATAGCTTCTGTCGGGCAAGCCGTTGCACACGTACCTACGCCCTGACACAAATACGGGTTGATTTCGATTCGATGACCCGTTTTGTCACTCCCTTCACTAGACAAAGCACCTGCGGGGCAAGCGTCAACACAGCGCTCACAGCCTTTAACCCCTCGTGAACTATGCGCGCAGAGATCGGTATCCAATCGAAAAAACTTCGGTTTATCGAACGTCCCCATTAAGTTTGGGATCTCTTCCAGAGCATCCGCAAGCTTTGGATAGCCTCTGCCTACAGGGAAGTAACCCGGAGCGGGTACCTCTTCATCCATACAGCTATTGAGGCAAAGATCTAATACGATATCGAAGCATTGTTGATTGATGGCGACCTGAGCCAGATTGCTGCTCAAGCCATGGTTTTGTGTATGAACATCAAATGCGCCGAGAAACCCTGAGACTTGAACCTGATTGGCGTAATAAATATTGCCATGGCTGCCAGGCTCACCATCAGTAGATAGCAGTGTTAAGCTTCCCATTTGAGACAACTGCTCTGCGGCGCTTTCAATAATTGAAGTCGGCCCGATGATGAGTGTATGTCCTCCACTCTCATAACTGACCGTAGGAGGAATGAGGTTTGTCAGTTCAACGGTATTCTCAAACGCGTAAAGACGCGCTTTACCATTCTCTGACTGAGATTGTTGTAATAGTTGTTTTAGCATTGCTCTGTTCCAGCATTAAGAACATGAATTTTGTTTTATCCGTTTATTAGCAATTGCTATACCAATTTTAATATTATTAATTATCAGTTAGTTACACTCATTTCTCTTACTAGGAAACCGAATAAAAAAAGGGTGAGACATTTTGTCCCACCCTCGTAATTGATTGTTTAGTCAAAATGTACCTATTTTTTGTGTGGTATATTTTGTCCCACCTCATCTGCATCGGTTTCAGCACTTAAGTCATTTTCTGTATTCAAAGGCTGTTCAACATCTGAACTATCAGACTCCACGTCAGTGGAATTTTCTTGCTCATCATCTTGATTCACCCACTCCCGAAGCTTGGCGGCCACGTCGGTGGATAAACTCTTCACCGCTTTATAGTCGTGATCATAGTCATTGAGTCGATCGACCTCACTGAACTCACCGGATAAGAACAGCTTTCTCAACGCCGCTTTCTTTACGGCTGATTCGGCTTCAGAGACCAATAACGCTGCCACACTCGTCTCTTTAGAGTCTTGTTCTAGCGTGATATCTGTAGAGCTACCGTCACTTTCGAGTTGGCCTGCTGCGTCTTCAGGAGGCAGATCGGTGAGGGAAGCGTTCTGTTCCTGCTCACCATCAAACTTGCGTTTAGACCAACGCGATATAAAGCTACTTGCCACTTGAACGCCCCGCTCCTTTACGCTTCTTACGTCTTACTTCAAGCAGTTCACCATGACGACCTATGTACGCTTCGATCCAAGCTTGGACAGGCAACGGCATTTCATTAGATAACACCAGATAATCACCATCCATATACTGACCAGCCGCACTCTGCGAAGCCGTCAGTGAAACGATATGGGGTTGTTCTTCATTGTCTACAGCATCCAGAATCAGAAAAAGCTTCGGCTGTTGAGAACTTAGGTTGAAGCGGTAATCTGTTCTCTCATCTCGATGTAGTTGTAGCGTCGTTGTATTTTCGCTGTAACTGTCAGGTTGAAGCTCAAACCCAAGCAGCTGCCATTGCGTGGTTGACCATACTCCCGTCGAGATTTCATGGGATTTTAGGTCACAGTTCATGGACCACAAAGACTCAGATTTCTCTAGCTGAGCACTAACAATTTCTTGTTTTGACATACTTATTCGCTCAAATATTCATTTTGTTGTTTTCTAGCAATAACTGTACCTAAGGTCTGTGATTGGATTACGTGATGGGAACGGTATTTGCTTACCCCTTCAAAACCGCAAACAATCTAAAGCAGGAAACCTTGTAGTGAAACCTAACATCATCCGAACCAGTGAGAATCCACTGCAGACCATGGAAGTAGAAGTCTGCGATGAATATGGTGAAAAAATTGTCAAACAGATCGCCTGTGAACGCCCTCTGACTGTGATGCTCAACTGGAAAGAAATCGTCACGCTGATGACATTAGGATCACGCCCTGAGTCTCTTGTACTTGGATACCTAAAAAACCAGAGTTTTCTTTCAGACCTAGAATCACTTGAGTCAGTCATCATCGATTGGGAAACACATAGCGCAGCCGTTATCACGAAAGAAAACACTGAGCATCTTGAAAGTGCACTAAAAAAGAAAACCGTTACATCAGGCTGTGGTCAGGGCACCATGTACGGCAATGTCATGAAGCAGCTTGAGAACTATCAGGTACCACAAGTGAAACTCAAACAATCGGAGATTTATTCTGCACTTGAGGCGCTCACTCACTACAACGACACCTACAAAAAAGCTGGTGCTGTTCATGGTTGCGCGATCTGCCGACACAATGAAGTGTTGTCTTTTGTCGAAGACGTCGGTCGGCACAATGCTGTCGACACACTGGCCGGAGAAATGTGGCTAGAGAATCTAAGCGGCGAGGATAAAATCTTCTACACAACGGGTCGACTAACATCAGAAATGGTCATCAAAGTAGCGCAGATGGGTATTCCAGTATTGCTTTCACGCTCTGGCGTTACCCAAATGGGGTTAGATTTAGCTAAAAAGTTTGGAATTACGACGATAGCAAGGGCTAAAGGGCTGAGATTTCAGGTTTTCACCGGAGCAGAAAAAATCGTATTTGATGTAAAAGGTGATATGAAATGATATTTATAGCCAGCTAACTTGCAAAACACCTCTCCAATGCTATTAGTTTTATATTCGCATTAACAAAACTGTCATAAAGCACATAATTAAAGCGAATATTCAATGTCATCAGGCTACAGGGAGGTGTCCATGAACGGCTCACCTAAATCAGAGCGGTTTGCTTTTTCTTTTTCCATTCGTGCTAAGTTAATTCTTATCAATTTGACTTTACTGGTTAGCGTCGGCTTGTACGCTTATTACGAGCAAGTCAGTTTTAACAGTTTCGAATCCTTAGAACATGCGGCCATAGATAATCTACAAAGCTCCGTCGATCTGCTTATGTTACGTCGTCACGAAAAGGATTTTCTTGCGCGTAAAGATATGAAATACCCGCAGCGTTTCGACAAAACGTTTGAAGAGTTATCAGAACGTTTAACGGCCCTTACCATCGTTTTAAAGTCTCACAATCTTGATATGGAAGAACGTACTTCCATTATTGTATCAACTCTCAATCAGTACCAAGTCCAGTTTCACAAGTTGGTAAACCAAGTTAACGCAATTGAAGGAGTTGATGTCGCGTCCAACTTAATTGCAGAAATGGAACGCTCTAGAAAAGCATTGAAAGTCGCTGCAGCAGACAAAGACAGTTTTGCGTTAGAAGTTGAACTACTTGAGCTAATGGAAGCGGATTATCGATATCTCGCTAATACCAATAAAGAAACAAGTGCCTCCTTCCTCGCCTCTCTAGATAAGTTTTCTGCAAGTGAGCATGTTCCTCAATCACTTCAGTCGGTGTTTACTGAATACCAAAGCAACGCAGAAAAATTAGTCGAGGCTTGTGAAATTCTCGGTCTGACCTCTAGCGAGGGGCTTAGAGGCGCACTAAGAGCTAACGTTCATAATACTGAAGAAGCCATCAACGGTCTGCAAACTGATATAAGCCAAGTCATTTCTCGAAAGTCCTCAGAAATCAAAAGTCAGCTTTTCTTAATTGGAGGAGCAATTGTTGTCTTACTCTCAAGCATGTTATTCCTTATTGGGAGAAGCATCCTAAGCCGTATTCAAGCCATAAACGTCCTCATGGAAAACATTGCCAGTGGGGATGGTGACCTAACAGTCCGTATGAATGCCAAAGGTGATGATGAATTAGCCCAACTTGCTAACTCTTTTGACCGATTCATATCCCAACTTCATGGTCACATTAAAGAGTTAGCCAGTGTTATGTCGGTGTTGAGTGAAAGCTCATGCAGTTCAGAGCATGCCGCTGTAAAAAGTATGAATAATGCTGAGCAGCAGAAGGTACAGTCAGAATCTGTGGCGACTGCGGTCAACGAATTAGTGATGACCAGCAATGAGATTACCGCCAATATCGAGTCCGCAGCTCAAAATGCTGAGAGTATGAAACATCAGGCCGACAGCGCTCTAAATGTCACCCACTCAACCAGTGACAGTATTGAAGCTCTCTCGACGAATATTGAAGAGTCCCAAGCCTTAATTGAGGACCTAGCTGAGCAGAGCAAAGAGATTAATCAAGTTATCGCGACCATCCAAGGGATTGCAGAACAAACTAACCTCCTTGCTCTAAATGCTGCAATAGAAGCCGCTCGGGCGGGTGAAAATGGCCGTGGCTTTGCTGTGGTAGCCGATGAAGTCAGACAGCTATCGCTGATGACAAACAATTCCACCCATCAAATAGAAACCACAATTCAGACTCTGACATCCGGTATACAACAAACCGTTACGAAAATGTCTTCAAGCTTAGATCAAGCGCATCATACCAAGGCCAGTACCAAGGAAGTGGTCAAGGCGATTGACGCGATGACGTTGCGGATCAGTGAAATGTCGGACATGAATACACAAATAGCAACCGCTTCAGAAGAGCAATCCATGGTATCTGCAGAGATAGACCGCAACATTACCGAAATTGCACATTTAGCAGGCGACACACACCAAGTAGTAGCAGGTTCCGTTCGTTGTAGCGAACAAGTGTCAGGTGTTAGCCACAAACTGGAGCAAATTGTCGCTAACTTCAAATATTAATCGATTGATAGCTTTGGCCGTATCATTTGGGCAATGAAAATGATACGGCCTTTTTTGTGCGCCCAGCTCACCGATTTTACTTTGCGGGTCTTCTTGACACTGGCGCATTTATAACTTCATGTGAGACATTAGAACGGCGCCTAAATTTACGTAGTTATCGACCTAGCATTCGCAGCAGCGTTCTGTCTTTGTCGATTAAGTGATGCTTGAGTGCTCCGACAATATGAAGAATGATCGCAGCAGGCAAGAGTGTTTCGCCGATGAAGGAGTGGATAGTATCCCCAATATCATCAAGACGCGGATAAATAACTACGTTTTCTCCTGGATTAGTCGGGTCTGGCGTAGCTGCTAAAAGATCAAAACTAAAAAAGTGTAAGCCATGTCCGCCGCCAATCGCCATCATCATACCTGATAACGGCATAAGTAGAGTCGCAATCAGAAGTGCCCAATGCACTGCCTTACCACTTATTTTTTCAAACTGTGTGTAGTCTCCAGCATGCTCCGGCCAGCCATTTGAGTACCGCCAGATAACTCTTGGAATGACAACTAGTAAGATTGCCACTCCAAACGAGGTATGAGAATCAAACAACCATTGAATTCCGATGTCTTCCATAAAGAGGCCTGACATAACCATATAGAGCATTAATACACCTACGACCCAGTGAAGTGTGATGGTAATCGATGATAGTTTTTCTCTGGTATCCATTTTCCTTTCTCCGCTAATGATAACTAGCAACAGGAACAAACTACTATTTACTACGTGAATGAAACATGAACACCTAATATGGATACTGAGCTACACACGACGCGTACCTGTATGCCATTCAATCAGTTCTTACTTAGGACGGAGCATCTCCCAGATAAAGGGAGCCTCTACTTAGGCCCCTTAGTTTGAAAAACGGTGCTTACTTATACAAAATCTAAAACGTCTAACGTTTCTCCATTGGCACTACCTTCGATTGATGCGACGTACGCTTTAGCGGTGTCGTCAGCAGAAAGACCAGAGGTTGGATCCATACCCATCATCTCCATGGTTTCCTTTACAAACACTGGGCTGACAACGTTAATACGAATATCACGCTCTACTTCCAACGCAGCCGCTTTTGTAAATGACTCTAAAGCGCCGTTAACCATACTCAACGTGACTGAGCCCGGCATCGGCTGACGAGATAAAACACCTGAGGTTAAAGTGATAGAACCACCATCAGACAAATGCTCCTGCCCTACTCTCACCAAATTAACCTGCCCCATCAATTTATTGCTAAGCGCAAGTTGGAAGTCTTCATCTTTAGCTTCATTTAACGAAACAAAGTTGGCTGCCCCAGCGGTACTCACAATAGCGTCCAATGTCCCAACTCGATTAAACAGCTCCTCGATCGACGTCTTTGAAGACAGATCAACCTGGACATCTCCTCCTTTATAACCTGCACGGATAACCTCATGCTGCGTTGATAACTGTTCGACAACCGCCTTACCAATGGTACCTGTTGCGCCGATAACCAAAACTTTCATATCTTCTCTCCTAAACCATTACTCAATCTCAAACCTCTGGGCTGCCAACCGTTATTGGCACACCGTAGTTGATGAAGAAAATATAATTCGACAGTCTGTGCACGTAAATTAAGCAACATTGCAAAGGATGCTTGCATGAATGCACAGGACTTAGATTGGAATGACATTCCTTTTGTGTTAGCTGTTTGCGAGACAGGGTCGCTCTCTGCTGCGTCGAGAAAGCTGGGAGTAAATCACTCGACTGTATTTCGCCGTATCGAAGGCGTTGAGCTAAAGCTTGGCGTCAGACTCTTTGAAAGACTGCAGACCGGCTATGTAATGACAGCCGAAGGAGAAAAATTTTTCCAGTACGCTCAGGAACTAAAAGAAGGTGTTGACCGCATCCACAGAGAGCTAGGCGGCCAGAATTCTAGACTTGAGGGCCAACTCACCATTACGACTACTGATTCTCTGATGTATACGCTGGTGGATATCTTTAGAGGATTTCAATATGCCTATCCAGATGTCGAATTGTGTATTTTAACCGGTGCGAAAAATTTAGACTTGGTTCAGCGTGAAGCCGACATAGCTTTACGGCCAACACGAAACCCACCAGAACACTGGGTTGGTCGGAAGCTCTCCGAAATATCTTATGCCACATATGCAAGCCACAATTATATAGAAACTATGGCCGACGATAAGCCAGAGAACTTTCGCTGGTTAAGATTGATCGACAGCCTCAATCAGTCATCAATGAACAAAATCGTTCACCAACTCAAACATGCCGATGCACCGGTAACAATTTCGAACTCGTTGATGGGTGTTCATGAATTTGCTGTCGCAGGCTTCGGAATTGCTGCTCTTCCCCGTTATCTATGCGAAAGTAACCCTAACTTGCATTCGATACACAGAAACTTGAGCCAATATGACACTGAGCTATGGCTGCTGGCGCACCCTGATATGAGGCGTAGTGCGAAAGTTCATGCGTTCTTCGAGTATGTGACACCATTAATTCGAGAAAAATTCGCCCAACTTTGAAGACTCGTACACCAAACCGCATTGCTCTAGCGCTACACAAGACAATGTATCCCCCCTGAGTAAAACTCAGTTCAATTATTCTTAAAAAGTTATAATTATCAGTTACATAGTTTTGATCTTATTATCACAGCAATATCTTTTCATTCTTTTTAATCATATGAAATCATTTTAATATTTATTCGAACAATAAAAAGGAATGAAAACATGAAACTCGTAACAACCACTCTCGCCCTTGCAGCACTTTCTTTTAACGCACTTGCTTCTTCCGAACTTCCATCCGTTGTTTATCTGGATGGCGTAGCCTACCCATTGGTTGAACTGGATTCGAAAAAGACCACTAACAACAGCGTTGAACTCAATATCACTCAAAAGGAACAGCAGCAAATCAAACAGAAAGGTTTTGCGGAAATGGCCGCTGCCTACAATTTCAGCTGTCGTATCACAATTTCTAATAACCACTACTTTACAAATCTACAGCCTCAAACCGCCACAATTGCGCATTCTTTTGAACAAAAGTGTGCCAATAAAGCCGCAACGGCGAGCTTGACGAATCTCTCAAACGCGTCGCTGGATTTATACCTGTTCGATTACACAGGAACAACGATCCTGGCAGGGCCAATGAGAAGCATCACTGCATACCCGGCCAATGGCAACTATCACTGGATCGTATTTAACAAATCAACGGGGAGCCGTGGTGACGGTTACGTAAAAACATCGAATCGTATCTAGCTCATTAGCTAGTAACTGTCTCAGCCTGATGGTTATCTATCAGGCTGCTGTTTTTAGGCCTCCTGTACCTGCTTAATATTCCATCGAAAAAAGCACAAAAATCTATCGAATAAATTCATTATTGCCTTGTCGTCTTTGGGACTACTATGAGTCCGAACACTTATCAAAAGGATTACAATAATGAAAAAAGTTCTACCGGTTTTAAGTCTTGCTCTGGCTTTGGCATCTGCTCATTCGTTTGCTGCAGATAATTACCAACTGGATCCCTCACTTTCTTCAGTCAGCTTCGCAACGATTAAAAATCAGTTTGTTGTTGAGCCTGCAACAATTAACACTTTATCGGGCACTTTTGACAGCAGCGGTAAGTTTGAAGTGTCTATTGATTTAAAAGGCGTTCAAACAGGCATTCCAATTCGTGATAGTCGCCTGAACGAGCTGTTCTTTGACTCTGCTAAGTTCCCGACAGTAACGGTAAGCGGTAACGTTGATACACAATCATTGTCTGATGCTCCGCAGAAATTAACAGTGCCCGCCCAGGTCACTCTTTATGGACAAACTAAGACGATTAACTTTTCAGTCGTGGCGTTCAAATCAGACAGTCACGTAATGGTCAGTTCGCTTTCTCCAGTGATTGTTGGTGCATCGGATTTTGGAATTCCTACTGAGAACCTAACGAACCTAGCAGCGACGGTTGGGGGGATTAAAATTTCAGATCGTGTACCGCTTAATCTGACTCTGACATTCAAAGAAAAGTAAGCTGGATCGACATAGAACTATCTTCTATACCATTTATCCCACTGTAGCTCTGCTTATACACTCATCTAGAGACCTTGTAATCAGAGCTATCATCCATTTTCTGCCTCTCACTCTTCGCCATCAACACAAGTTCTGTTCATCATTCTATACAGCGTACGACACAGCACTATTTTGGTACTAAGTGCACTACTTATTACACTTTCAAAACGGCAGAGTTTTACTCTATTCAACATCGGCATATCAGGAGTAACACGCCGTATTAGGCTTAAGAGTCATTGGCATTTATTGCTAGTGAAGATCGCTTGCAGTGCTGCAATGATCAAAAGAGAAAAGATTACGAGCAGTCGTTCTCCTATGAACTCGCTGTCAGCTCGTAAGTTCACCATGTTGGGGCTTGCAAGCATAACAGTTGGCTGGAGAACATTATGAAAACACAACTTGGTACCTTGCTAATACTTTTTAGTGCGCAAGGATTCTCGCACTCTATTCTACCTACTATCGATACAGGTGAACTTAACCTTTCGACATTGGAGCAGCAAAATATTCCAACTCTACTCACAGAGCAAAGTTTCGTCTACAGGCCAGTAACATACCCATTTTTGATCACTGATTACTTCGATGAAAACTCTAAGTGGCTAGTATTAGAAGAGGAGCTCAACCATTGGAGCGGAGCAATGGGGGTTGATCCCAGAGTGATTTTAGCAACACTGGCGGTGTCTCATGGCTGGACGCTTAATCACACATTATCTGAGGCTGAGTTACAACAAGTTAGGAGTGAAATTAGACACGTTGCAAATCGCCTTTCACAGTTTTTTTATCACACAAAGCAACAGCTGGAGACACAAGATCTCGCTGCAACCTATGCTGTTGTGTCATCACTCCAGAGTGTCGAACAATGGCCTAAGTGGCAGACGTTTTATTCTGAGCAATTTGGGACACCGATAGCTGCTGAAGAAACCTCTTTCGTTTCTCCCCCTGATATGCAGTGGCCATGGAGAGTGGGATATAACTGGATACCAAACGGCCCACATTCGCACACAGGATCTGGCTACCCTCTGTCTTCAGTTGACGTATCTTATGACTGGCCACGCTGGGGCGAGCAAACTTATAGTGTCACCGCTGCACATGAAGGCTATGTTTCTGTATTTTCTCGTTGCCAACTGAGAGTAACGGCACCAAACGGATGGGCAACAAACTATTACCACATGGATGGAATACAGGTTCAAGATGGGGCCAGGGTGTCCAAGAACCAAAAGATAGGAACGTATGCTAGTCAAAGAAACATTGCTTTATGTCAAGGTGGTTCTTCAACAGGACCTCACCTGCATTTTTCTTTGTTGTATAACGGACGTTTTGAGTCGCTACAAGATATTTCATTTGGCCCATACACGATTGACGTAGGCCGTTATAGCTATGATAACCATTGTAGCTATACGTGGATGCTAGATGCGAGAACCAACTCAAAACGATGCTTTTGGTATCGAGTAGACAACCCTTAATATGATACAGCTATCTCTCGATTTCTCCTCGGGAGATAGCTTTAAGATTCATTGAGCTAATAGAAATGTTCAGCTTGCAAGATAATCTTCAAAGAAGTCTATCAAACAACGCACTGTCCGTGACAAGTGCTTTCGAGAAGAATACAAGGCATACACCTTCATCTGTTGTGGACGCCATTCGGGGAGTATTTGCACAAGCTCACCACTCGATAAATGTTCATCAGCTAAGTACCTAGGCTGAACCGCTAAACCAGCTCCGTTAAGTGCTGCATGCAATAGCACGGTAGCCTCATTCGCGGTTAACTGACAATGCACCTCTACCGCTTTATGCTCGTCATCTTTACTCAAATGCCAAACATGACGTTGGAAGTTTTTGTACCCTAAGCACTGAAGTCGCGATAAATCTTCCGGTCTACTCAGCTCGACATTTTCAACATAACTCGGAGAGGCAACAATCACAGAGTCACATACGGCTATGGGCTTGCCAATCAAAGACGGATCTGGGTTAGAAGCGATTCTGATCGCTAAATCAATCTGGCTGTCTGCCATATCTGTCACTGAATCTTGAAGATCGATGTCAATACTGACCTTGGGATGCAGCTTCATAAACGCAGTAATCGCAGGTATGAGCTGCGAAAAGCCAAATGACATACTGGTCGCAATTCTCACAGTCCCTGTTAGTTCATCACCAGTATCCGTTGTCGCTGTTAACTTATCAGCCTGCTCCAACCATTGTTCGACTTGCTTAAGGCAAGATTCCCCTGCGGTGGTAAGAGAGACTTTTCGAGTCGTCCGGTGTAAAAGCCGCACACTAAGCCAGTCTTCCATTGCTTCAATGTACCTAGTGACCATTGGTCTTGACATATCTAGCCTATCTGCTGTGGCAGTAAAACTGCCCGACTGTGCGACATCGACAAATACTTTAGCAGCGGTAAGTCTATCCATCCATATGTTCGATTTAAGAAACAATGTTGTTAACTTTGAGGTATTTTTCCGGTCAGGTCAATTTCCTATCATCCTCATGTCCCAACACACAGCCCAGTTAATGGAGAGAATGATGAAAAGACTTACCCTACTTGCAGCTTCGATGCTGATCGCGACGAATACTTTGGCAGCTGAACAATCAAACCTCACTTTTGATGTTTACAACGCTGACCAAAACAGTTTCCACGTTAATTCAACACTCATAATTGGCGAAAATGAGGTTATGGTTATCGACACTGGATTCACCAAAGCAGATGCACTTCGCATTGCAGCCAAAGTGCTGGATACAGGTAAAACCTTGAAAACGATCTTTATTAGCCAGGCGGACCCGGATTATTATTTTGGTGCGGAAGTCCTGCATAGCTTGTTCCCAGAAGCGCAAATCATTACAACACCTGCTGTAAGAAAAGTTATCGAGGAAAAACTGCCGACCAAACTTAAGGTGTGGGCGCCGCGCATGGGCGATAACGCTCCAGTAACACCTTATATTCCAACAACGTACACCGCTTCTAGTTTAACCATTGACGGCCATACCATTGAAATTCATGGTACTGATGGTGATATTGCCCACCGGCCTTATCTTTGGATTCCATCAGAAAAAGCGGTACTGGGTAACGTTTCAATATATGGCACAGACCTCCACCTATGGATGGCAGATGCCCAAAGCAATGAAAGCCAAGCACTTTGGTCTAAACAATTGGAAGAAATCCAGTCACTGAAACCAGAAATCGTTGTTCCGGGTCATATGATCTCAGGCACTGAGTTAAACGTGAGTTCCATTCAATATTCTCGACAATATCTCCAGGACTTTAAGCAAGCTAAGAAAACAACCAAGAACAGCGAGCAGTTGATTGAGAAAATGAATGAGAAATATGGAGATGCGGCGTTGCCTGTTGCTCTCAGTATTGGAGCAAAAGTCCATAAAGGAGAAATGGAGTGGTAGGAAGCAAGAAACAATGTAATGTGTGGTTGGTGCTTCAGCACCACCACATCACGGAGATAATTGAAATTTAGCCATATTTCAATTATCTCGTACTCTATCGATATGATAACGCCTTAGCGAACAGACACTGTTTTCAACGTCTTCACCAGCAAGTCATGAAGATAGTCTACGGCTCTGGAGCCTTTGGACGCTTTGCTACGATAAACAGCCACCTCCATTGGTTCCAATGGGCCCAATCCATGTTCCTGTTCCTGTTCCTGCCCCAATACTTCGAGGTGTTCTGGCACACTACACTGAGTAAACACCGCTACAGCAAGCCCGCTCTCAACTGCTGCAATTTGTCCAGCAACACTGGAGCTGTTGTAAACCACTTTATAAGGCCGACCATGCTGAGCCAACGAGTTGATCGCACTGCGCCTAGCCAAACTTGAGCTTTCATAAACGGCAATAGGCAGAGTTTCTCTGCGCCAAATTTCAAATTGCGGTGCTCCAACCCAGACCATTGGCTCCTGAAAGAGCAGTGTTCCCCTACTGGCGTTATCTCTTGAAACTAAAGCCAAATCCAGATCGTTACTTTCAACTCTAGGAATCAATGAAGTGGACTGCTCACAATCAAGTTCGATTTCAACGCCCGCAAAGCGAGAAGCAAAGTTTCTTAATATGGGGGTTAGATACTCCGCAGCATAGTCTTCGGGCACCCCTAATTTCACCTGACCGACTAACTCATTACCATGAAAAGCAGCCTGCGCTTCAGAATGCAAATCGAGTATACGCCTAGCATAGCCCAGCAACACCTGACCTTCTTCAGTTAAGTCTATGCTTCGACTGCCTCTAACGATAAGTCTCCTACCCGTCGCATTTTCCAGTTTTTTTAGATGCATGCTCACAGCAGATTGTGAACGGTGGACACTTGCCGTGGCATTAGATAGAGAGCCAGCGTCTACGATAGCTACAAAACTCTTTAACCAGTCAATTTGAAGATCTTGATTATTCATTATTCGATTTTCGAATGGGTAATTTCTGAATTATGCGCTTTTCGATTTCATCATTCCAGTTTACTGTTTGATTCACTTTGCATCACTCATGAAAATGGCTAACTCCATGCTCGAAAAAGAATTAAAACTAGAGTATCAATCCGTACAACAAGGCTTCATCAGCTTACTACCTATCTCAATATTCGTTGTGGTCTTTGGCACTGCATTTGGTCTGGCGGCCGTTCAGGTCGGGCTGAGCGAATCTTCTTCTTTGTGGATGAGCACGCTGGTTTTTGCTGGCGCGTCTCAGTTTGGCGCGTTAGATCTGTGGGAAACGCATGTCCCTGTTTTTCCTTTAGCTATCACGGTATTTGCCATCAATGCCCGCCACCTTCTTATCGGCGCAACACTGTATCCTCACATTAAAACCATGAAGGCTTTGCCACGTTACGGCGTGATGTTACTCGCTTCAGATGCCAACTGGGCAATGTCGATGAAGGCGTTTGCTAACGAAGAACACTCGAAAGGACTAGGTATTCTGTTTGGTGGCGGTCTGGCGATTTGGATTTTCTGGATTATCGGCTCTTGGATCGGTGTTTATTTTGGTAACGCGATTCAAAACCCATCCGCTTATGGCATTGATATGGTCATGGGGTGCTTCCTGCTTACCATGGTGCTTGAGGGTAATAAAGACAACGGTACCTACATTATCTGGGCATCTGCAGCGATCTCTTCCATTGCCGCGTATTTGTATCTGCCAGAGAACGCTCACGTGATTGTTGGTGCCTTAACCGGTGGCATTGCCGGTGTGCTTGTAGGAGAAAAGAAAAATGAACATTGAGACAACGGATCTAGGCACCTTGGCGATCATAGCGGTTATGACCATCGTCACCATTATTACTCGCTGGGGTGGCATCTATGTGATGTCTTACATCCCCATTAGCCAGCGCGTTCAGCAGTTTATCGCCGCTATGTCGGGCTCAGTGTTAGTAGCGATTATAGCGCCACTGTTTATTACCGGGGACATGGGCGCTAAGGTCGCCTTGCTGGTGACGGCTATCGGCACACTGGCCTTTAAACGACCTCTGACATCCATCACTCTTGGTATTGTGCTGGCAGCTTTAACTAGAACTTTTTAGCGGCACTAGGTAGTAAAAGAGCCTTATCTTAGGCTCTTTCCATTGAAGTCAGGTCGTCGCTGCTTTCAGGTTTCTAAACCATTTTTTAATCGGTTGAGCAATCCAGTATCGCGAAATGAAGAGCCCAATCTGGAATAGAATATACTGACGCCTGCAGTAAAGCATACAGACATAATCAAACTTCTCAGTTGGGCCTTCAAACAGGATATTGGGGTAAATGTACTTTTGTCTTTCAGCGACTTTGGGGTTGCGGGCACCAGACATGAAATAGCGCTTCTTCATACGATACGCGTCCCAGCTGGCATAGATAAAGACAAAACCGCGCTCAAAATCAGATAATTCTCGCTCTACCCAAAGCCCTCCACCTTCAACAATGTTTTCCGTCGCGTATTGAAGGGGGTGCGCTTCCATGTCTTTCGGTAAATCCGCGATATAAACCAAGGGGTTGTCACAGTTGACGGTGTACCCTGCGCACATCTCTCCTTTTGAGTCGTAAAACGCACGAACACACGTTCGGCTCTTCAATTGCTCTATCTTGCTCGTATTGCCTGATATGGATTGATAGTGCTTGGCAAACTCCAGAAAATCACTGTCTCTGGAAAGGCGTTTGCTCGGTAAGATCATTCTTAACTGTCCTCCGAAAATTGGTAAGAAACCGCCATCTGATAACGACCCGGAGAAACAATGTCATCGGGATCAAACGCGGCTTTAATACGGCTGCGCAGTTCTAGTGCGTCTTGCTCCAGCTCTAACTCACTATTGAATGGCATTTCATCAACGGCACGTCGATAACACGGCCACTGGTAGCGTCGATATAAGGCGCGCAATTTACGTACTAAATCTGTCGCTCTGGTAACTTCATCAGGATTACCAGAGTCATAGTAAATACTGATAATCGCCTGGCACATGTACGCATTGACGGCAGTTAACGTGACACCAAATTCAAACCCTGCTTTGCCGAAGGCTTGCTGTGATAGACGCATACACTTTTCGACATCTTCGCCAACCATCGGTAACGTAGGTGCAACCCAATAAAAGCCAGCCCCGTCTTCCACTGGGTTCATTTTTTCGGGAATATTTCCGCGATAGCGCCAATAACAACCTTTGAGTGCCAAATCTTTAGGGTTCCCCTCTAGCATATCCATCATCTCAGTAAAGTCATTGAGACTACTCTGCAAGCGCTGGTACACAGGCAAGCGCCCAAGCAAACGACTGGCACTGATTGCTATTTGGTTCATTTGTTTCAGCTTTGCCAAGCTAACTACATTTACTTTAGCGATGGGCTTAAGCAGTGCTTTTACACGTGCGGCTTTAGCTTTTGCTACTGCCATAGTGCCTGTGATCACAAACGCACCGGACCAAGGAGATAAGTTGTATTGGTTGCACAGCGATTCAATATCCGCCTGGTTCGCACCATCACTCGTGCTCCATTTGGTAAAATCGAATCGTTCCATCATGGTTAGCATTCGGTAGGTGTTACCCAAGTGAGGCAAACCATCAATGCTGCCTTCTGATTTCAGGCGGCGCATGATATCGATATAGGCAGGTAAATCATTCGCGCTTTTCAGGCGTACTAAACAACGTAAGCTCGCTTCTGGCCTAAGCATCAGTTCGAACTTAATTTTGCTGATCACGGCAATATTGTTCTGAGTGAACAACTCGTGAAGATTGGCAGCAAGGCCCGCTCGGCCACAATATCGCGCGCTCTGGTTTAGCTTCATCACCTTGCCATTGGCTAAGATTAATTCGCTAATCGTAAAGTGCTGGCTTCGGTTACCAACAGGACCGTGACCAAATCCTCTCTCTAGTATATTCCCCATCAGGCTGGTATCTGGCCCTGCTCCTGTGCAATCCAACATCCATGGCGTATGTTTGAGATATCCAGACACTTGACCTTGTGTTACACCCGGCTCGACCTCAATAACTCCAAGCTCTTCATCAAAGCTCAGTATTCGGTTCATGCCGCTAAGATCGAGTAACGTACAACCATCACTGGCAGGCGTTTTGTAACCGTACCCCCAGTTGTTGCCTTTCCCGACAGGATAAACCGGCAGTTTTTTTAAGTACGCCTGTTCAATAACTTGTTGCAGCTCCATACCATTTTGAGGCTGAAGAATTTGCGGGATGATGCGCGAATGATGGCCGAGGCCACTGCGCAGTTCGATTGGCTGATGCAAATCAGCCTGTTCCACAACAGATGACACGTGTAGCTCCTTTACTGGTGAATAATACGGCTATCAAGGGATTGCTCGATAACTTTGTCTGCTGTTTCAATTAGGGGCAGGATTATCTCAGCAGCTCAAATATCAAACAATACACATATCTGCGGGGTGAATGCATTCAGCAAAAACAAGTAGATAACAACATTAATATTGACGAAATAAATACATAAAAACACGAAAGTACAGACAATTTATGAGATGGGAGTTCATGAGGGGAAAAGAATGTGCTCATAAATCCAATGAGCACATTGAGGCTATCGGTGATTTTGGTACAACTCATCCAATGCGACGGATAATCCGTCTTCTTTAACAATACGTATATGTTCACGAGCTAAGTCACGGGCGTTGGTCACGCCACATGAGTGAGCGATCAAGCCAATACCGTAGTGGATGTATTTGTTGTAATTCGCGACACGCTCCATTTTGTCTTCAACGTTCAATCCTTGTTGCAGGCGCACGTCATGAGTGGTGATGCCTGTCGGGCACGTATCTTTATTGCATTGCAGCGCCTGAATACAACCCAGTGCAAACATGTGGCCTCGAGCAGAAACAACAAAATCGGCACCTAGAGCAATCGCCCAAGCTACTTTGGAAGGCGTGATGAGCTTGCCAGAGGCAACCACTTTAATTCTCGGGATTAGACCACGCTCACTAAGTAAATTTACTACCAGAGGCAGGCTTTCTTTCAACGGCAGCCCTACGTAATCCATCAGTGGTTGAGGCGCGGCGCCGGTGCCGCCGTCAGCGCTATCAATCGTAATAAAATCGGGGGCACTGTCATGGCCTCGCCTCTCTATTTCATCGAGAAGATCTTTGAACCATACTTGAGAGCCAATGACACTCTTAAAGCCAACGGGTTTGCCCGTCACCTCTCGAATACGCTGGATCATATCAAGTAAATCGCCCACATTACGGATATCTTTATGCCCATTCGGGCTGATAGAGTCGTGCCCCTGAGGGATACCGCGAATTTGAGCAATTTCAGCTGTGACTTTGCGCCCGGGTAGCATGCCGCCTTTGCCAGGTTTCGCTCCCTGACTGATTTTTATCTCAAACATTCTGACATTATCATGTGCTGCCAGTTCTCGCAGTTTGTCATCAGAAAGATGGCCTTCTTCGTCTCGAACACCGTATTTAGCTGTCCCGATCTGGAACACAATGTCGCAATCGCCTTCCAAATGATACGAGCTTAAGCCGCCCTCTCCCGTGTTCATCCAGCATCCGGCGATCTTTGCGCCTTTAGACAAGGCTCGAACGGCAGGCTTTGATAAGGCACCAAAACTCATTCCGGAGATATTGAAAATCGATGACGTGGTATAAGGCGTTCGGCAACCTTCACCGATGGTGACCGCAGCCGGGGATACAGCGTCTTCCTCTAACGTGGGAAACGCACAATTCATAAACATGATGGTGCCAGTCGCATCCAGATTGCGGGTGGAGCCGAAAGCTATCGTACGATCAACATTTTTCGCCGCTTTGTATACCCAGCTACGCTCTGCACGATTGAATGGCATCTCCTCTCTGTCCATAGCAAAGAAATATTGCCTGAAGAACTCTCCCTGTTTCTCAAACAAGTAGCGAAAACGCCCAATGACAGGATAGTTGTGTCGAATGGCATGTTTGTGCTGGCGTTTGTCTGCAACGTACATGTACAGAACACTGATTACACCAAGCCCAATCGCGATAATGAAAAGCCCTGAGAATAGATCGATCCCGATGACAAAAAATTCACCCATTTTATGCTCCAGTAGTCTTTGTATTTTCTATTTGTATAGACCGTCTTCATCAATATAGCTGACGATCTGGAGCAATTTGAATTTTTTCAATCAATTAGCGGCTTCAATTCGTAATTGGGTGACTAGATCTGAAGCGCTCTGTTTTCTCGCCGGCATCTTTTCCGATCGTAAACCTTGGTCTTCAGCTCTGGTATTCCAAATGTAAACGGGGCCACTGCTTGCACAGTCATTGCAAATAATATGGTGTTCCAGCTCGTTAGAGTTCCACGCGCTTGGCTTCATTTCCTTTACCAAATGCGTGCTTCCACAGAATGGGCAGGGTTTTAAGTTCATGTTCAACCTTTGATTACAGAATGTTGAGGATTTCCGCTGCAGTACTCTTAAACGCGAACAGCAAAAACAATGCAAGAATGAAAAATTCGAAGCGCAGTAGTATTGAGTTCACCACCAAAAGCTGAGGCTGGGCGATACCTTTTATACCTCGTTTTTCAGTCTGGCTGTTTTCGTTGCTCGACTCGCTAGATTCCGATTGATTGGCTGCACTTAACGTGATGACTGACGCAATAAACTCGTAACCAGACTTCGGAACTGTTTTGATAAAGGCTGGGGACTTAGTAGAGTCGTTGAGCGCTTTTCTTAACGTCGATACTGATTGAGTCAAACTGGAGCTATCGACAAAAATCTCTCGCTCAATCCAGAGCACTTCGATTAACTCCTTACGCTGAATCGTTCGATGACTATGCTCGACAAAGTAATCCAGTAAACGACATTCGTTTGAACCTAAAAGTATGTCGCTATCGTCGCCTTCGATGTAGCTCAGCGTGTTTTTCTTAGGCCTAAAGAGAAATTGATTGCCAATGTTATAAACTCTTTCCATCGCAATTTAACCTAGCACTAGTAAATGAATGGGAAAGAACGGTAGGAAACCATTACCTACCGTTCAGTTTGCTATACAGCGTTAGCTTCTGTCGTCAGCGTTCGCTGTGGTTCACTGACTTTGTTTTTATTGAAATCTTCAGCGATAGCAAGGTACACAGCGGGTAACACGAACAAGGTAAACAAGGTGCCAATAATCATGCCTGCGACTAATATGATGCCTATGCTGTTTCGTGATTCTGCCCCGGCTCCTGTCACCAGTACAAGCGGGAAATGCCCTAAAACCGTTGCTGCGGTCGTCATTAATATGGGTCTTAGGCGAATCTTTGCCCCTTGAATGACGGCTTCCAGTTTCTGATGGCCCTGATGCTGAAGCTCATGGGCAAATTCAGTAATGAGGATGCCATTTTTAGCCACCAACCCGACTAAGGTGATAAAGCCAATCTGGGCATAGATGTTCATGCTCGTCAGCCCGAGAAAAGCAAACGACATTGCACCAGCTAACGCCAAAGGTACTGACCCTAACAATACAACCAGAGGTGAGCGGAAGCTGTTGAATTGAATCGACAACACCATATAGACAACGAACAATGCCACAGCCAGTACGGTAAACAGGCTGTTACCTTCTTGCCTTAGCTGGCGACTACTGCCTGCATAGTTGACTTGGTAACCTTTCGGCAAAATGTCACTCGCGGTTTGTTCCAGTAGAGTAAGCGCTTGATCCGGAGTCACTCCAGGGACCAATCCACCTAAGATTCGGAATGAGTTGAGCTGATTGAATCTTGAAATGCTGCGTACATTAACGGTCTGATCCAGCGATGCGACACTACTCAGAGGTACAAATTCTCCTGCAGGCGTTTTGATCTGGAGATCCAGCAGTGATTCGCTGGTTGAGCGAGACTGCACATCGACCATAGGAATCACTCGATAAGCTTTTCCGTTGCTGTCAAAACGAGTCACCTCTTGTTCAGACACCATTAGTGAAATTTGGTCTGTCACTGCTTTGGTTGTCAGGCCAAGATCCACCATTTTCTGATTGTCGAAGTTGAGCCGAGCGTGTGGCATATCAATTTTCAGATCGGTATCGACGAACATGAATTTTCCGCTTTGCTGCGCGGCTTCAAGCAGTTGATACGCGTACTGAAGCATGTTCGCGTAACTGTCTTGAGATTGAATTACCATTTCTACATCAAATTGTCCCGCAGTCGGCAATGGCTTCGGCATGGTTGGATAAACGCGAAGGCCCGTAACATCTTTTAACGTAAAGTAAATGTTCTGCAGCATATCCGACACGGAGTAAGCACGCTCTTCATAGGGGGCAAAATTAATCCCACTGAAGCCACCTTGCTCAGTCACTGTTTGCCAGACGATATCCACACCTTCCATCGACAAAATTGAGCCGACAGCTTGCTGCATGTACCGATTGTTATATTCCAGTGCCCCACCTGATGGCGCTTCTGAAATTACAAAGATAGAGCTTTGATCTTCAACCGGAGCGAGCTCTTTCTGGGACAACAAGTAGAAAGGAACGGTGAGCAGTGACAACACAACCGCTGAAAACAGAATCGCTCTGCGATGAACAAAGACACCACGCAACGCAGACTCATAAGCCGTCGATAAACGCTCAAATACAGAGTTGATCTTTTGCGTCAACTTGCCCTCTTGTCCTTTTTCCGGCGACACATAGGCGCTCATAATAGGTGACAGCGTAATGGCGACCACGCCAGAGAACAACACCGCAATCGCTAGCGTGAACGCAAACTCTTTGAACAAAGCACCGGATAGACCACTAACAAAGCCTATCGGAGCAAACACGAGTGCCAGTGTGATCGTCATGGAGAAAATCGGGCGCAACAACTCCCGTGAGCTTATCAACGCAGCCTCAATCCGCCCTTTCCCACTGCGCATATGGCGAGCAACGTTTTCAACCACAACAATCGCATCATCGACGACAAGGCCAACAGATAGGACGATGGCTAGAATGGTCAAAAGGTTGAGTGAAAAGCCCGCCATTGCCATCGCAGCAACACTGCCCAAAATGGAAATCGGTATTGTGATCAAAGGAACTAATGCGGTGCGGAACGACCCCATCAGAAGCAAGATCACAATGCCCACTAAGAGTACTGTTTCCGCCAGCGTGGTAAAAATTTCACGCAGTGCATCACGCATGTACAACGTACCATCATAACCAATCGTTATCGCTGTGCCTTGTGGTAAACGTTCGTTGACGACAGCCAACTGCTGGTATAACTCGTCACCAATTGTGATTTCATTTGACCCCGGAGAAGTGACAATACCAATAAAGACAGACTCATTCAGGTCAAGACGCGCCGTGTCAGAGCCTCGGTCTTCACCCATTTCTATTCTGGCTATGTCCCCCAAGTGAACCACTGTATCGCCATTTTTCTTGATGATCAGATCTCGAAAGTCCTTTGCATCCCTCTGCAAGGCATTACTCATGATGCTGATGTTCTGAACATCATTTTCCGCACTGCCCAGCGACGCGATAACATTGTTATCGTTCAGAGCCTGATGAACCTCTTGCGCGCCGATGTTCAAGCTCGCCATTTTTAGAGGGTTCAGCCAAACTCGGATTGCAGGCTTACGGCCACCTAATACATCTGAACTTTGCACACCTTCAATTGACGCGAACCATGGCGTCACATTTCGTTCCAGATAGTCAGTCAGCGCCGGTCGGTCCATGGTTTCGCTTGAGACGTTCAGGTAGAAGGTTGCACTTGGTCGATCAACACGAGCCACTGAGACACTCGGATCTTGTGCCCCTTCAGGCAATTCATACGCTATCTGGCTAAGCCTTGAGTTCAGCTCTGCAAGTGCATCCGTGCTGTTTTCATTCAGTTTCAGCCACGCGGTTACTTTACTCACGCCCGCGGTGGTCGAGGAGTCAACATAGTCAACACCAGGTACACTCATCGCGACCTTTTCAATTGGCTCAGTAATAAAGCCTTTAACCACGTCAGACGAAACCCCGACGTATTCTGTCGTGATAATCAGAGATGAGCTCTCAATTTGAGGAAACTGAGAGATAGGCAATCGAGAAGATGCCATTAACCCTGCGATTGTAATCACCAATGAAATGACAATCGCAAACACAGGTTTTTTAACAAACACATCCATGTTTACTCTCCAACTTTAACCACAATAGATACTGGATCGCTTTGCTCTGGGGCCTTCGTGCGTACTAACAGACCATCATAAAGCTTGAACGCGCCTGCAGCCGCAATGCGCTCACCTTCTTCGATACCATTCAGAATGAATTTTGCGCCTTCTCTTTCAGCAATGACCTCTACAGGGCGGCGGTTCGCACGAAAAGCGCCTGAACCTTCATCTTCCTCAGACAAACTGACAACGTACGCGCCATAGAGATCTTGGTTCACTGCTGCAACGGGTACTCTATATACGTTCGCGTCCGCACTGACCGGAATCTGAACTTCCATTGGCGTATTCGACCTGCTCTCTGCTAATTTGAGCACGGTACTTTAGGCTTCTTGACGTGTCAGAAACACGAACGTCACGAGCAATGACATCTGCGATTTGGTAGGTTGCCTGACCAAACGCGTCAATGTGTCTCACCTCCACTTTATCGCCGACGCTTAAACTTGGATAAAACTGAGGCACGCTGAACTCGATCCAATTGTACTCTGTAATTCCTACAAAACTGGTGAGCATTTCATTCGCAGAAACGTAATCCCCGACTTTGACGTTATGCATCCCCACCATGCCGGTGAAAGGGGCATAGACTGACTTTTTCTCAATCGTTGTTTCAAGTACGTCAATTTCGGACTGAATTACAATCAGATCCGCATAGGCTTGATCATGCTGTTCTTGACTGATCGCGTTGGTCTTAAGAAGTTTTGTTGAACGTGTGTAGACGGACCGTGCGTGCTGTTCACGTGCTTTAGCTGAGCGAATACGTGCTTGTTCCTCGGATATATCGAGTTGGAACAAAAGTTCGCCGCTTTGTACACGCTGACCAGCCATCGAACCAACGTGCGAGACTTTCCCTGAAAGCTCAGTAAAGAGCTCTGTTTGCAATGGAGAGACTGTATTTCCCAATACACTGACCGTAGGTACGTACTCGGCCCTTTCTACATAAGCCGTTTCCACCACCTCATAGTGCTCTGGAAAAGATTCCGCGATAGCAATCGCTGTCGTGATTTCTGAATATTTGTAGTATGCCAAGCCACCTATCACTGCGGTTAGGCCAGACGCGGCAAAAAGCCACGCTTTGATTGAAGACCGATTTTTGCTCATAACCTCACCGTTATTATCTGTACAACCCATTTATAAAAACACATTCGAATATCATTCGAATGTGTTTCAAATATTAATTTTGCAGATTTATCTTGTCAAACCATAGCGAGGCGGATAGTCATAAAAGAAGCCGTGAGGAAAATAATTTATCTTTTATATAACAAACAGATAGGGACTTATCATTGATATTAAAAATATATCAATTGACATTGATTGCTACTTGAGTACAGCTTTGAGGTAAAGATTGACTCGTCCAATCAGATTCTTTAGCATTCAAGCGAATGTTATTCGAATGAAGATCCAATATGCCCGCACCAAGACACTCATTTGCCGAACAAGAACGACTCGTGCTAGACGCCGCCGCTCAAAGCATCTTAGAAAGTTCACTGATTGATTTTAAGATGTCCAACATCGCTAAAAATGCGGGCCTATCTATGGGGTCGGTGTATAAGCATATTCAGTCCAAAGAGGATGTGCTTGTTGCACTGTCTGTGCGATTGGATAAACAAGCCACTGCCGCTGTAAAAGAAGTCTTAAGCCTACCGTACTCCCTCCCTACGAAGATTGTTGCGATTAATCTTCTTTCCGAAAAAGCCATGTATCTCTACCCTTTCGGTTATCAATTGATGACAATGCTCAGTAGCCAGGATTTATTGGCCAAAGCATCAGAAAAATGGCTGAATAAGCTGAGCATTGCAGCAGAAGAAATTAGGCTTTGTTTTGAGCAAGCACTTCGACAAGCCATTCAATCCCAAGAACTGCTTTGCAATGAAGACGAGCAAGAGTCACTCATCGAAGAGTTCTTACTCCTTAACTGGGCAATCAGTATCGGTTTTCCGCAAATCGTTAATCACCCGTATGACGTCTCAATCACTGAGTCAAAGCGAAACGTTAATATTCCACTTTCCCTTGAGCATCCGTTGATACGTGCAACGATTCGTATGACCAATAGCTACCCTTGGAAACATCCCGTGTCTATTGAAGAGTTATCAGAGATTGAACAAATTCTTCAGTCTCGTGGTATGAGAGAAAATAGCGAACCTAGTGCGTAAAGAACTGACATTTGCATAAATACCCTGTCAACTTGCTGTAGCACAAATCAAACTTTCAACACTGTTGACTTTCCCTTTACACCCATAGTGAAATCTCGGTTAAAATATTGTTTTAAAATAACTAAACCCATTTAGAACATTTTACATTAGTAAGCGTTAATCAGTCGTCAAAATGTAAACACCACCACTAAAATGCAACAAGCTCGTTACATACCTAACTAACAGTAGTGGATTACGGGCCCTATCACACTAGAGATTTACCATCTTCAGACACTCACCTATTGAAGGAATATTATGAAACTAACAGGAAAAAAAGCGTTCATTACTGGAGCAACTTCAGGCATCGGCTTAGCTATTGCGCGTCGTTTCTTTGAGGAAGGCGCAACGATTGCTATTAACGGACGAAATGCCGAAAAGCTGGAAACAATTAATAGAGAGCACTTCTCGAACAAAGCGCTCGAAGTGGTCGCAGATATATCCAAAGTCGAAGATATTGCCTCCGCGTATGAATTGCTTGGAAAAGAGTTTTCTGAACTGGATGTATTGGTTGTCAATGCAGGGGCCTATCAGCTAAAGCCGTTTACAGAAACAACTGAACAAGACTTTGACGACATGTTTGCACTCAACGTTAAAGGCGCTTTCTTTACTATGCAATATTCAGCGCCACTATTGAGTGAAGGAGCATCGGTTATTTCTATTTCCTCTGTTGGTGCGATACATGCCAGTTGGAACCAAGCGCCTTACAACGCCTCAAAAGCTGCTATCTCTTCTCTAACGAAGAGCTTTGCCTGTGGACTCACTCATAAAAAGATCCGCGCCAATACCATTTCACCCGGCGTAACCGAAACTGAAATTTGGGACAAGGTTGATTACCGAGAGCAGGTTGACCAAGTTGCTAAAGACGGGATTCCTCTCGGAAGAAAAGGCGCGGTCGAAGAAGTGGCTGGCGCTGCGCTATTCCTTGCCAGCGATGACTCAGCCTTTATGACCACCAGCGATCTGATGATGGATGGCGGCGTCACTTATATCAATGACCCAGAGGAATGGGGCCATAAGCAGTAAACAAGTAATTCCATTTTAAAAGAGCCTCGTCTGAGGCTCTTTTCGTTTTTGGAATCATCGGTTAAATTTTTTCCATTTTTGGAAATTAAAGTTTAACACCATTATTTCATCGCTCGATTCAATACTATCGCTAATCAATCCACGCCCACCTTCAAGCCAGATCATGTTTAGGAGATTCCTATGTCTAAAGCGATCCTAATAATCGATTTAATCAACGATATTGTTCATCCCGACGGAAAGATACCAAGTTGTGCTCAGCTTGCTAGTGAGATGGAGACAATCACTAATACCAATCATGCATTGAACTATGCGAGAAAAAACAACTGGTTAGTGGTTCACATCAAAGTAGGTTTTGATACCAACTATTCGGCGCAGCCCAAGTCCTCGCCTGTATTTGGTAAGGCAGATCAGTATCGAGCGTTACAACTGGGGAGCTTTGGTACCGAATTTCATAGCGATGTAGACGTTCGAGAAGATGATTCGATCATTGTGAAACCAAGAATTAGTGCGTTTTACAACACATCATTAGAGGCCACGCTACGAGCTAACCATGTGACACAGCTGTATCTTGCGGGTGTAAGTACAGAATGGGCAATTCAATCCACAGCCAGAGAAGGTCATGACCGAGACTATAAAATCACCATCTTGGAAGACTGTTGTGCCGCCTCTTCAAAAGAAGCTCACTCCACTTCCCTCGCTATGCTCAGTCGCATTGCGGATATAGCCTCAGCTTCGGATTTATCAACAGAAGAACTGTAAGCGGCTATCTACTTTGTAAAGGAGCTCGTTCAAGCTCCTTTAAGGCCTGATAAGTGATTTTTGATCCAAGAACCATAAGTCACAAATATCTCCACCACTTAGTCACACATGACAGTAATGGTAAATCGGTCAGACGTCGTCGACATTGATTTTACTGTATACGTTGAAGGGCAATAACTTAGCTCTTTGTTCCATTGAGCAAAGCGTTGAAGGTTCGTTGACTCGTCAAACGATTCTTCATCTGTGTAGGTGACTTGCACTTTTCCGTCGACCACTTTTTGCGACACTTCTGCGGTGTATGAAGAAGCACAACCTGCAGCTACAGCAACACTTAACAAGACGAGTAATTTTTTCATGAGAGACACCTTTCAGTTTGACCAGCATAGCGCTGACCTTGGATAAATTTCGGATATTAGCCAATGCAACTGAAAGTATCTCTATCCCTTTCGCTAATCTACCATTTAGAGAAAGCTTTATGATTAATAATGCTTAACCATTCTTAACTCTTTGAAGTAAAAAGCAGAAGTGAGATTTGGAAGGTAAGTTTCGTTGTGAATAAGCAATAAAAAAAGCTCCATATCTATTATGGAGCTTTTTGCTTTTGTGACGTCAGCTAATTAACCGTCAATACCACGTGATTTCAGGAATTCAGCATACGTTCCTTTGAAGTCAGTGATCTTGTTGTCTTTGATTTCAATAATGCGCGTCGCCAAAGAGTCAACAAACACTCGGTCATGCGAAACGAAGAACAAGGTACCTTTGTATTGCTCGAGCGCCGAGTTCAACGACTCGATGGATTCCATATCCATGTGGTTAGTTGGCTCATCCATTAACAACATATTTGGTTTATGCATCATGATTTTACCAAGAAGCATTCGACCCTGTTCACCACCAGACAGTACCTGAACAGACTTTTTGATGTCGTCTTGAGAGAACAGCATACGCCCTAGGAAGCTGCGTACAACCTGCTCATCTTCACCTTCTTGACGCCACTGTCCCATCCAATCCATCAGATTCATATCTTCAGCAAAATCTTCAGCATGATCCTGAGCGTAATAACCGATGTTGGAGTTTTCAGACCATTTGAACTCACCAGAACGTGGTTCAAGAGCACCCGCCAGTGTGTTGAGAAGCGTCGTTTTACCTACGCCGTTCTCACCGATAATTGCAACGCGCTCACCAACTTCGAAAATTGCGTTGAAATCTGAGAATAGATCGTCTTCAAAACCTTGAGAGAGGTTTTCTACAATTAGAGCATTACGGAATAACTCTTTAGACTGCTCAAAGCGAATAAACGGGTTTTGGCGGCTTGATGCTTTCACTTCTTCTAGCTGAATCTTGTCGATCTGTTTAGCACGAGAAGTCGCCTGTTTAGCTTTAGATGCGTTTGCAGAGAAGCGGGCAACGAAGGTTTGTAGCTCAGCAATTTGCGCTTTCTTCTTTGCGTTATCAGACAACAGACGATCACGAGCCTGAGAGGCAGCCGTCATGTATTCATCATAGTTACCCGGGTAGACACGCAATTCACCGTAGTCTAGGTCAGCCATATGAGTACATACAGAGTTTAAGAAGTGACGATCGTGCGAGATGATAATCATGGTGCAGTTACGCTGGTTCAGCGTTTCTTCCAACCAACGGATAGTATCCATATCCAAGTTGTTGGTAGGTTCGTCAAGTAGCATGATATGCGGGTCTGCGAACAGTACCTGAGCAAGAAGAACACGCAGTTTCCAGCCAGGAGCAACCTCGCTCATCAAACCGTAATGCTGCTCTTCTGGTATACCAACGGCTAAAAGAAGTTCACCTGCTTTTGCGTCGGCCATGTAACCGTCCATCTCAGCAAATTCAACTTCAAGCTCAGCAACTTTGATTCCGTCTTCTTCGCTCATCTCTGGCAGTGAATAGATACGGTCACGCTCTTGCTTTACTTTCCACAGCTCTTTGTAACCCATGATAACGGTATCGATAACCGTAAACTCTTCATAAGCGAACTGATCCTGATTCAGTTTAGCAACACGCTCATTTGGATCGTAACTAACGTTACCTCCAGTCGGATCTAACTCACCGCTCAGAATCTTCATGAAAGTCGACTTACCACAACCGTTAGCACCAATCAGGCCGTAACGATTTCCTTCGCCAAATTTCACTGAAATGTTTTCGAACAGCGGTTTTGCACCAAATTGCTGCGTGATGTTATTTGTACTTATGATGAGAGTATCCCCCTATAATTTCTCTATACTTTTCATTAAGATAGAGAAATCATTATTGAAACAGATAAGAATTTGCGCAGAGTATAGCAGTTTGGAACTGTGAACTACATCAATTGTTCAAATCCATTTCCTTTTCAAGAGACTTTTTGCCACCGTTGATGGTTGCTCTAAAAAACAAACGCCCTTTAAAGGGCGCTTTTCTTATGTGGTTTAAATTGCTTGCCAGCTACTTAACTCGACGCAACGTCCGCGATACAAGACTTCACTCTCTGGATCGCGATTTGCGGTCACCAATAGCTCAGAGCTGCTCTTCAACGCCTGCCACTCTGTAGGCGACATATAACGAACGTCATTCACGTTTTGCAAGCTATCGATCAGTTGGAGTTCACCAGTCTCGGAGTTTCTCATCCACACCATCGCCCTATCCATCGGCACTTTATCCATGTTTAGATTGCGTTGCATGCGCAGACTTGATTGACCGGGTTTATCACCCTGATATGCCACCAGCGCAAAGTGATTCTTCTGGGTTTCTGAAGACATCATGGCCAAATAACTCACAGGTTGTACCTGAGCGGCTTCAATGGGTAACGGGCTTTGCAACAAAATCGGTTGCAGCCAAACACCCACAAACAAAGAGAGTGCCATACCTGTTGGTAGCCACCACCAACGTATACGCTTTGCCCCACGGTTAGGACTAAATGTTTGCTCAGAGATGTTTTTCCAAACCCGTTTTGGTGGGCGTTTTAGGCCATGTTCAGACGATTCAAGCTCTGTGGAAGGATTCAGACCAGATAAATGCTGTTGCCACTGTTCTACATGCTCCCACCACGTCGGGTCTGCTTGCATCAAAGTTTCCAACCTTCGTCGTACCCGAGGCGTTTGCGTCCCCAAGACGTATTCACTGGCCAGCTTATCTCTTAGCTCAGAGTTCTGGTAACGGCGGCTCGTTAATCGGTCAGACATCGTTTCAGCTCCTGTAGCCCACGGCGAATCCAAGACTTTACCGTGCCAAGTGGTGTTTTAATGTGTTGGACGATCTCCTGATGGCTCATCCCGTGTTGGTACGCTAGCACTATCGCATTTCGCTTCTCTTCGCTGAGAGAATGTAAACATCGATCGAGCCCAGAATCTGAAGTCGATACAACTTGCCGATCAACTTGATCCAATGACTTTTCCAGCGGCTCTTCTCCTCGCCTGCTACGTTTCCTGACTTCATCAATAGCAAGGTTCCTCATACTTTGACACAGCCACGCCCATGGATAATCTAATGGGTATCGGTGGTCGCTATACCAAAGTTTAACGAAGCCTTCCTGAAGTAATTCCGCTGCTACTTGCTCGTCTTTTACAACACTGCAAATCAAGCTGAAAAGTTTTGTGCTGGTTAACTGATAGAGCGCTTCGAAAGCCTCCCGGTCTCGAAGCGCTACTTTGGAAAGCAGTAAACCTATTTGCTGTTTATCTGTACTCACACTTTCCTCATTGGGTAACAAGGTGCCAAACGTTTTTCACACCATCACCACTGGTGTCACCCGGATTCTGGTCTTTAAACCAACGATAAAGCGGCTTGCCCTCAAATGTCCATTGGTATGAGTGATCATTTCGCTGCGTAATCCCAAACCCTCCGGTTAATTTTAGGCTGTCGATGCCTTTCTCGGTCAGCTTAGAATCAACGTATGCTGGCGGCCATTTCACTTCACAATCCCCATAACATGCTGACTTGTTCAATTTGTCTTTATCGAAGGTGTAGAGTGTTTGGTTACTACTATCGACCAAGAAGCGGCGCTTGCCATCGTTAAACAGCTTAATCGTTACATCGTCTGCTCGGGCAAGTGGCCACACACCTTTAACGCCCGCTCCGGAAATATCCCCCGGCTGCTTATCTTTAACCCATCGGTAGAGTGGTTTTCCTTCTAATGCCCACTGTTTGGCGCCATCTGCACGAACAATCTGGCTAAAACCTGCCTGACCCGCGAACTGCATACTATTGTGCCCTTCAGCCAATAGCGGTGGCCATAACGCCTCACAGTCTCCCTTACATACCGATTTCCCGATTGGGTCCTTCGCAAAAGTGTAAAGAGATTTACCTGTATCATCCGCGTATACCTCGCCGAAGCCAGTATCGACTGTCGATGCTGACGCCATGGCGTAGCTGGTTGGAATGAGCATTAGTGTTGAAACGAATAGTGCTTTCATTGTTGTTTTCCTTATTATCGGGTCCAGCCTTCGCGGGTGAAAAAGGGGCTACCTTCACTGCTGTTGACAAAGTTGATGAAGTCTTGAGTTTGCGGATCTGCCCCTTTCGTTTTAGCCAAGGTTAGATCACGGTAGATACGTCGCTCTGGCTCTATTTCCACGTAGTCAACCTTGTCCGCATGATTGAGAGGCCAGTGAATCCATGTAATCCAAGCGTCCGCGTTCTGCTGTTGAAACGCTTTAAAACTCGCACCACTGCCCTTGGCGTACGCAATGATCTTCTCACGGAAATTTTGCACATCAGCCAGCGAACCCGTTCGACCTGCAACATCTTCCCAGACACCTGTTCCAGAGGTGTTGTACACACCTAGTCCTTCGGTGACGACAATACGTGCGGGCTTATCCAGTAAATCTTTAATCCCCGAAATGTTTTTGGGGTTGCCTTTTGGAACTGCGATAACAGCACGGCGAAGGTAAACAGGCTCCACGTCCTGATTGGTGATGAAAGGATACGTTTCAACAAAAGCACTCATTGATTGTTCAGAGGACCCAAAGATTAGGTCTGCATTCTTTTGTGCATCCTGAGTCCATTTCGACTCGGGACCGGCAATCACATTGACCTGTACACCACTTTTCTTGGTGAAAGCTTCAGCAGCGTGACGCAAAGCAGTATCAGGGCCTCCTGGTCCATAGACGTTAATCACATTATCTTTAGGCTGATGCGTGATGCTTGGTTCAAGCTGAGGTGAAGCCAATGCTGATGCACTTGCAATTAGCATGGCTAGGCTGGTCAAAGTCAGGTGACGCTTCATGTCTTCTCCTTAAATAAACGACAGTTTCAGACAAGAGACGTACGGCGATGTAATTTGGATGCAGTAAAAAGAAAATATTTTCAAAACGTGTCGGCGTTGGGCGATCTTGCCCAGCGCCGACACTGGAGATGATTACAGATTGGTGATTTTCAAAGATGTGTCGGCGCGCTGTGGCAGGTATATACTGAATTTACTGCCTACGCCCCATTCAGACTCAGCTTTGAGCTCCCCGCCAGTTTGACTAAGAATACTCTGGGAAACGGATAAGCCCAGCCCCGTTCCCTCCCGCTTCGTCGTATAAAAAGGTGAGAAAATACGCGCTAAGTTTTCTGGTTTGATACCGCAACCTTCGTCAGCAACGTGAATGATAGCGCCCAATTCCTGACCGTTTTCAATCCAGTCTTCACTGCTTATCGTCAGAGTCCCTTCTCCACTCATCGCATGAATGCCATTCATTTCAAGGTTGACCAGAATTTGCAGCAGTTGATGGCGATTAACCTCGACAGAGTTTTTGGCTTTAAGATCAGTGACGAACTGGACCGCACGCTTTTTAGAACCCGTTTTCACCAAAGTGATACTTTCTTCGATAATCGGGTTGATGTGCTGCCAAGTGATCTCGTCTTGTACTCCACCTTGGCGACTGTATTGCAGCAAACTTCGAGTGATATTCCTGACTCGATCAATCTGAGCGTGGATCGCGTCAATTTCCTCTTGTACCCGCTGAGAGTCGTCACCTAATTCAAACTGCATCAATTCAACGTTGCCGAGAATAACCGCTGTGGGGTTGTTAATCTCATGAGCGATCCCAGCCGTCAATTCGCCCAGTGCCGCCAATTTTTCATTAATGACCAACTTGTCACGAGTCTGATTGAGAAGCTGAATATGAAGTTCCAACTCTTCTGTTTTTTCTTTAAGGCTCGCCGTCCGCTCTTGTACTTTTTCTTCCAGCTCTCCTGCGGCCGCCTTTAGCTCATTCTTTCTCTGGTTGAGCAAATCGAGCATGTTATCAAACTGTTTTGCCAGTTGTGCCAACTCATGATTTTCATCGAGCCCAAGCGGACCAATGCGAGTTTCTTTCCCCAGCTGAATCATCTTTACCACACGGTGAATGTGCTCGATTGGGTTGAACAAATCACGCGACCCTCGATATACCATTAACCCAGACACCAGCAGCACCAGTGTCGTAATGGAGATTTCAGCAATGTTGGTCATATAAGCTTCAACAAATGGCCACAATAAATACCCGGTATAAAGCATGCCAATAACATTGTCGTATTGGTCTCGAATAGGCTGATACGCGGTGATATACCAAGCATCATAAACATAGGCTCTGTTTACCCATTCTTTGCCTTCATGTAGCACCGTTCGATTAACCTGAGGTGATACGCGAGTACCAATCGCACGACCGATTCTCCCTTCACTGTCGAGAGGAACATTCGTGCTGACTCGAAGATCATCAAGAAAAACCGTCAAGGTACCAACTGGGCGCAAGCTGTCTTCTTTTGTTGGATAAATCAGGTCACGAATTTGATCGACCAATACCGTGCTGTTGTTGAGCAGCAATCCTCCATCAAGAAAACCAATGATGTCATTATGGCGGTTGTAAATCGTGATCACTGTACGACTGACCAGACCTCGACCTTCGACTCGCTGACTTTTCAGGATCGGAATTTGTGCTCGTCTGGCTAATTCAGGATCGAGCCAATTCAGCTCATCTTGTTCCAAGACATCAAAGAACGACTCCTTACGAGTCAAATCGAGATAGCGGAACTTTTTTTCAATCGTATCAACGCGATGAAAACGTAGAAAATCCAACTTATAACGCTTCTTTTGCTCGGAAACCCAACGTTCAAATTCTTGGGTGTCACCGACTTGCTTCACTCTCGATACAAACCCGTAAGACTCAGCAAACGCTTTAACGTGATTGGCCTGTTTTTCTTGTATCAATTCAATGCTATTTTGCGCCACACCTAAGCGCTCAGAGACATCAAGCAATGCACTCTGCCAAGTGTAGTGAATTGACCAATACACCGTGATTCCAATGAGAGCAATCAATGTGAGTAAGATTGGCGCAGAAGTCAGAAACATGAGGCGATATCGAACCATGGTTTTGAATCGATAACGCCATTTGGAGCACAAGCCGCCTTTACTCGGCATAGTTGGACTCCGCTATTTCCCACTCTTTAAATTTGCGCTCTAGTGTCTTGCGCGCCACGCCTAAATCACGTGAGGCCGCGGATTTGTTTCCGTCGTGGTAATCAACCAGTTGTTGAATATGCGCTCTTTCAACTTCCTTGAGCGACCAGCTATTGGGGTAACCTTCTTTGGCTCCGCTATCATCAGGTAAATCCAGTACGGCGCTGCCGCTCGATACAGTCACAGACACATGCGTTTGAGGCAGGTATCCATTCACTTCTCGCCAATAATGCGCCGGTGGCTTGCCAAGTAAAATACAACGTTCAATCAAGTTTTTAAGTTCACGAATGTTGCCCGGCCAGTCATAGTCGTTCATCGCGATAATGTCTTCATGCGCCCACTGAGGGTCAGGCATACCCAGTTCTGCCGCTAATAAACGGGTAAAGAAAGGCACTAAATCAAGCAAGTCGGCTTTGCGTTCTCTAAGCGGCGCGACATCGATTTTAAGCACATTCAATCGATAAAAGAGGTCTTGGCGAAAATTACCCTTCGACACTTCCTCTGCCAAGTTTCGATTCGTTGCTGCCACGACTCTGACGTCAACGCTGATCTCTTTTTCACTGCCCACGGGACGAATCGTTCTTTGTTCGAGAACACGCAACAATGCCGACTGCATTTGCAATGGCATCTCGCCAATCTCATCAAGAAACAAAGTGCCGCCGCTGGCAACCCTAAATAACCCTTCGCGGTTTTTCTTCGCACCAGTGAAAGCACCGGATGTATGACCGAACAGCTCACTTTCAAGTAACTCGGGCGCTATCGCACCGCAGTTAATAGGTACAAACGGCCCTGTCCGCTGACTCGCATCATGAACACCACGAGCAACGAGCTCTTTACCTGTGCCGGATTCACCTTCGATTAATACGGACGCACGGGAAGGGGCAAATTGGGTAATAAGTTGTTTCAGATGGCGCGTTTTTTCTGAACTGCCGACCATGTCAGTTTTGATAAGGCGCTTAAAGTCATGCTTTAGTGCGTATTGAAGCCGCTCGTTCAGGCGCTTGTCCATGCAGCGTTGTACCGCTTTGAGCATCTGATCAAGATTAAAAGGTTTGAGAATAAAGTCGGACGCACCGAGCTTAAGTGCTGAAATCGCCGTTTCCAAATCGGCATAACCCGTCATGAAGATCACATCTGACTTTCGGTCTTCGTCATTAAATGCCTCTTCCCAGTCGATTCCTGAGCGCCCGGGCAAGTTGATATCCAATATGATCAAATCATAGTGGTTGACGACCCTAAGCGACTCCGCTTCCTCAATACTCCCCGACGTATCCACTCTCGAAAACCATTTGCTGAGTGCTTTCTTGAGAATCGTCTGCATTCCGACTTCATCATCAACCACTAATACGGAAAATGCTTGATATTGCGCCACTTTATTGGGATCTAACGTTGGGGACATATTGACTCATTACTCGTTATTGTAATTGGGACAGAGTGTACCAAGAAAATTTAGGACGACGAGAATTAACGTGCGACATTTTGTCCCACATCAAATTTGAAAATACTATCTCATTGATATTTAAGATAAAGGTATTCAGTGTTTATTGGCATCAAGATTGCTATTCATAGGCGTTAAACATAAAGCCCTCGATAGATCGCTCAGAAGCGGTCGTTTGAGCAATAAAGTTAGTACGGAATGAATAGCCATGAAAGCAACAACTTTTACCATTGCAGCGGCGTCTTTAGCCTTTATCAGTTCTTCAGCCTTTTCGGCGGATGACAGCCATCACATTCGCTTGGCGACCACCACCAGCACCTACCATTCTGGGTTGCTGGATTATTTACTCCCTCAGTTTGAAAAAGAAACGGGCTACCAAGTCGATGTCATCGCAGCGGGAACGGGGAAATCACTCAAGATGGGTGAAAATGGCGATGTCGATTTAGTCATGACTCACGCCCCTAAAGCAGAAGCCAATTTCGTTCAAAAGGGTTATGGCGTCTTACCTCGTAAGCTCATGTACAACGACTTTGTGATTGTCGGACCGAACGCAGACCCAGCCAAGGTTCACGACTCACACGACGTAGCGGAAGCGTTTAAGCACATCGCTAATATGAACGCGACCTTTATTTCCCGTGGCGATGATTCAGGCACACACAAAAAAGAAAAAGGGATTTGGCAACAGACCAAAGTCGAACCAAACTTTGGCGGCTATCGCTCAGTGGGTCAAGGTATGGGCCCTACCCTGAACATGGCGAATGAGATGCAAGGCTACACCATCACTGACCGTGGTACTTGGCTGGCGTACAACAATAAACTCGATCTCAAGATCCTGTTTCAAGGCGATCAAAAGTTGTTTAACCCTTATCAGGTAATTCTGGTGAATCCAGAACGTTACCCAAGCATCAATTATCAAGGGGCTAAAGTTTTCAGTGATTGGTTGGTCAACCCTAAAGGACAGAAGCTGATCAACGACTATAAGTTGCATGGCAAACAATTGTTTGTTGCCAATGCAAACGAAAAGTAACCCGTGATGACCTTAGGGCAGACAACAATAGACGCCTTGGCGTTATTGGCCAGCTTTGATCGAGAGCTGTGGGAGATCGTAGCGGTCTCCTTCAGTGTCTCTATTACGGCCATTTCACTGGTGCTACTGCCGGCGATTCTGTTTTCATTCATTCTTGCTTATACAGATTTTCGCGGAAAGTGGATTTTTTTGTCGTTAGTCAATACGTTACAAGCAGTTCCAACCGTTGTGATTGGCTTACTCCTTTACATGATGTTATCTCGCTCAGGTCCTCTCGGGGACTGGCAAATGCTGTTTACCCAGCGAGCGATGATTGTAGGTCAAATGTTGATCGGCTTTCCGGTTCTGGTCTCTATGATGCACGGTGCGCTGCAATCCAGCGATCGCCGCGCTGTCGAAACGGCCATTACACTGGGAGCATCCCCTTCACGCCTTGCGGCGACTATGATTTGGGAAACAAGGTTTCCACTCATGGCAGCCACTATTGCAGCGTTTTCACGTATTGTGACTGAAGTTGGCTGTTCCACTATGGTGGGCGGAAACATTATGGGGATGACGCGTAACATCCCAACCGCGATCGCGATGGAGAGCCATAAAGGCGCTTTCGCCCAAGGTGTGGCTCTGGGCATGGTTCTACTCACGCTGGCGCTTGTCCTCAACTTTTTCCTGACCAGTATGCGCGGCAAAGGCTACCTCAGAACGTAAAGGCGAATTATGACCATCAAAATCACGGCACAAGATATTTCGATGCGCTTTAAAGAACGGGGGCTCTTTCATATTCCCACTTTGAGCATTGGTCCTAACGACGCCATCTACCTCAAAGGCGACAACGGGGTTGGAAAAACGACGCTACTCAAAATTCTGTCTGGTCTGGCGAAGCCCACAACTGGGCACGTCAACGCCCCCTATGATACTTGGGTTAAGCGATTTTTTAGCCGAACAGGAAGAAAAGACGTCATCTATCTGCACCAATCGCCTTATCTGTTTGATGGCACGGTTTATCAAAACGTCGTCTATGGCATCAGATACCAACAAGAATCACCTAAAATTAAGCGAGCTCAAGTTATTACTGCGTTACGCATGGTAGGCTTGGAAACTTTAGCGGATGAACATATTTCTGTGCTTTCGGGCGGCGAGAAACAACGCGTTGCGATGGCCAGAGCTTGGATACTCAAACCATCCATTCTTTTGATGGATGAGCCCAGTGCATCTCTCGATCAAGAATCCATTGATCGGTTAGTGGTAATGGCGAAAGATCTTCTGGCTCGTGGATCAAGTATCGTTATCACTAGCCATCAAGAAAATGCACTGACAGACTTATGCCGCAGGCAGTGGTGGATTAAAGATACGACTCTGATAGAGTCGCCACTGCTACACGTTATTAAAGATACAAGGCAAGAGAACACTTATGCTTCTTCCAACGCAAACTAGTTGGGTTATTTTAGCTGGCGGTCAGGCCAGACGTATGGGCGGAAAAGACAAAGGCCTTATTGAACTCGACAATAAGCCTTTGATTCAACATGTATATGAACGGCTGTCCACACAAGTCTCTGACATCATGGTCAATGCAAACCGTAACCAGGATACCTATTCGAAGTATGGTGTCGTGGTCGGCGATAAAATCAAAGGTTTCCCTGGCCCTATGGGCGGTATTCACGCAGGCCTAGCGGCAGCAACCAAAGACTGGGTAGGGTTTGTTCCGTGCGACAGCCCACAAATCAGCTTGGATTTGGTCGCTCGTTTTTGCTCTGCAGTTAAAGAAGATTCTGACATTCTGGTCGCCCATGACGGTGACTATCAGCAGCCCGTCTTCACGCTCTACCACAAGCGTGTACTGCCGAAACTGACCGCGTTTCTTGAACGTGGCGATAGAAAAATCATTCTTCTTTATAAAGAGTGCAAGACGCACTACGTGGACTTTAGCGATGCGACGGATTGTTTCGTTAACCTGAACACCCCAGAAGAACTGGCACAATTTGGAACCATACATTCATGAAACACTCGCTCCCTATCCCAATTCTGGGGTTTGCTGCTTATTCTGGAACCGGTAAAACCACGCTGTTGGAAGCTTTGTTGCCAAGATTAACTCAGGCAGGATTACGCATTGGTATGCTAAAACACGCACACCATAATTTTGATGTAGATAAAGAAGGCAAAGACAGCTTCCGGCTGCGTAAAGCTGGCGCCTCTCAAATGCTCATTTCATCTCGTAATCGATACGCGTTAATGACTGAGACTCCCGAAGCTGAATCTGAATTTGAGTACCTACTTAGCCGCTTCGATACGGACACGTTAGACGTCATCTTGGTTGAAGGGTGCAAAAACATCGCCTTTCCAAAAATCGAGCTACACAGAGAAGAAGTCGGCAAACCTTGGCTGCACCCTAACGACAGTAACATTATCGCCATTGCAGCAGACACGGATGTTGAAGATGTATCCCTGCCTCAGATGAATATTAATGATCTTGATGCAATCGCACGTTTTGTTTGCGACTACGTCAAGCCCGAGAAGCGAGAGCAAGTCGCTAAAACTTCAGGCTGTTGCGACACTTTGTCTCCTGCATTTCTTTCTGTCAGCGAAGGGCAAGACAAAATCCTTTCCTCAGTTCAATCCCTGGCAGGCATGGAAACATGCACTATTGAGCAAAGCTACGGACGCGTGCTCGCCAGAGATGTGAACTCGCCAATTAATGTACCTCAATATACTAACTCTGCAATGGATGGCTATGCCATTCGCAGCGATGATCTGGAAAGAGAACAATACACCGTCGTTGCTGAAGTGCTTGCTGGGCACGCCTACGATGCACCTCTTCACAAAGGTGAAGCGGTAAAAATCATGACTGGTGCGCCAACGCCAGAAGGTGGGGACACCGTAGTAATGCGTGAGCAGGCAAACCAAACTGGAAATCAGGTTTCTTTTGCCGGTGCATCAATTAAAGCTGGCCAAAATGTTCGTCAGGCCGGTGAAGACCTCCCAGTCGACAGTGTAGTTTTCAGTCAAGGCAAAAGACTAGAGTCACCTGAAATGGGGATGATCGCCTCATTGGGATTTGCAGAGTGCCCTGTTTTTCGCCGCTTGAAAGTCGCGGTGTTCTCTACGGGTGATGAAGTGCAGGCGCCGGGAACCGAACAAGCCCCGAATTCTATTTATGACTCCAACCGCTTTACCCTACTAGGCCTGTTAGAAAAATTGGGCTGTGAGATCCTCGACCTTGGTATCCTCGAAGACAATGAACAGAGCATGACGGAGGCCCTGCAAGCAGCCTCGGCTCAAGCGGATGCCATTATCACGTCAGGTGGTGTTTCTGTCGGTGATGCCGACTTCATCAAACTCGCTTTAGATAAATTGGGCAGCATTGACTTTTGGCGCATCAATATGAGGCCGGGTCGCCCGCTGGCCTTTGGTCAGGTGAACGATAAACCCTTCTTCGGCCTGCCGGGTAATCCCGTAGCCGTGATGGTGTCGTTCATTAACTTTGTTGAGCCTGCGCTGCGTAAAATGCAAGGAGAGCAAGGTTGGCAGCCATTGAAAGTCAACGCGGTCGCTCTTGAAGACTTACGTTCTCGTCAAGGCCGTACCGAATTCAGCCGTGGCGTTTATGAGATAGATCCTCAGGGGCAATTGACCGTCAGAAGCACAGGGAAACAAGGCTCTGGCATTTTGCGTTCAATGAGTGAGGCCAATTGTTTAATTGAAGTTTCGCCAGCGATCGATACAGTAAAAGTCGGAGAAAGCGTGACAATCATTCCTCTTCAAGGCAGAATCTAGCGCAATCAAAGGCCAGCTCAGCTGGCCTCATTTATCTTAAGAGAAAGACATATGGCTCGCACAATCCTGTATACCTATAAGGGTGAAAACAAAACGCTGACTTTTTCATATCAGCAACATCGTAATATTCATGAAGCAGTGGCTGAAGCAGAAGGTATCGATATTTCCGAGTTCCTTAAGATGGAACAACAGATTGAAGCAGTGTCAGATACTAAGGCAATGCGCAACTATCGCGACAACCACTTTAGAAAGCTAGGATTTGAAAAAATCACTCTCAAGCAAAAAGAAAATCGTGGTGTCGGTAAAAAGAACCAGTAGTTGTAAACAGGAGCCTAGCGCTCCTGTTTTGCTTTAATTGCTTTGTAATTTTTGAACCATATGGATAAGCTCCCAACTCTCTCCGTCGAATTCTCGAACGCCTTGCTCTCTCTTCACTTCGACAAAAGCTAGCGACCGATAACAGCGAATAGCAGAATGATTGTGGCTAAATACGCACAACGTAATTTCGCGATACCCTTGGTTTCTAGCTTCTCGAATCAACGCTTGCAACATGGTTTTCGCTACACCCTGCCCTCTAAATTGCGGAGCAACGAAGACCCGACAGATTCGAGCAATATCATTCGAATGATGATATAACTCAACGAAGCCAGCCGCTTTGCCCTGATGAGCGTACAGATATGGCTTGACCTCAGCCTGTGAGCAATGGGCATCGACGCTCTCAACCGTTAATGGGTACTGATACGCAGGTCCACCCCACAGGTAGTTAAGCTCAGCGGAATCGATCCAGTCGATAAGTTGCTTATAGTGTTCTTGTTGAAAGGCGTGCAAAGTCATTGTGATTACCATAAAAAAGAGCCTGCCTAAGCAAGCTCTCAAATTTATGCAATCATATCAAGATTATTTGATGTTGAGGAAGGCAGCGCCACGCACACCACCAGAATCGCCATGCTTTGCTTTAATAATTTTCGGACACTTAGCAACAGACAGCAGATACTTAGGCACACGCTTTGGCATTTCTTCGTAGATGAGTTCGAAATTAGACAACCCACCGCCTAGCGCAACAACATGTGGATCGTTAGCGGTAAAGATATTCGCAAAGCAAATCGCCAATAACTCCATAAATCGCTCAACGTGTTCGACCGCTTTCGCTTCACCTTCCTGATGAGCAGTGATGATATCAATCGCTTTCTTCGCTTCACCGTAATAGTGTTCGTATATTAGCTCAAAGCCACGACCTGATAAGTAGCTGTCCAAGCAGCCTTTTTTACCGCAGCCACAACCTAGTAGCGGCGCGTTATCTCCCAAGTGGAACCAAGCGTCAATCGGTAAACGCATATGGCCAAGCTCACCCGCTACGTGGTTACGACCAGAAAATACTTTACCGTCGTAAATCAATCCACCACCAAAGCCAGTACCAAGAATCAGCCCCATAACCGAAGGCTCGTCTTTAAGCTCTTCATCCCACGCTTCAGAAAGTGCAAAGCAGTTCGCATCGTTTTCAATTTTAACGCTACGGCCTATTTTGGCTTCAAGGTCAGCGCGAAGTGGCTTACCTTTGGCCGCAGGCACATTCACCGTCAGAACGGTAGCATCATCGGCATCTTCCATTCCAGGTAGACCTAGACCGATCTTGCCTTCGCAGCCGAACTGTTTGTCATACTTATTCACCAGTTCAGCAATCGTGCTCACTAATAAAGAGTAGTCTTCCGTTGGCGTTGGTACGCGCTCTGTGGCAACACGCTCTAATTGTTCATTAAACGCACCAAATTCAATCTTAGTGCCTCCAACGTCAAAGCCGTAGTACATCGTATCTCTCCCAGAAACAAATATAAAAAAGTCAAAATCGGTTCATTATCCACATTGGTACGCCTACAATCCGTGACGTGGAACGAATTTAACCACTACCTAGGCTTAACTGTGCAGACTATCGCCAACAAGCCCATTATTTTCAGACTGAATTCTCGTTTTTCGTCTTCTGAAGATAATGTTGCAGCTGTGGTCGGTCGAAATTTGGCTTAATTCGGGTCTTGCTTAAAAGGTAGCTTTCTTTAAACACATCAAACCACAGTTTAAGCGTTTGCGCCGTCTGCTCTTCACCCAGTTGTTCAAGTACCAATGTGGCGACTTCTGCCGTAGCAAGATGTTGCTCGTTGTCGGAACGTCTCATGACGTACTGAGAAATTGATTCTGGCGACACTGACAAAACAGGAAGCGCATTCAGATATGGCGACTTTCGAAAAATGCGCCTAGCTTCTCTCCAGCTTCCATCAAGAAAGATGAGTAGTGTTTTTTTATCACCACACTGCTGACGGGCGTCTTCTCCAAGCAAGCGAGACTTATCTTCAACATATTCATCAGGAAACACGACGATGGGCTGATAATTTTCATGATTGATCAACGACAGCATCGCCTGATCGGGTTCTGTGCGACTCCATTGATACACATAACCTTCTTTTACCGTATCAAGGATAAGCCGCCCAGTGTTGCTTGGCTTGAAGACTTCATTTTCAGACACTAGCAGCATCACCGCCACCGAGCTGGAGACATCTGGCTGGTAAGCACAAATACAAAAGTGTTCAGCTACCTGACAGTACTGACAACGCTGGACTTTACAGCCTCTTGCATTGAACGGCTTAGTCGAGTGCTCTAGGCGATGCTGATAGAGGCGGTGAAAAGCGTGGATTCTCATGTAAGTTGATGGATAATGATAAAGGGTGCAGAGTTTACCTTGAGACAAATCCGTTGCAAGTTCCATGTGGGAGAAAAACCTCGTATGCAGAATCCAGATCTTATCCGCTTAAGCTTTTTTCTTTCCGTGCTCATACTGTGTGGATTGTGGGAGTGGCTAACTCCACGAAAAAAGCTGACTCAGAATAAGCTCTATCGCTGGATGAACAACCTTGGCTTAGTCGCGTTTAACTCGGTCTTTCTCGGCATCTTTATGCCAGTGCTCGCCTTTGAGGCAGCAAACGTTGCTCTCAAACAACAATGGGGCTTACTCAATCACCTAGATTTCCCTTTATTAGCGGAACTCATCATGTGTGTCATCTTTCTCGATCTGGCGATCTACCTCCAACATCTGGTCTTTCATAAAGTCTCTTGGCTATGGCGATTGCACAGAATGCATCATGCGGATCAGGATATCGATGTCACGACAGGAAGCCGCTTCCATCCAATTGAGATCGTGTTGTCGATGTGGATTAAAATTGGACTTGTGGTCGCACTGGGTGTTTCTCCTGTTGCAATCATCGTGTTTGAAATCATTCTCAATGCAAGCGCGATGTTTAATCACAGTAACGCCAAGTTGCCATTCAAGGTAGATGCTGTTCTACGCAAAGTCATTGTCACACCAGACATGCATCGCGTGCACCACTCGGTAATACCGCGAGAAACCCATTCTAACTTTGGTTTTTTTCTCTCTATCTGGGATCGCTGGTTCGGCACTTACATCGATCAACCTGAGCGTGGACACAACGACGTAAAGATTGGGATTCCACTTTTCCAGACGCCAAACGAACAAAGGCTGGATAAGATGTTAACCCAGCCCTTTCGAGAGAAATAAGTTACTGATTCAATGACTATTGTGGTAAGTCGTACTTATGAAGCATAGCTTGTTGATGACCTGCAATTTCTGCAACTTGTTCTGAATTTTCAACCATTGATTCAAGTTGAAGTTTAGTTTGCTCTCCCTGTTCCGATACATGAGCGATGGACTGGCTTACATCCGCTGTTGCCCGCTCCTGTTCTTCCGTCGCTACAGTAATTTGCTCCACTCGAAGACGTATCTGATTAACCGCTTTCTCAATGTTTTCAAAGGTACTTTTTACTTGTTCACTGGACTCAAGAGCGAAAGTCATTTCCTCACGGCTAGCTGAAACTGCACTACGCGATTTCTCGGCAGCAGCAACCAATTCGCTCATGCGGTCGCGGATGTTTGACGTCTGTTGTGATGTATCGCTGGCCAGTTTACGTACTTCATCAGCAACCACGGCAAACCCTCTCCCTTGCTCTCCTGCTCGTGCAGCTTCAATAGCAGCATTGAGCGCCAATAAATTCGTATTTTCTGCAATACCGGAAATCATATCGACCATTTCACGAATCTGCTTCACTCGATTGTCCAACTCAATCATGGAGTGTTCATTCATGTTAAGTGTGTCTTCTAAAGATTGAAGCCTGACTTGATTCAGCTCGATGACTTTCACCCCATTTCCAGAATACTCTGCCGCTTGTTGGGATTCACTGTATGACTCGTTGGTCACGGTTGCGATTTCTTTTATCGATGCTTCGAGTTGCGTGACTGTCTCAACCATGCTTGTGAGGGATTCATTCTGACGTGCCAAGCTCAGATTAGATTGCTCCGCTGCATCATGACTAATTTCCGCTGTTTGATATAACGTCTCGCAGTTTCTCGTCACCGTCGAGATAGAACCACGGGTTGACTCGATAACCTGATTCAGTTTGCGCGCCACTTCTTTCATTTCAAATGGTCCGAGCAAAGTAACCGTGTTGGTAAAGTCATGCTCAGTTAGCCTATTAAGATTACCAGTGATGTTTTTCAAGCCTCGATTAATCCAAGTTCGTAAAGAAGCCCAAGAAACAACAATAATAGCGACCAACACCAGACTACTAATAATCAGTATCGTATTGATAGAGTATATAGTGTTGCTAACGACACGTTTACTGTCATCGATTAGCGCTTCTGCTGTCTGGGAAATGTTGTTAAGCAGTTGGATGGTGTCATTGGCCAAAATCGCCGCTTGGGAAAGCTGTGCGCTCTGATTTTGTGCCAGTTCCAATTTTTTCAAAATTTGCTTTAGCACCCCTGACTCAGAAAACCCATTTTGGACCATATCGTATGGGGCAATTAAACTCGCAAACTCTTTAACCTCGGGGTGCCATTCTGAAAAGTCATCGAACGCTAGATTGATCCCAGCAATACGATTACGCATTTCCTTGTACTCTTGCATTGCTTTGTCTTGATCCGTTTGCATCATCAAAACTAGAAATGTACTTTCCATAGAGCTCGCGCTGGCAATAAATCGATTCGCAGCATCTGAAGATTCAGGGTTATCAACGGCAAGAAAGGAACTGATTCGATTCATTTCTGGTCCGATTGAGCTCAAGCCATAACGGAATTCTGTCACTTGTGAATCTATACTCCCCTGCATTGTCAGTAACGACTTCTGAGCTGAAAGTATTCTGTTGGTTAAATCAGATAACGCTTCGATATTCTCTCTAAGTTCTAATTCTTGCTGTTGCGATATGGCTTGATTGAATTCCGAGGAAATCGCAAAGACTTGTTCCACTAACGTCGACGTTTCATCCGAACTGTTAACGGTTTGTTCCTTGATTCTATTCAAGCCCTCAATATCGCTAACTTGAGAGCCGTAGCCGAGTTGCTTAACTTGTTCCAGAATGGCTTGTGTGAGCTTTGCATTGGTCATTGCAAGAGGAAGGGCCTGATCGGAAAGCGTCTCAAATTGAGCTCCAACTCTCTCAATCCCTTTAATACTGGTGACAGATAATCCAATGACCAGTATGGTTATCGTTAAGAATACAGCACTGATAGTTTGAATGAGCGAGAGTGAAAAACTCGTCTTTTGCTTAGGCATAATTTTGAACCGACATCATACAAAAGTTTAATCAGTGTGCGATTCTATTTAGATAATATTACATACAAATGTCATTAAGAGGTGAAATAGACGCCATGAATAGAGTTGCGCCGCAATTTTCAATCGCTTTGTTAATTCTCCTCTTAGCAGGATGCTCAAGTTCCCCTTCCTCAACAGACTTCAATACCTTAGATAGTGGTAAAAATATCTCTTCGTATGAAAAAGGTGTGCAACAAGAGTTTCTTGAAGTCTATAAGGATTGGAAGGGAGTCCCCTATCGCCTAGGGGGCAACAATTACAACGGTATTGATTGTTCCGCTTTTGTTCAAGTAGCTTACAGAGACGTCCTGAACATCCACTTACCCCGCACCACATTGGCACAGGTAAGCATCGGAAACGAGCTGAGTTATGAACGAGTTCAAGTGGGAGATTTAGCCTTTTTCAAAACATCAAGAAAGGTTCGTCATGTAGGCGTGTATATTGGTAACAAGCAATTTATGCATGCTTCAACATCAAAAGGCGTTATAATTTCTAGGCTTGACAATCCCTATTGGGCTTCGAAATTCTGGCATTTCAGACGGGTTGCCACGCCGCCTGTGGTGAATTGAAATCAGTCGTATTTGGCGACTGCGGAATCAAATAGATTTTTGACCAGTGCGATATACTCATCAAGGAATGTTATCTGATCATTGGTTGCAGGTTTAGCCCACACACCCGCTAACACCTCTCCTAAATCTTCTACAACTGAATCTGCTTCCTTAAGCAATTGGAAGCGAACACTAGAGTGCAGTTCTGGGTTCTGCTCAAAAATGGCCATGATGTTACTCGCTACCATATCGGTAACGACATCTTCGACACTTTCAGCACCCGTGTCTCCATCGTCAGATGAAAAGACATCAAGATTAAAAGCCAGATGCTCAATAAGTGCTAGGTAGCCATCGGTTTCAACAACCACTGTCGTTCTCCATTCATTATTCTACTTTCGAGTCACTATCTAATACTAAGACATATCAATGAGTTTTCACAACTCAACTCGACTCGGACGCTGATAAAATTCAAAAGTTGTTTATACCTTAGTTGAAGAGTTTGGTTTAATTTCCAACTTATTGCTTTGAACTAGGATCAACTTTTATCAGGCTAAACTATTTTACGAGCTTATAGGCTCTAACCAGATATGACAAAGTTCACAAATTGATAAGCCCAATGAATCCGCCCACTAAATGATTGAATTTTTTGCAGTCTGATTCAGAATTAACCAATTCCTTATTCTACAATGTTAATACTCAACTGCGGAAACGGATCTTGATATGTGGCAAGCCATAACTGAGCAACTGTCTGAAGCATTAATGTTTTCTTTTGATATTGTCGAAAAAAACCGCTTACATGGCGGTGATATCAGTGACTGCTACATGATAAGTGATGGAGAGCAGCGCTACTTTGTGAAAGTCAATCTGCGAGACTTTTACGCTAAGTTTGAAATAGAAGCGGAAAACATCCGAATTTTACGTGAGAGTTCCACCGTTTTCGTACCGGAACATATTCTTACTGGAAAGAGTAAAGAACATGCCTTCCTGATTCTGAACTATCTCCCTACTAAACCACTCGATGACAGCAGTAACAGTTACAAATTTGGCCAGCAGCTTGCCAAACTCCACCAATGGGGAGAACAGAAAGAGTATGGGTTTGATCAAGATAACTTTATTGGTTCCACCTTACAGCCCAATAAGTGGGACCGAAAATGGGGGCGTTTCTTTGCTGAACAACGAATTGGCTGGCAACTTCAGCTAATGAAAGAGAAAGGAGTCACTCTGGTTGATATCGGTGATTTTACCCATCTAGTAAAGGACAGGTTAGGTAACCATAACCCTCGTCCATCTTTGCTGCACGGTGACCTCTGGCATGGTAACGCAGCCAACTCAGTATTTGGCCCCATTTGCTACGACCCTTCCTGTTACTGGGGAGATCGAGAGTGCGACATTGCGATGACCGAACTTTTTGAAGGGTTCCAGCCAGAATTCTATCAAGGCTATGAGAGCGTGCTACCGCTAGATCTTGCTTATAGTGAACGTAAAGATATTTACAACCTTTATCACCTACTCAACCACTATAATCAGTTTGGTGGACATTACTTAGATCAATGCGAACGCTTAATCAACAAAATACTCACATACTAATTTGTAGGAATTTTCTTATTTAACAATAAATTAAAATCATTCAATCGAAAAATTTTCAATCCAAATCAAAACACCGAGCCCAGCCTTGGTGTTTTTTATTAACTATCTCAAACTTTGTACTTAATTTACGTCTATTACTAACTTAACGACTTAAGATTAATTTGTCGGAGCCAATAATAACGGATTGAACATACTCAAAGCGTGACCAAGTAAGTCACGGGTATGTAAGGCTTGGGCATTGATCTCATCAAAGACGTAAGGAAGAGAGCTATGCGAAAATACACAGAGAAAAGAGTTACCTGCCCCCATTGTGGGCACTCCATTGGTATCACGTTAGATGCAACGAATGGTAGCCAGAATTTTTACGACGACTGTCCTGCCTGTTGCAACGCCATCCACCTCAGTATGATGGTTAACGAACAGTTGGACGAAATCGAACTCTCAATTGATGCCGACGATGAACAAATTTTTTAAAAAGCGCCGAAAGGCGCTTTTCTATTTCTCTATGCTCAAAGCATCTCTTTAGCTGCTAGAACACGCTCGACTGAATCCACGATAGCCTGAGTCTGAGGATCAATTTCGACATTCACTTTGTCACCTTGCTGGCGCTGACCAAACAATGTTCTCTGTAAGGTTTCCGGAATTAAATGGACGGAGAAGCGATTACCTTCAACTTCACCAATGGTAAGCGAACAACCATCTAACCCAATGAAGCCTTTCGCCAATACATACCTCATCATGTTCTCAGGTAACTCAAGCCAAACCGTCCTATTGTTCGGTGTATCGATCACTTCAACAATTTCACTCACCATGGAAATATGTCCAGACATGGTATGACCGCCAATCTCGTCACCAAACTTGGCAGCGCGTTCAATGTTAACCGAACGACCAACCTCCAGCTCACCAAGATTGGTTAGCTTTAAAGTAGACTGTATCAGATCGAAAGAAACGTGTTCTCCATCGATTTTTGTTACGGTCAGACAACAACCGTTATGCGCCACCGATGCACCTATAGATAACCCTTGACCCATTGATGAATTCAATCGAATTACATGAGTTTGAAACGACTCTTTCTTCTCGATAGCGATGACTTCCGCCATTCCCTGAACAATTCCAGTAAACATTGCAAATTCCAACAGTTTTTCGTGGAGGTTAGTGTGACATTTAATTATCATTTAGCACAACAGCACCATGTATAAATTATCGATAACAATGGTGTTCACCTCTTTGATTTTCGTGTTGATTCCATAATTTGATTCTGCAGAAGTCAAAGCATCTTTGCTTTCATTGGAGTTTTTACGTGCATCGTTATAAACAAGAAGCGAATAAGCTGATCAAATTGGCCACGCCAGTACTGATTGCTTCCGTCGCGCAGACAGGCATGAGCTTCGTCGATACTGTCATGGCAGGCGGTGTCAGTGCGACCGATATGGCTGCTGTATCCATTGCATCAAGTATCTGGCTACCTTCAATACTATTTGGCGTTGGCCTGCTCATGGCCTTGGTCCCAGTTGTCGCTCAACTCAATGGATCAGGCCGACAGGTTAAGATTCCGTTTGAGATTCAACAAGGTGCCGCAATGGCATTGCTCATCTCTATACCCATTATTGGCGTGCTTTTTCAGACTCAAAATATAATGGGTTTGATGAATGTCGAGCAGTTAATGGCTGAAAAAACCAACGGTTACATGCATGCTGTCATTTACGCTGTGCCCGCCTTTTTGCTTTTCCAAACCTTGCGCAGTTTTACTGATGGTATGTCACTCACCAAGCCCGCAATGGTCATTGGTTTCATTGGGCTGCTGTTTAATATCCCGCTAAACTGGATTTTTGTTTACGGTAAATTTGGTGCTCCTGCGCTGGGCGGTGTGGGTTGTGGTGTCGCAACAGCCATCGTTTATTGGCTAATGTTGTTTATGTTGCTGTTCTATGTCGTGACATCCAAACGTGTTGCCCATATCAATCTGTTCGGCCAATTCCACAAGCCTCAGCTAAAACCTCTTGTTCGTTTATTCAAGCTAGGCTTTCCAGTAGCAGCCGCGTTATTCTTTGAAGTTACCCTATTTGCTGTCGTTGCACTCTTCGTTGCCCCACTCGGCTCGCTGATTGTCGCAGCGCACCAGGTTGCGATTAACTTTTCGTCGTTAGTCTTTATGCTGCCAATGAGCATTGGTGCAGCGACCAGCATTCGTGTTGGCCACAGCCTTGGAGAGAACAATGTAGAAGGGGCTGCAATCGCATCTCGTGTAGGTGTCATCGTCGCTGTGTTACTGGCCTTATCCACTGCACTATTTACAGTTCTGTTCAGAGAACAAGTGGCATTGCTTTACACTGACAATCGCGCTGTTATAGAGATTGCTTTGCAATTGCTGCTATTTGCTGCCATCTACCAGGTAACGGATGCCGTGCAAGTCGTTGCGGCTGGTGCCTTGAGGGGATACAAAGACATGGCCGCAATATTCAACCGTACTTTTATCGCCTATTGGATTCTAGGCCTCCCGATTGGCTATGTTTTAGGAATGACAGATTGGATTGTTGAGCCTATGGGCGCTCATGGCTTCTGGATGGGTTTCATTATCGGTCTTTCATCAGCTGCAATCATGCTTGGTCTGAGACTGCGTTGGATGCATAGACAACCTGATGATATCCAATTGGAATTTTCCTCTAAATAACCCAAAAAGGTCAGCTATGCTGACCTTTTTTGCATTTACTTCGTAGACTAATAACAAACCTTGATTGTTTCCTTATTTATCACACCTATGCGTATCTTTATTGTTTTGCTATCACTCTTGTCCCTTTCTGCTTGTGATTTTATCAAGAGTCCAATGGACGCCAGTTTGGACACCTATTTAGCCCGTATCGCCAATGTCCAAGATAGACCAGCGATACCAATGCCGGATAACGTCAATGTCTTACTGCCCACGAAACGAGAACTGCATATTACTATCCCTAGTATCAGCATAGGACTACTCGACAGTTATGAGCTTCGAAAATGCGGTTTATTCAATCTTGTTGCAGAGAAAAACTCGGTATTAGGAAAGATTCAGGACCAATTTCGAAATTTCGATTACCAACTCCAAGTGAGTTACGGCATAGAGCGCTGCTTAATGAGCCCAGATATATCCTCTGCACTTAAAACACAACTAGCTTCAATCCAACAACAGAAGCTCAAACAATTACCAGCGCACTTTACCAATTTGGTGTTTTCAAGTGACGCAATGCGTAATCAACTAGAAGCGACGGGATGGTTATCCGTCGATCAAGGTAGAGGAAGCACTCAAGTCATACAAGCGCTCGATCAAATAGATTCCGGATTTTCAGCTAGCAAAACACTGGATTACACCAGCACTTTAAACGCACTAACACCCTACCAGGAAGTCTTAGAAAAAAACGCAGTTTTAGGCCCGCTCAGCTATTCAATGCTCAACGCTGGAAACAAGTTGAGCGTCATCACTCAACAACTAAAAGCTCACGATGAGGCTATCCTATGCGGTCAGGGAAGAAATACAACTAAATTTCGCTATCTCAGAAACGTGTTTAACGAGTTTTTCATTGGTCAAATACAGCCATACCTCGCCAAAATCGATAGCATTTACAATGAACTGAACCCTTTAATAGATTTTGTTGATACAAGCCACGCCAATTACCAATACCCGATTAAGCAATATCACCAAGCTTTCAGAGCTGCTACAAAAGAGCATATTGAGTATTGGCAAGCCTTGTTCAAACGTTGTGGAGCATCCCCTACTCGCTAGTATATTCTGGCCTTTCTCTCATATAGCGCGCAAATTTAGGAATACCGTTTTGCGTATAGCCATTGTATCTAAATGTAATGATTGAACCGAGCTTAGGGGGCTGGCGCCGCTGCTCATCAGTAAAGCCACTACCTATATAAAATTCTATACCTGAATCCAGCTGGATAAGTAACGCCCCCATCTGCCCGCTGTACTTTCCCTTACCAACTTTGTAGCCAACAACTAAGCCTTCTGCGTCCTGATGCTTCTTCATCTTCAGCAAGTCACTACTACGACCAGCCTGATAACGACTGGTCACCTTCCTTAACATCAACCCTTCGCCTTTTTGCTCGCTGACGTTGTCTAAGTAATGAAAGAGCTCCTGCTCAGAGCGAATCGGCGTATGCTCGACTAACTTGATGTGTGGCGCACCAATTGAGTCAACCAAATATCGAATATTGTAGTAACGCTTTTGATAGTCTCCCGCCGCTTGCGGCATATCAAAAAGCATAAAATCAATCCGCTTCCAAGACAGTTCAACGGGTACTTTATCTAAAACCGTCTGTTGGACAATATGGAACTTTCCTCTCCCCGCCCATAGCTCTCCCTCGACGGCATAGCTCGGTAGAGGTTTAATGAACCAATCAGGCGCATGTATGACTTTACCATTGCGTGTAGTTAATTGAGTTCCATCCCAAATAGCACGAATACCATCTAGCTTTTCACTTTTCCAGTAATCCTCAATATTCGTTCCATACTCGTAGTCATTAGCCTGAACCAAAGGCATATAACTCAAAGAATGACTCTCTGACCAAGCGTTGCAAGATATAGCAACAGCAATCGCGACACTGGTTAACTTAATTTGCATCCCTAACTCCAGACATTTCCATCCGAAGTGATTCTCAAGGCTCGATGCATAAGTTCAATCAATGCCAGCTAACAATACGAGTAACCTCAAAAGTTCTTTCCTCCTACAGATGTATCAGTTACAGCCTCCAGCGCCATTTTTCATTTGTAGACATGATTCTCAGTCTGAGAAAACACGTTTCTCAAATTGAGAAACGTAAGAACCATCAACTTAACCAATTGATTTTAAAGTGCATATTTTTTGGCACACAAAGTGCCTTATCTAAGAAAACTATCTGAGGAGATATCGTCATGGAACTACGTAAAATTGAACTAACGAATGAAATTCTTACCCTTCAAATTGATGGCAACTTAGATGCTGACGGCAGTCGATACGCTCAACAACATATTGACGAAATTATCGCTGATCAACATGGCGAAGTTGAAATTGATTTCCGCAATGTTCGTTTTCTTGATTCTTCAGGTGTTGGTGCACTGGTTTACCTATACAAACGTCTAGTCGAGCGTGAGCGTCAGATGCGCATCGAGAATGTCACTGGCCAACCACTTGAAATCATCAATCTGCTTCGTATCGACAAAGCAATCCCGGTGAACTCTCGCACTCACTAAAACAATAAACGAGATTTCACCCACTAACAGAGGAAGTTGGCATGGTTAATTACATCAAACACATAGCCCTAATTGTACCTATAGTAAGCTCGATTGGCTGTAGCAGTTACCCCGAAGAGGGTCGCGGAGGCCTTGCTGAACAGTACATCCAGTCTAATTTCACTCCAGTCATGCCAGACGAGCCTCTTGGCCCAGAACATGGCCTGCGCTTCGATTGGCAATTAGCAAAACTTCACCTCGATGCACTCATTCGTGAAGGTGCTCGATGGTGTTTCCCGGCAGCTGTCGTTCAGGCTCTTGAAAAACAGAATCGAATTGCAAGGGAACTAGAAGGTGGGTTGTTGTTAGACGCCGCGAACGACATCGTTATTCAGCGTAAACGCCTGGATGAACTTGAGAGGCAGCTTGATTATGTGACATCTCAAGCTAAATGTGTCCCACCACATGATGAGTTTTCTTTCCAACAACAATTGGCAATCATCGACAAGCTCTACAACCTGCTAAACGTTGATAATCAGTTTGCGTTCAATTCTACGGAAGTGAACCCCAAATATATGGGTCACCTTGCCCAAGCAGCCAACATTCTGCGAGAGCATAAGTCACTAAACCTAACCGTCACTGGTCATGCCGATTCGGTTGGCGATGAACTCCAGAACCAGCAGCTCGCAATGGGCAGAGCAAAACAAGTGAAACGCTACCTGACCATTTTTGGCCTTGAGCCGAAAAGAATAGAAGCAAAATCGCTTGGTGAATCCCTACCTCTTTTCGAAGGTGAATCAGACGGAGTTCGACTCACAAACCGTAGGGTTAGCATCGAAGTCGTTGAAACCAACGAGCTAGCAGAAAACAAGTTGAATGGAGGCTATTATCATGTGGAATAAACTCATATTAATCACCCTAGCATTCCTGTTTGCAGCTTCCGTAAGTGCCGAGGTGGAACGAGTTCAAGTCGGTGACATGATTCAGGTGAATCTACCAGGCGAAGAAACATTAAATAAAGGATTCCAAGTTGATAAACGAGGCCGAATCAACCTACCTGAAGTTGGTGCGCTATACGTCGCAGGATATACAGAGAGCCAGCTTCAGCAGTCAGTCCTAAATGCACTAAGCAAAGTTTATCGAGATCTCTCTACTGCATCGGTTTACATCTCAGAGCAGCAAGTTCTTATCTCTATTCAGGGGTACGTAAACTCACCCGGCGAATACACTTTATCGAAAAGTGCAGATGTTCAAATGGCAATTCACGCTGCTGGTGGATTACGTTCAGGTGCGCAGTTAAATAATCTGCTTCTTAAGCGCGGCAAAGACAAATTTCCTTTTAATTACAAAAGCTTTTTAGATACAGGTGATGAGTCCCTGCTACCTAAACTCAAATCTCTAGACACTATATTTGTACCAGCTTCCCCCTTGGTGGGTAACATCGAGCAACAGTTTGATGCCAGTAAGTTAGCTAATTCTGGTGATAGTGCTGACAACAGAACTGCGATCAAGGTATTTGGTGAAGTAAATGCACCGGGTTCTTTCACTTTCAAAAATACTGCAGATTTGGTTGATATCCTCATGCGCGCCGGCGGCGTGACACGTTACGCTTCTGTGGAACAGATCCGGGTTATCAGCAACAACAAGCCTCAGATTTTCAATCTGAAAGAGTATTTAGACAGTGGGGACACTTCTCTGCTTCCTAACCTTCAACCAGGCACTACGATTTTCGTCCCTAAGCAGGAAGAGGAAATCCGCGCAGGTTCGAACGTTATCTACATCATGGGTGAAGTGAAGAGCCCTGGTGCCTACGAAGGTAAAAAAGGCGCTTCTTTTATGGACATTCTGGCCAACGCTGGCGGTCCAACCCGTTACGCAGAATCTCGTCAAATTCGCCTTATCAAAGCGAATGGGCAAGTTATCAAGTTTGATTTAACGGCTTACACAGAAGGTTTGACTACCAAAGCTCCACCTCAAATCAATCCCGGTGATGCGATATTTGTTCCGGAGAAAACCGACATGAATGAGAAGTCGTGGCTAAAAATCTCGCCAGACCGTGCTGTCAATGTCATTGGTGAAGTGGTTCGCCCAGGACGCATCGAATGGTCTGATGAAATGGACATGATGCACCTGCTGGCACATGTTGGAGGGCCAACTCTCCGAGCCGACACGTCAAAAATAGAAGTGGTAACACCTAACGGAAAAATGAAAACGTTCAATCTGGACGAGTTCATTTTAAACGGAGCACCTATGGCGGAGCTGCCTGTCATCAGCGCTGGCACTATTATTCGTGTTCACGATTTACCTCAAGATCCATCTGACAACAAATCACAATGGGTACGTCAAAGCTCTGATGCTTCTATATACGTCTTCGGTCAGGTTAATGCTCCTGGTCGCTACCGCTTTACAAAAGAAATGCATTTTCTGGACATCCTGTCTGCAGCTGATGGTCCAACTAAAGATGCCGATATCCATAACATCAAAATCACTCACAGAGACAAAACCTATTCAAAAGTTAGCAAACTTAACTTGTCCCTGTATTTCGAAACTGGGGATGAGAGCCTTCTACCAAAGATAACCATGGGTGACACCATTTACATCCCTGAGAAAGATAAGATTTGGTTGGATACTAGCAAAGAATCAACAGTTCGAGTGCTGGGTGCAGTTAACAGCCCTGGTCGCTATGTCTTTGATGACAACATGACGATTCTGGACATTCTAGCTGAAGCTGGTGGCCCCTCTGAGCGTGCATATTTGGAAAAGATTTCAATCGTCAATATGTCCTGCTGCCAAGGACAGGCTCGTACCTTTGACCTAATAGACTTCAGCAAAACTGCCAATATTTATAAGCTTCCAGTGCTTCGTGCAGGTGACACGATTTACATCCCAGACCGCAGCGAAAGCATTCTTGAGAGAGCACGAGTAGGCCTTGAAGACATCCTACGATTGACAACCACCATCGTATTGATAGGAGCGCTGTAATGATTATTCCTGCAACATTAACCGAGGTAGAGCAAATCTACCTCGCGGCCGAACTGGCCGAGGCGCGTTCAGTTTGTCTCACAGGCTGCAATTCAGGTGACGGCGTCACGTCAATTGCTTCTGCTTTGGCGGAAAGATACTTACTCGGTGGGCATAAAACACTTCTGGTGGATCTGAACTTATTCCATCCTGCGTTTGAACCTGCACTAGTCAACGCTGACCAGGGTGATGACATAGGTATGTTACTGGAACATAAATCATCCCACCAGCTTTTCACCGGCTTACCTGTGCCGGAACAGACTTCGACGCTTCTAGCTTATAAAGATCCAAGTGTTTTGAGCAACTCAGTAGATAAATGGTTACAGCACTACGATAGAGTAATTTGCGACACCTCGCCTCTGCTTCATGTAAACCGAGGGAATATCCCCGCTCAAGTCGTCGCCAGCGCATGTGACCAAACAGTATTAGTGGTCATGGGAGGGAAAACATCAACCGGTCAAATCCAGAAATCACAAGAGCTCCTCCAAAGCCCGAAAATCTCACTACTAGGCTCCATCTTGAACTTGAAGAACCAAGCAACGCTGGGGCAGGAAATGGCGAGAGAGATAAGAAGACTGAGGTTTCTTCCTCAATCATGGAGAGAAAAATGGGCACAAAAACTCCTTACTAACGAGTTTCTGGCTCATTCAGCCTAAGGATTGATTATGAAAAAATTTACTTATCTTGCTCTGCTTACACTACTTTCGACGTCCTTACACGCTGAATCAATTACTTTTGGTGTCGTTCCCCAGCACTCTGCGAGCAAGCTTGCTAAACAATGGGCCCCTATCATCGAATACCTTTCCGAAAGAACAGGAAAAAAGATCATATTTAGCACAGCATCTGACATTCCAACGTTCGAACAACGGCTGAAAAACGGGGAGTATGATCTCGCTTATATGAACCCCTACCATTACACCGTTTTCAGCGAATTGCGTGGCTACAAAGCGATTGCAAAAGCTAAAGACAAACGGCTTAAAGGTATCATTGTCGTCCGCAAAGACAGTGATATTTCTCAACCTGAACAACTGCAAAATGCAGAACTTGCTTTCCCCTCACCTGCGGCCTTCGCGGCAACTGTATTGACTCAGGCCTATCTGAAACAAAGCAACATAACGTTTGAGCCGTCTTACGTATCATCTCATGATTCCGTCTACTTAGCTGTCGCGAAAGGCTTCTTCCCCGCAGGTGGCGGAATAATAAGAACCTATATGGCGTTACCTGAGGAAACTCGTGATCAACTGACTCCGATTTGGACCACCAAAGGGTATACACCCCACGCTATCGCAGCTCACCCCAATCTCGATAGCAACGTGAAAAGCAAAATTCAACAAGCGCTTATAGAGTTTGACGGCTCCCTAGAAGGCCTCGCTCATCTGGAGAAACTTAAGCTCAAGGGTTTTATTTCGGCACAAGATAGCGATTGGAATGACGTTAGAGCGCTCAACATAACACTATTGGATTAGTCATCGACGGGAGTACCTTGCTATGTCATTTAGAATGAAAACCATACTTGGGATCGCCTTTATTGAGGTCGTTATGTTGGTAGCGCTCACATTCAGCGCAATGAGCTTTCTCTCCAACTCAAATGAAAAACAACTTATCCAACGAGCCAACTCAACTGCTTCCATGTTCGCCCACGCAGCCAAGGATGCAATGATCTCTACCGACATTGCGACTCTGGATGACTTGGTAAAAGAATTTATGACCATAGAAGACATCGCATACATTAGGGTAATGCGTGGTGATAAAGAGCTCTCATGTGATGGGGATAAAGCGCTGCTACAACGAATGATGTCTGTTGATTACAGATTAGATTCCGTCAATGATGGAATCTTCGACACTCAGGTTCAGGTCACTAGCGGAGGTGCAAACTATGGCACTATAGACATTGGTTTCGAAGTCTCCGCCATCAACTCTATGTTGACCAGCGCCCAGAAAGCAATAATAGGTATTGCTTCCATCGAAGTCGTATTGGTAGCAATCTTTTCGTTCTTCCTAGGCACCTACTTAACCAAAAGCTTGGTCAAGCTTATAGAGGCAGCGAATACCGTTAGTCAACAAGGGCCTGGTTTCCAGCTTAATGATCAGTCTAAAGACGAGTTGGGGGACGTAGCACGAGCATTTGATGACATGTCTGTAAAACTCGAAAAAAGCTATCATGATCTTAAGAGCGCTCGCTTCGAAGCAGAACAGGCAAACGATTCAAAAAGCCGCTTCTTAGCCTCGATGTCACACGAAATTCGTACACCGATGAACGGTGTGTTGGGCATTTTGAACATTCTTGAAGAATCAAAACTCTCTCGTGAACAGAAAAAACTAGTCAACACAGCGACTGAGTCAGGCCAATTCCTCCTTAGTATCATCAATGACATTTTGGATTTCACGCGAATGGAGTCCAACACACTACGATTAGAACACAAGCCGTTTAATTTTCGTCAATGTGTCAAAAATGTTGTTGAAACATTTCAACCATCAGCGAAAGTCCGCTCTCTTGACTTGAACTGTATTCTTGATGGTTCAGTACCCGCCAATGTACAAGGCGATGAAAACCGCGTTAAACAGATCCTTCACAACTTGATTGGTAATGCAATGAAGTTCACCAAAGAAGGCAGCGTGACAATTCAGGTACACGCAGACACCCATGAAGGAAATCAAGTCAAAATAGTTTGCAAAGTCATAGACACCGGTGTCGGCATCAACCACAGCGCAATGGATTATCTGTTTGATGAGTTCACCATGGTCGATCAAACCTATTCTAGAAGTCAGGAAGGCTCCGGGCTGGGTCTTGCGATATGCAAACGCCTATGTGAGTTGATGGACGGCTACATTGAGGCAGAGAGTACGCCATCAATTGGCAGCACTTTCTCCTTTTCAATCAAACTGGAACTCGCAGACCAACTCATTAGCTCAACTCACCAGAGCCAAAACAATACCGAATTGCTGGTATCAGATGCCAGCATATTAGTGGCAGAAGACAACAAAGCGAACCAATTGGTGATAAGAGAGATGTTTAAGCGCATGGGGCTCTCGATGGACATCGCAGAAAATGGTCGTCGTGCCATCGAGATGGTCGAACAATACCATTACGATCTTATCTTTATGGACATATCTATGCCGGAGATGGACGGAATGGAGACCTGCAGAGCCATACGTTCAATGACTGATGAGAAGACATGTCAGATACCTATCATTGCATTGACAGCCCACTCTTTATCTGGAGATAAAGAGCAGTTCCTTGATGCAGGGATGAACGACTATTTGTCAAAACCGATTCGCTTGTCACAACTAATTGAAAAAATTAATCTATTCTTAAGTGATGGCGCGATCAACTCTGCTGAAAAATCTGATAATTTAGAGAGTGAATCGCAAACTCTTACGCAGGCTGTAATCAATCATTCTATGAATCAGGACATACAAGTGGATTTAGAACTCGTCGACGAAGAAGTCTTAGAGCAAATGATAGAAGACACAAGTGCTGATGTTCTTCCGATGCTAATTGATCATTACATCGAAGAATCTAATGAGCGCTTAAGAAAGATTTATCAAGCAATGGAAGACCGAGACAAAGAAACGCTAGAGTTTGAAAGCCACACATTAGGCAGCTCTTCTCTAGCGTTAGGAAATCGAGTCTTGTCCAATCTTGCACGAAAGATTGAGTGTATGTGTTTGGAGAATCATGAACAACAAGCATTTGAACTCTCTGAAGAATTAAAAGAGCTAGCTGAAAAATCACTCGCTGCTCTTGAATATAGAAAAACGCTGGGCTTCATCGAACCAGCTGGCTAGATACAACAAGGATGACGTCACATGAGAGCAAAAGTACTACTGATTGAAGACTCCACATCTCTGGCAGTCCTTTACAAACAGTACGTAAAAGATGAAGCGTTTGACCTGTTTCATGTTGAAACAGGTCGTGATGCCAAAGCATTCATAGAACGAAACGTACCACAACTTGTGATTTTAGATCTCAAGCTTCCGGACATGAACGGCGAAGATATCCTTGACTGGATCAACGAGAATCAAGTACCAACCTCGGTCGTCGTTGCAACCGCACACGGTTCCGTGGATATCGCGGTCAGCTTACTCCAGAAAGGGGCTAAAGACTTTCTCGAAAAGCCGATTCAAGCAGACCGACTCAAAACGTCGATAAATCTCCACTTACAGCAAGCTAAACTCGAACACTTAGTCGAAGATATCGAAGCGAAATTCGACAGAAATCGCTTCCATGGATTCATCGGCTCTTGTCTACCTATGCAGGGCGTATACAAAATCATCGACTCTGTTGCACCAACAACAGCGAGTGTCTTCATCATTGGAGAAAGCGGCACCGGTAAAGAAGTGTGCGCAGAAGCAATTCACAAAGAAAGTAAACGAAACGATAAACCTTTTATCGCCATCAACTGTGGTGCTATTCCTAAAGATCTTATGGAAAGCGAAATTTTTGGCCATGTTAAAGGTGCATTCACAGGAGCGACTACGGACAGAAAAGGCGCGGCATCTTTAGCTCATGGAGGAACGCTCTTCCTTGATGAACTATGTGAGATGGAGCTGGAAATGCAGAAGAAACTGCTACGTTTCCTGCAGACAGGTACTTTCACCCCACTTGGGGGTTCGAAAGAAATGAAGGTCGATGTACGGATAATCTGCGCCACCAACCGTGACCCATTGCTAGAAGTTGAAGAAGGCCGATTCCGAGAAGACTTGTATTACCGTGTTCATGTTGTGCCGATTGAGATGCCTCCTTTGAGAGAGCGTGGGAATGACATCGCAACGCTAGCGACTCATTTCCTTAAGCTGTTCGCTAAAGAAGACGGTAAGAAGTTCAATGGTATCAACCGAGACGCTGAATCTTTGCTCAAGCACTACTCCTGGCCCGGTAATGTGAGACAGCTGCAAAATGTCATTCGCAATATAGTTGTTCTCAACGACGAATCAAAGCTCTCTGTCGCTCACCTGCCTGATCAGATTTCAAAAAGTAATAAATCGGCTAAGCCCAGAGCAGCCCAAGCAGCAATCCGCTATGAAGCTCCTGCGCAAGCGTCACCAGTAGAAGCGGCGGATGCGGCATTACAAGCATCAACTCCAGTGATTGAGAGTGTTAACACACAAAGTTCTACGCCGGTAACAATACGTCCAATGTGGCAGGTAGAGAGAGAAACCATTCAGCAAGCCATTGATTTTTGTGATGGTAATGTCCTCAACGCAGCGGTATTACTCGAGTTGAGCCCATCAACCGTTTATCGTAAAAAACAGGCTTGGGAAGCCGAAGAAGATGAGCAGCAATACGCGGATTGATGTTTGGCTAGTCATCGATAGCCTGACGTTTGGCGGCATTGAAACCTACGTGCTTGAGCTCGCTAAAGGGCTCAAGCATCACAACACAAGTGTTGAGGTGTTGCTGGTAAAACGGTATCAACAGCGTTCTCCCCTCGTAGAAAAACTAGAAAAAGAAGCGATCCCTTACCAGTACTTATCTGACCTGGCCACTCAACCTTTGTTCGCACTTATCCAAAAAATTAAACATTCACCAACAACTCTTATCCATGCTCATGGGTACAAAGCTAGTCTGCTGTCTAAATGTGCACGTGTTTTGACTGGAGCCAAACAAATAACCACCTATCACGCTGGCGAAACACCAACAGGTAAAGTCTGGGCTTATGATTTTATCGACCGCTACACGGCGCTTATTTCTACGCTCTCAATTGCCGTCAGTGAGAAAGTGAGCCAAAAGATCCCTGCTACCACCCTTAGGTTGAATAATTTCATTGATGATTCAAAAGCCAGTGTAAGCACAGGAGAGCAGATCGCCTTTGTTGGTCGCCTAAGCCATGAAAAAGGACCGGACAGGTTCATTCGATGCGCTAAAAGCCGCCCAGATTTATCCTTTCACATCTATGGCTCAGGTCCGTTAGAAGCAGAGATTTCTCAATTAGCGCCGCAAAATGTTCAACTCCATGGTCATCAAAGCAACATGGATTTGGTTTGGGGACACATAGGCGTACTTATCATTTGCTCTCGATTTGAAGGTTTGCCTATGGCGGCGCTTGAAGCCATGTCCAGAGGGTGTATTGTCATCGCGTTAAAGGTTGGAGATCTTCCTAAACTGATTACCAGTGGTCAGAATGGATATTTGGTCGATACGGCTGCTCAGATTGCTGATGTTTTACGAACTTTAGAACAGTTAACAGACGACGAAAGACAAAAGATATCTCAGCAAGCGATTTGCACAGTTCGAGAACAATTTTCCTCTTCTGCAGTCATTCCTAAATTGCTACAACTCTACAAAAAATCTGGTCGTCAATCTGATTCTCATATTGAGAAAAACACTCTCGTAAAATAGTTAATATTTTTTTTGTCTACTTTTCATAAAGTTAGCCAGCCTTAAATCTTGGCATCTCAATTGCGTTGTTCCTCGTATAAATGGCAAAGGGGAATAACAATGAAGAAAAAAATACTGTTTGTTCACTACGGAAATGACTGGATTCGCGGAAGCGAGCAGTGCCTCATTGACCTAATGGAACAGTGCTCTGACCAGGGATTCTCTGTACATCTATGGACCAATAACTCTTCTTTGCACCGTTATGCCTTGCGTAACAACATCTCATCCGAAGCCGATGCATTCCCTCTCCTACTTGGATGGCTCGCCCCCAGATTCGATTTTCTAGGTTGGGGCTATCTGGTCCGTAAAGCTTGTAAAATCCTCCAAAGAGAAAGCATTGACGTCGTTCATGTCAACAGTGGAGCTCCATGTCAATGGATGGTACTCGCAGCCCGAATTAAACAGGTTCCAATGGTGACTCAGCTACACAGCCCCTATCCTGCAAGAGACCGATTAACACTAGGCCTGCATTTATCCCCACACATCATCTCTGTCAGTGAATATGTTGCCAGCCAGCTCAAATCTGAGGGGTACCCACGTGAGCATTTGTCAGTCATTCATAACGGATTGCATGTTTCTAAACTCAACGAGCAACAGACTGTCGAAACAAAAAAAGTACTCGGCATTAACGACGACGACTTCCTTTATGCGACAGTCGGTTCTCTAATTCACCGCAAAGGTATCGATCGGCTTATCGTAGCGTTAAGACATTTGAACTTTGAATATCCGAATACACACCTTTTAGTCATTGGCGACGGTCCACTCAGAAACGAGCTAGAGAAACACGCCAAGAAATTGTATTTGGAAAACAGGGTTCACTTTGTCGGTGAACAAAACAATGCAGTAGGTTGGTTGAAAGGCTGTGATGCCTTTGTAAGCGGTGCTAGAAGCGAAGCTTTTGGACTCGTTATTGCTGAAGCCGCTGTCGCCAAGATTCCAGTTGTAGCACCCTTTGAAGGCGGTATCCCAGAGTTTGTTCAACATGGTGAAACCGGTATTCTCTACCCCAACAGTGGTGTGGGCCCATTAAGCAAGGCCATGAGAGTATTAGTCGACAACCCTGACTTTGGGCGACAACTCGCCAGTAATGCCAGTGAACACATCGGAACCAAATTCAATGTTTCGCTATCAAGCCATCGTATCATCGGTGTTTACAAGAAAATTATGGTATCCCACCAACCTTCAGTCTCTTTCTGGCGCACATTTATCCCGCTAAAAACCTATTTGGCAAAGCGCATTGCTATGGGAGGTCAGCATGGTTAATTCAAACGTGACAAAAACATTGGTCTTCGATCCAATAACATTCAAAGGCGGATCAAAAATCGCCACTGTCGAAGCGTTAAGTTTGTGTCGAGCCGATATCAACCACTTTGTTATCGCCACAGCTGATGTGGAATTCTGGAAGAGCTGTAAGCTTACAGCATCACACTCAGTAGATATAGTTGCATTGCCTCTTATAAAACCATTGGCTAAGCAGCATTACGGCCTCCTATATTGGCTAAGCCAGTGTCATACCGCCTTATGCCTTCTATTTTTCTTGATCAAGTACAAGAGCATTGACAGAGCTATCGGCGCATCTGGGCCAGGTATGGACATGCCACTTTACATTGTAAAGTTATTAAAAAACATTGAATTAGTTCAGTTTATTCATGGACACGTTGGAAATTCAAGGTCTATCGGTTACTGCTTAACTGTTGCTGACAAAGTGTTTTATCTGCCCTCCTGCAGACCAAGTATTTCTGTCGCGCTGAGAACATATCTGGAGCGCAAAACATCCATAGAAGACTCAGGTTCCCTTGTGGAGATGTATTTGACGTCTCGCAAATACCATACCTTCGTTAACGGTTTACCCGAGGACAGATGGCCAACACGTTGCCAAACAGATTTCCCCGTCTGCTTTTGGGCTGCATCTTTATTAAAATGGAAAGGACTGGACTTGTTTGTCGAGGCACTTAAACATGCTGCACATATCAAACCAATCGCATCTAACATCTGTTACATCAGGCCCGTTGATACAGCCATTCCGACAAGTACCGCGCCTGTTGTAATTAAATACACGAATTGGTACCAAGACCCGCAAGAATTAGACACGATTAGAAGCCAATCCAACATCTTTGTTTCCACCAGCCACAAAGAACCGTTTGGTTTGTCCATTTTAGAAGCCTTAGCTGCGGGGATGTGTGTCGTTATCCCTCAAGATGGTTCTTACTGGGATAAACGCCTGACACACAATCTCAACTGCATCAAATATTTACCTGATGATGCTAACTCGTTGTGTGATGCCCTATTATATGCCGTTAAAGATCGCACCAACTTCAAACGCTGTATTGATAATGGAATGATGATTGCTGAAGAGTATAGAGCAGAACAGCGCTACTTAGACTTTGTTAAAACCATAGACCCTAATCCGTATCTGAAGCTATCTCGTGAGCCTAAACCTCAGAGCCACTAAGGAACATGTTATGCGACATAGAATATTGCAGTGGTTTAAACAAGACAACGTCACCAGTATGGCGCTCTATGCTCTGAGCCTGCTTATGATGAAAGGGACATCACTACTCATGCTCCCCTTCATGGCAAGTTACTTAACACCATCACAGTTTGGCCACCTTGAATTACTTTCTATCACCACTGTTTTTTTCAGCCTGATGGTCGGTTTAGCAATGCACGAAAATCTTTATCGCTTCATTGGTACGATAAAGGATGCATCAACTCGCTTTGCTCGAGTATGCGAATTGTACTCCAGTTCTTTTTCGACATCCTTGCTACTCGCAGGGGTATTATTCGCAGGTTATTTTGCCGTGTCTCATGCAGCGTTAACTATCAACACTGAACAAATGGCACTGATAACGATCGTAGTAATAGTTGAGGCCCCTCTCGCAATCTGCTTAGCTTGGTTAAGACTAAACAACAAGGCGGTAACTTTTTTCAAAATCAGTTTTGTTACTTTGCTCATTCAGGTCTCTCTGGTCATTTTGATACTCACCAACAATCCAGATGTTACTTTATTATTTAGCGTTGGCGTTCTGTGTGCTGTACTCCAGGTAACTTATCTCCATTTCCACAACAAGCTTTCTTTCAAACTGCCTACACTTGTTCACTACAAACGCTACGTCCAATACTCGTTCCCTTTGATGCTATCAGCCGCAGTTGCGTTTGGACTTTCTGGCGCAGAGCGATGGATCATTGCCGAAGCGCACACATTAGAAACCTTAGGTATCTATGCAGTTGCGGCCAAATTTGCCCTTGCGTTGGGGATTCTGATTCAACCTTTCCATATGTGGTGGATGCCAAAGCGCTTTGAAGTACTTGAAACTCTCGGCAAAGAAAAAGTCGCGCTTAACACTCAACACGGCATTATCGCTTTGTGCTTCCTGGGTGTCATTGTTATGTGGATGAGCCAATGTTTTATCAGCCTTGCGCTACCCACGGACTACCAATCTGCAGGTCAGCTTGTTGTTCTGTGTATCGTAATAATGTTGCTCAAAGAAATGGTAGAAATGCTCAATATCGGTGTGTTGTATGCAAAACAGACAAGCAAGCTTTTTATTATCAATATTGTTGCGACAACAGTGGCACTCGTCAGTGCTTGGCTGACTAAAGAAACAGGCGTAACAGCTATCTTACTCAGCCTGTGTATGGGCCAATTTATTCGCCTTACTTTGATATACCGCCTAAGCCAGTCACTATGCCATATTCCCTATCGGTATGGCGCATTGTTGGCGTTTGTCCTTATTAGTTCACTATTCACGATCAGTGGGTGGTTCAATCATTCATTAGAAACGGCTGGGGTAATGCTTGTATTGCAACCTATGGCGCTAATCGCATTGCTGCACAAACTAAGATTTATTTCACTTTCTGCAAGTTCTGTCCAAAAAGCTCATCGTCATAATCATGTGGAGCGTACGCTATGATGCATGCAGATAAGCTTTATCCGGCCGTCATTACCTCTGGAGTGTGTATCTTCATTGCACTGGTTTGGAAGCTCGTCCCTCATCCTGCTGTTGCAGTTGTGCTTAGCATGATGCCTCTTGGGATACTTTTCGTGCTAAACCAAACTTTTTGGTTGGTCAGCTTATTTGTCTTGTTTTCATTTTTCAGAATTCACGAAGCCATCCCTGCTCTTTACTCGCTAAAAATCCCTTTGTTACTTTCAGTCGGAGCCTTAAGTGCTCTGTTGTGGCATAGTTTAATCAGCAAGAATCTTCAGATGTTCTGGCATCAGAGCCTGACTTGGTTCGCAGTGTTTTGGCTGTTGGTGCTTGTTGGAGCCGTATTATCATCCAATCCCGGTTTAGCTATTACCTACTTCAAGTCGATCTATTGGAAGATCATCGTCATGACTCTGGCAATCGCATGGCTCGTAAATAGCGTTCAAAATGTCAAACGCATTAGTATTCTAATCGTATTAGCAGGAAGTCTGATTGCATTTGTAGCCCTATCCAACTCCATTAATGGCATTGGCCTCGTAGAAGGAACACGTGTCACCATTGGCCGTCAACTTGGTTCAGTTTTGGGTGACCCAAATGATTTGTCACTAGTGCTTATGTTCCCCCTTGCCTTTGCCATCAGTTTGATGACCACAAAAAATCTTGGCAGCGTTCGACTTCTAGGTTTAGTCGCTACGATATTGGCGTTGAGTGCTGTTATCGCAACCCAAAGCCGAGGTGGATTACTCGGATCAATGGCGGTATTCGGAATATTCGGCTTGCGTATTATACGTTCCAAATTTCTACTCGCGTTGATTGGAACTATTGGTTTACTTGTTCTGTTTGCAGCAGCGGGGATTTCTGACAGACAGTCAGGAGGCGCCGCTGAAGAAGGCATTGATGCTTCGGCGATGGGCCGGATCTATGCTTGGGAAGCGGCTTTTGGTATGGCTGTGGCCAATCCTTTAACAGGCGTTGGACTGAACAACTTCTACGCCAATTACTTTTTCTATAGCCCTCACTGGGATGGACTAAACCATGCCGTACATTCGACCTGGTTTGGTGTGCTTGCAGAAACAGGTTTCCTTGGCCTGTTAGTATTCATTGGGTGTATCTACTCACTGGTCAAAACCAGCAGACAAACGCTGTCACTTCTAGATGCAGTGCCAGATAATTACTCTCCTTACCTTCATGCAACAGCCGCGGCAGTATACGCTGGCATTATGGGGACAATCGTGTCGGGCACATTCCTCACTCAAGGCTTTACCTGGCCTATTTATATCCTTGCCGCTCTATGTATCGCCCTGAATCGTATTGTTCAAAACCATTCTCAAAATGAGAATACGCAGATAAGCGACAAGATTGATACATAACCAATTGTTTTTAATAAGTTTAATTTTTGGCACGTTACGTGTAACACCTCCTATTGAAATATAAAAATGCGGAGGCGCTTATGCTGGCTACACACATTAACGAGGTCAAGATTTGGCTAAAAGAGAACCCGAACCCTGTTTATCGCAAATTGTTTGTCATTTTGAAAAACATTCGCGCTTGCGACCTTCCAACTCCAAGTGTCTTCAATAAAACAACTGCTTTTCTGTACAACGGAAGCAAAGCCCTCTTTGCCAATATGGTTAGAATTCTGATTCACACGCCAGCCTTTAAAGGCCGCCTCACTCAATTTGGCAAACGACTTTATCTATTTGGTGGTGTACCACTCGTAACCGGCCCCCTTAAAATTTATTTGGGAGACGACTGTAGAATCTCAGGACAAAGCACATTCAGCGGTCGCACCCAATCATTAGAAACAGAGCTTATCGTTGGCAATAACGTCGACATCGGATGGCAAACTACAATAGCGGTTGGTAAACGCATTGTTATTGGCGACAACGTAAGAATGGCCGGTAGAGCGTTTCTCTTTGGTTATTCTGGCCATTCTTTACACGCGGGGAAAAGAGCCTTGGGGGCTGGCGATAGTGAAAGAGACATTGGCAACATCACCTTAGAAAGAGACGTTTGGTTAGGTACAAATGTTACCGTCTGCCCGAACGTCACTATCGGTCAAGGTACCATTGTAGGAGCTGGCAGTGTCGTAACGAAAAGCCTTCCTTCCTATGTTGTTGCAGCTGGCAACCCCGCCAAAGTAGTTCGTAAACTAACGAGTAAGGAGATGGAATAATGCGTGATCTCATCGTATTTGGCGAAGACTTTGGAGGCTTACCTTCAAGTACACAACACATCGTTTCTCGACTAGCTGCGAATAGAAAAGTGCTTTGGGTTAACTCAATCGGCCTACGTCAGCCTAAGCTTAATAAAAAAGATTTTGCTCGTGCTTTCGCCAAACTACTAGGCCAAAGCAAAAAAGGCTACTCGTCGAAGAATGAGCAACTGAGTACAAATATCACTGTCGTAAACTTAAAAACTATCCCTGCTCCAAAATCTTCGTGGGCAAGGGAAATAGCAAAGTCCATGCTATTAGCTCAACTCAAGCCCATCATCGAAAAGCTGGGGCTAACAAAACCGATTTTGTGGACTTCTCTTCCGACTGCTGCGGATTTATGTGGCAACCTAGATGAAGCTGCGGTTGTTTATTACTGTGGAGACGATTTCAACTCGCTTGCTGGTGTTGATCATGAAACAGTGAGTAATCATGAGAGAAAGCTAGCTGAAAAAGCTCACCTTATCTTGGGTGCAAGCGAGGAAATCTGCAAAAAGTTTGACGGATTAAAAACCGCGCACATCCCTCATGGCGTAGACTATGAATTGTTTAACACCTCAATAAGCCGTGCTCGAGACCTTCCCTTAGACGGTAAGCCTATTGCTGGTTTTTACGGCAGCATATCCCAATGGCTGGACTATAAATTGATAGCTCAAGTCTGTTTGGATAATCCTCACTGGAACTTCGTTTTTATCGGGCCATTGGAACTAGATCATAATCCTTTGCCGAATTTTCCAAATGTATTTTACTTAGGCCCCAAACCACACCGAGAGTTGCCTCGATACAGTCAACACTGGGATGCGAGCATGCTGCCTTTCTTGTTCAATGATCAGATTCAAGCCTGTAGCCCTTTAAAACTGATGGAGTATCTAGCAGCCGGAACACCTGTTGTTACAACGCCGTTTCCAGCACTTGCTCCTTATCGATCACACGTCAGTATTGCCAACGATGCGAGACAGTTTAGCCAATCACTCAATCAGGTTCTCAGTATAGAAAACACTGATACCGAGATTGTTCGTCGCGACAGCTGGGATGCTCGAAGTCGAGTTGTCAATCAGCTTCTGGAGTCACTATGAATGAACTGAAACTGCGCTTTATAATTATCCTTAATGCAGCTTGGAGGCAGAGGTACGTAATTGTTCTACCAATGCTGATCATGCCTTTTGCTGGATACTTCGTCGGGAAAATGGCTCCGGAGAAATACGTCTCCCATACCAGTATGCTGATTCAGGAAACTGCAAAAATGAACCCGTTTCTGGAAGATATCGCAGTTTCAACCATGCTCAAGGAGCGTTTGGCAGCTCTGAGTACATTGCTCAAGAGTCGACATATTTTAAGATCCGTTGCCAAAGAGCGTGGACTGATTGACGATTCAATGTCCCCTTTTCAAGTGGATCAAGTCATCGCAGAGCTCGCAGCAAGCTTAACGGTTACTCAGCCTGGAAAGGATTTCCTTAAAATTCAGCTTTCTTCTACTCAACCTCAAGGCATGAAAGAACTATTAGAATCTGTCAGCGAGCACTTTATAGAGCAAATGCTGGCCCCAGAACGCTCTTCAATCAAAGATTCAAGTGAGTTTCTCACCATGCATATTGATAAGCGAAGAGAAGATCTCGACTTAGCAGAAACAGCACTTGCCGATTTTAAGAACAAAAACGCCTCCGTTACGCCTGAAATGCAAAGTCAGAGTCTTGCGAGGCTTGCTAGCCTGAAGCAAAACTTAGCCGAGAAAGAGGCGGAACTTGCTGGGGTTGAGCGGAGTCTGGGCTCACTCGATCAGCAACTGTCTAAAACCAACCCCGTCGTTGGTAAAATTGAAGATCAAATCATAGAAATTCGCAGTGAGCTAACTTTACTAAGAGCTAAATATACTGATAGTCATAGCGCTGTACTCGGCAAACAGCGGGAACTTCGTCGACTTGAAAACGAACGTTCGGAACTTCTTAAAGTTGAGCAGCCAAATATCAGCAGCGACCAACTTTGGGATATCGCGAGTAGCAACACTTTGTCTGACATCAGCCAAATTCAACCTTTGCTCGTTACCCAGTTACACAGCCTTCAGCTAGTGCGGGGAAGGTTTGAATCCCTGAGTGAAGAAACCAAAAGCTTGCGTAAAATGATTGAAGATCTTGAGCAACAAGCGAACCGCTTCGGCGACAACGCAAAAGACATGTTCCAGTTGCAGAGAGATGTTCAAATCAAAAGACAACTCTACGATGAGTTGATTCAAAGGTATGAGATGGCTCAACTTACAGGCTCATTAGGTATCTTTGAGCAAAACAAGCGAGTCAAGATCATTGATTTACCTTATACGCCAAGTTCACCAGCTAACCTACCCATAGTCATATTTATTATCGCAGGGTTCGTCGCAGGTATTGGCCTAGGCTGTGGTATCGCTACGCTCATTGAGCTTTTTGATACTTCGGTTCGAAGCGCGAGTGAGTTGCAGTCTCTAACAGGCAAACAGGTGATCACTGCAATTCCTAAAATAAAACCGTTTCAATCATAAAGAATCTCAAAATAAAACACCTCACACATGAAAACTTAACACACTGTTATATAGGGACTTTTTTTTGGCACAGGTTATGCTATTTCTAATTTAAACCATCGAACACCAAGGAAATCGCATGACCAGTCAACCGAAAACAACCATACATGTTGTTCAGCATTTGGCACCAGGTGGATTAGAAACATTAGCCATCAACATGCTCAAGTTTGCTAAACCAGACGATAACGTTTTCCTGATCAGTCTCGAAGGAAGTCGCTGCGAAACATTGGCAAACTGGCCTAGCTTAAAGAACGTTGAAGATAAACTTATCTTTCTAACCAAGAAGCCCGGTTTTGATTTTGAGGCGATATCTAAACTGCGTAAACTATTCAAACAAATTAAACCTAGAGTCGTTCACACTCACCACATTGGGCCTCTAATTTATGGAGCGACTGCAGCTAAATTGGCAGGTGTTCAACACATAGTCCACACAGAACACGACGCTTGGCATCTTAACAATCAAAAACATCTTCTGTTGCAAAGCCTTGCTTTAAAGCTATCCCGTCCTAATCTGGTGGCAGATGCTGGGCTAGTTAAAGAGCAATTAGATGAGAAACTCAACTATGCCAATATCACTGTAATAAAAAACGGCATAGACTGTGAAAGATTCAAGCCGGGATCTCAGGCACAGGCACGCTTTGAGCTTGGCCTACCTGCGCATGGAAAAATCATAGGCTCCGCTGGACGCCTCGAAAAAGTAAAAGGTCACGATATCCTTCTCAAGGCACTCCCTCTCATTAATAGCAATGTGACTCTCGCTATTGCAGGCATAGGAAGCCAAAAGGACGCATTAACACGACTGGCTGAAGACTTATCTATCTCTCATCAAGTACGGTTTCTCGATTTAGTTGAGGACATGCCAACCTTTTATCGTGCTCTCGATGTATTTTGCATGCCATCAAGATGCGAGGGTTTCCCCCTTGCTCCACTGGAAGCGCAAGCGTGTGGCGTTCCTACAGTCGCGACAAACGTTGGTGGTACCAATGAAACGTTATGTCCTATAACAAGTCAGCTCGCGGAAGCAGAAAATAGTAGTGAGCTTGCTTTAAAGCTATCCCAAATGTTGCTTGAGTCCCCTCAATCCTCACCACGCCAGTTTGTTGTCAACAATAACGACATTCGAAAAATGGTGGATGCCTATAGCGCAATAACACAGGAGGAATACGCATGATTGATCTGACCATTGGAATTTTCTTCACAATCTGTGCTGGGCTCATCGTCTATCACCATGTCGGCTACCCTCTTGTGCTTGCTTGGTATTCTAAGCGCCACCCAGTGGAAGAAGTAAAGCCAATCGAACGTGGTTACAAGATCGCTCGTTCAGATAGACAATGTGCTGACATCACCATTCTTATCCCTGCATATAACGAAGAACAGTGGATCGCAGACAAAATTCGCAACTTAGCCTGTCTGGATTACCCGAAAGAACATTATAACGTCATCGTCGCTTGTGATGGTTGTACCGACAATACTGCTCAAGTGGCTCAGAACACGATTCAAGAAGCCATTTGCTGTGATACACATTTTGAAATTCGAGTATTTGAAGAGAACCGCGGAAAGGTTGCACTAGTGAATGAGCAGATGCTAACGATATCAAGTGACATTACAGCATTGAGCGATGTGTCAGCTCTGATTTCTGTCGATGCCCTGCTGGTCGCCAACCAACACTTCAAAGATAAAACTGTAGGTGCTGTTAACGGACATTACCAATTACTTTCTAGTGGCAGTGAAGGTGAAAGCAAATACTGGCAATACCAAAGCAGAATGAAACTGCATGAGGCGAGTTTGGGTAGCACACTTGGCGCTCATGGGGCTTTCTATTTGTTCAGAACTCACTTGTTTGAACCGCTCAAGCAAAACGTTATCAACGACGATTTCATCATTCCAATGGAGATTATTCGTAAGGGATATCGAGTGGACTACGACAAGGACATGATTGCATTAGAGCTTGAAGCAACCAACACCGACAACGATTTTAAACGTCGACTCAGAATTTCTGCTGGCAACATGCAGCAAGCCCTGCAATTGGCGGAATTGTTTTTGCCACGATACAAAGGCGTCGCTTTTGCTTTCTTTTCAGGCAAAGGTTTAAGACTAATAACACCATACCTCATGATTCTGTGTCTGGCGCTTTCTGTAGTACTTATTCACCATCCAATATTTTTCATCGGGAGCATTGCACAGCTCGCTGTTTACTCAATTGCGATTCTGGGGCATGTGTTCCCACACATATTTAGTCATAAATACTGTCAGTTAATCACATACATAGTAGCAGGACACTTTGCCAACCTAATTGGTGGCTTACGCTATTTGTTCGGTTTCGAAGCCACTCGTTGGACAAGAATTCAATGATAAGGAGCATCTTATGAGCAACGTATCTTCTTTATATTCAATCTGGTTAGCAAAACGTATCTTCGATTTTCTATGCGCTGTAATCGGACTTTTGATGCTGTCACCCATCTTGCCCGCGATTGCCCTAGCCATAAAACTCGACTCCAAAGGACCCATTTTCTATAAGCAGCTGCGTGTGGGCAAATCGACACCAGAACAAATGATGTTCTTTGAAATCATTAAGTTTCGTACCATGTATGTCGATGCAGAAACGCGTACAGGTGCAGTCTGGGCGACAGAGAACGACCCAAGAATTACTCCAGTCGGTCGTTTCCTGAGAAAGACACGCCTAGATGAGATCCCGCAGCTGTTTAATGTCATCCAAGGCGATATGTCATTGATTGGCCCACGCCCTGAACGCCCTAGCTTTTATAACAAGCTAGAAACGGCCATCCCTTACTTTGCTGACCGTACCTATGGAGTAATGCCAGGCATCACAGGGTTAGCGCAAGTTAATCAAGGCTATGACACCTGTATCGATGACGTTCGCAGAAAAGTCGGCTTTGACCATAGTTATGCCTTATCACTGCGTTCGCTAAAGTCTTGGATTCTGATGGATATCAGCATCATTACCAAAACACTCATCGTCATGGTCGACGGGCGAGGACGATAAATCAATCATTTAGAGGAGAGCAATCACGCTCTCCTTTTCTATTTTGGTATAAAAAAACGCCAATTCGATTAGTTGTGAAGCAAACAGTTTAAAAACCAATAATTTGCTCTTGCACGACCCAAAAAGTCTCGGTAATATCCATCTCGTTCTTAAGGAATGGGTCCGTAGCTCAGTTGGTTAGAGTACTACCTTGACATGGTAGGGGTCGGCGATTCGAGTTCGCCCGGACCCACCACTCCTTGCTTAAACGCACTAAGAACAAAAATTTGGGTCCGTAGCTCAGTTGGTTAGAGTACTACCTTGACATGGTAGGGGTCGGCGATTCGAGTTCGCCCGGACCCACCAAATTTTATAACAAAGCCCGCTTAAAGCGGGCTTTGTTGTTTTTGGAGATATCTCATTAGATTGAGTTAATCTAATGCGCTTCCTCTAGCCGTTTTTCATTACCGAGTATCGTGTACTCTTGGCTAGCCTGCTCTAGCGTGTTCTGATATCCATCATAAGAACACTCTCCAATATCGTTTCTCGGACATATGGAAACATGATTCTTATCGATCATCTCTATTCCACAGTTCGGGCAATATCTATCCATGGCAACCTCCTGACGTTGTCTGCCTTGTACATACAGGTTCATAACCCTGCACTAGTCACTCTAGCTATTTTCAGATTCGAAACCAGCGATACCACTCTCGGGTTTACAGCTTTTTACACTCTATTACAGTATCTGCTGTACTCATCATCATGTTTGCATAACAAACATGATTTCCAGCACAAGCTAACTTTCTATTGCAAATTCAGGCTTGGCTTGTAACGTTCTTGCAATATAGGCAATGATCAAGAGATTAACGATAAGTATCACAGCTCCAATTATGCCCGGGTGATGAATCAGGCCATACACTTCGAAAGGCACGTAGATCACACAGCCTATCAGTGCTAGCCACTCCGTCCAACGAAGTCCTTTCCATAAGCCATAAGCCTCAACCCATCGAATAATCGTGTATGCCAATGCACCCAGCATAAACCATTGAACATTGCCTTGCGGAAATCGCCCCATCGCTTCTATGAACACACCCGGTAAATGATGAGCTGGGTTTAAATGAGCGTGCAACACCAGAGATTCAGCCCACTGCTGCAAATCTTTTCCGGCTAAAAGGTGTAGACCCAATGCGACAGCAAATGACAGCAGCCCTTTTAGTGCTTCGAGAATCGCAATCAGCTTTAACCCTGGTTTCGCTTGTACTTGCATCTATTCAACTTCCTCATGCAATACGTTGAGATATAACCCAACCGAAAGTAACACGTTGATTAATTGCTTCATGAAGATTGTGTCAATTTTTCAATTTGACCGAACATGCTGAATCACGCATAGAAGAAGAGAAATGGCCTAATACGGATTAGGCCATTCTATTTACTACGTTTAATAAGGATTGGACGCTTCGACACTTTGCTGGGTAAATGGCGGGAACCCAGCTGGTCGCCACTGATTAATGTGAGTCAGAAAAGAGCTGTCTTTCACTTTGATTGACGCTTTTCCGTAGTCAAAACTATTGAGTTTATTGCGCATAGCTTCATTGGAGAGATTATCACCTGACAGTTCATACCAAGAAGTTATTGGCGGCGTTACAAACTGCCCATAGTGATTTTCTGCAACCTCATTGTCTTTGGCAAAACGAATGCAATGAGTCAAAATACTATCCTTGTGGTAAACCACTTTTAGATGTTCGCCTTCCATTGGTAATTGTTCTCTTGGCTTAGTTTCCAAATCGCCGTGACAGCTCACTGAACCATATGCGACAACATCATCAATTGTCCAGATGATGACTGATTCCCAGTCATGGCGATGGCCCCCTAACCCAATCCCTGGAATTGCCTGATCTTTTTCATAATAGGTGTCATAGGCTTGAGCACAGTACTCCTGCCCATCACTTCCCTGTACGCAAGCGTAACGGTGAAGGGTATTTGAAATATCGAGAAAGCCTGCATCTCTACAACTTCCATTGAGCGCACCTGATGGTTTCAACCCCGGATTCATTTCTCCATTGCGGCTTATACCCGCAGCGGGATAGCAACCGTCACCATCCCAATCGAAAACAGGAACCTGAGCCGATATATCAATTAAGCTGGGTAGTGCTTCATCCAATCTTGGGAACTCTGCTGCATTGAGCGAAATAGGAGCACTGAGTAGAACGGTAGTTATTATTTTCTTCTTCATAAAAGCCTCTGGACCAACGTTGTGTTTAAAATGGTGGTTTACAACCAGCACAAACATAGGCGTGATAAAGAAACAACCGTCAGAGCTCGCTCACAGCTCTTTGATTCCTCTTAGTTATGAAGCATATTTTTGCTCATTAAGCTCTTAATTATCAATAAGTAACCCAAAAAACAAAAAGGCCGTAACACTTAATGTTACGGCCCTATAGTCTGTTTGATGCTTTAAGCTTCTTCTGCGACTTTTTCTGTTTCAAAGTTCGCGAAAAGTGAGTCAACAATCTCTTTCGAACGTACTGCTAGAACAGAAAGCAAAGTATCGCTCAGACCATGTGATGATTCACAGCAACCTTGAAGGAATACGTTCACTTTGCAAGATTCCTGCATTGGTAGACGATAATGACGCTCAACCTGCTTATCCGACATTAGTGGTTCTAGTTTGTTCAACATTTGGTTGAACTGGTCATAGCGATAGCCAGTAGCAAGGACAACCGCATCGTAATCGTGCCAGTTTTGCTCGCTATGAATGCGATCATTATAACGAAGCGCAATCTTACCTTCTTTCTGCCCTACTTCTTGAATATCGTGGCAACGTAGATGTTGATGCTTGCCTTCGCCAGTTACACGCTGAAGGTATAGACGCTCATAAATCGCGCTAAGCTCTTCGGTATCGACAACTGAATAGTTTGTGCCATTGAAGCGAGAAAGGATGGTTTTACGCTCTTCATCGGTGCTCTTGTATACGTGATCAGTGAACTCAGGGTCAAAGATCTCGTTAACGAATGCACTGTCATCTGCTGGGTGTAGAGCAAAATTACGGTTCACTAAGTGAACTTCACCTTCTTCATAACGGTTTGTCAGGTCAACGAAGATCTCGGCAGCACTTTGACCGGCACCTACAACCGCAATCTTAGGTGTCTCCGTACCAGCATTAAACTGTTCACGCCACACCTTGTATTTCGAGGAATGGATCACCTTCTCGTCACTCAGGCCGTTAAACAGCTCTGGAAGTTTCGGCATACCACCCATACCAATCAATAGGTTTTTCGCAATACGTACTGTTTGGTTGCCGTTGATATCCGTTGATACAACGCGAACTTTAGTAATTTCGCCATCAACTTCAATCGGTTCGATGTCGATAACGCGTTGTCCATAAGTCACGACAGAATCAAACTGGTTTGCAACCCAAGTCAGGTAGTCATTGAATTCGACGCGTGAAGGGTGCAAAGAGCCCAAGTTGATGAATGAACTTAAGCGGTCATGTGAATGTAGGTAGTTCACAAAGGAATAAGGGCTGGTTGGATTGCGCAGCGTCACCAAATCTTTCAAACAAGAAATCTGCATTCGAGTGCCATCTAGCAACATGCCACCATGCCATTCGAAATGAGATTTCTGCTCTAGGAAGCAGTAGCTTAATTCTTGGTTCTGCGCCGTTTCTTCTAACGCAATTGCAATTGACAGGTTAGCAGGGCCAAAGCCCACACCAAGCACATCATATTCCTTAATCTGGTCTGTCATTTTTGTAACCTCATGTTTTTACGTTGAGCTCTTTGGCTCTCTATCCCCGAGACACCCTAAAACTGGGTTGCGATACTAAAAGCAATCGCTAAAGAAGGTATCTCTCAACTGACACATTAGAGCTGCCCTCTTATGAGGGAAGTCGAATTCTTTTAACTTGGCGAAACCGAATTTCTGCAGATAGCCAATCATCTTGGCATTATCTGCTCTTGGTTCGCTGACGATTTTCTCTGTCCTAGGATCGGACAGGTAAAGGAAGTGGCATACTGAAGGAAGCCAAGCGGCCACCTTATGACTGCCACGGTGATGCTCTTCACCAACAAGCATATGAATACCGCGGTCGTAATCGCCTGCTGCATAATATGGCGCGATGCGATCTTCTTTTGTCCAATAGGCTTCAATGTAAGCAAAGGGTTCGTTATTGAGGCACACAATCAAGAGCTGGTTTTTATCATTGACCAACTGCTCCTCTAGATAAGCTTTATGCTCTTCTAAAGTACCTGTCTGCTCCCAAAACGCAGCCACTCGTTCACTGTTTTGCCATTTTGAAAACAGCTCAGCATGCTGCTCTACATCTAGCCCAACCAGAGACAGCGTCTGCTCTAGCTCAGGAATGTAGCGGCTGTATAGCTCACCTTTTTGAGGTCTTGGGCGAAGAGGATGATAGCCATTAGAAGCGAGAATCTGCTTATGTGGAATAGCGCGACGCTGCTGTTTTAGCCACAGTTCGGGCAACTGCAGTAAAGCTTCTCGCCAAACCAGACGAATACCTTCACCTGTGACATGAGTGATGTCGTTTAACGATGAAAAAGTAAACTCGCCGAGATCAATACAACGAATATCCGTACGATGCTCAAGCATAAGCACAAAAGCTTGAACCACTTCCTTATCGTTGATGGCACTGCTGGTTACACGCCAATAACCGCCACCTTCCTTGCTAAGTGTTAACTGACCACTTGGCATCTCAACGCAACATATATCCCCTTGTTGCTGAACACTCTGCCCAAAGGGCAGAGTGTTGAGGGTATCGCTATTACCAGTCATAGCTCACGCTCGCGATAACATTGCGGCGGTCACCGTAGTAACACCAGTAGTTGCTAGTACAGGTAGCCACATACTCTTTATCAAAGACGTTTTTCGCTGCAACTTGGAATTTATAGTCATCAAATCGGTAACTAACTGTTGCATCATAAAGTGTGTATGAAGGCACCGTATTCTGGCCGTTGTTGCCAGTATAGGTATCACCGGTATAACGCAGGCCGCCACCAAGACTTAACCCATCAAGAGCACCACCAAAGAACTGGTATTTAGCCCATGCAGAAGCCAATTTGTCTGCGACTTGCTGAGGTTGCTTACCTATAAGTGAAGCATCTTTGTCGTCTTTGATTTCAGAATCAACGTACGACAGGTTTCCTATTAGAGTTAAAGCTTGAGTGACGTTCGCAACAGCTTCTAACTCCAAACCGCGGTTTCGGATTTCACCAACTTGCTTGATGTCAGTACCATCGACTTGTACAACATCCTTCTTAGTAGCCTCGTAAACAGAAACATTAAAGTAGCCGTCGAAGCTTCTAGGTTGATATTTAACGCCAGCTTCGTACGCTTCACCACGTTCAGGTTTTGCTGGTTGGTTATTTACAGTCTGAAGCTTAGGCTCAAATGACTGTGCATAGCTAACATATGGTGTAAAGCCATTAGACATTACATATGCAATACCAGCATTCGCTGTCCATTCTTCATAATCAGCTTTATACGTCACGTTTGTTGATTGGTTGGTTTGCTCGTTAGAAGTATCATCATAGCGAGCACCTACCTGGACGACCCAATCTTGGTAGCGAACTTGATCTTGTACATAAAGACCAAATTGACTGTTATCGGTTACAGTCGTCTGCATATCAGATTCACTTAGCTGACCAAAGGTCCCTGAGTTAGAATCGAGTAAAACAACATTATTACTGTAACTAGGATTGAAAACGTTAAACGTTGGGTCAGCAATAGTTCCTAGAAGTGGAACAGTAACACTACTGTTGCCATCGGCGACTAAAGGATCATTACCAGCATAGTCTTTACTATCAATTTCAATCGCTTGGTAATCTAAACCAGCAAGCAGAGTATGTCTGACATCACCAGTTTTAAAATTGAACAGCAGGCGGTTATCGATGTTGAATGCGTCTGAATGACCTTGCTCTGTCGTCACACCTCTTAAGATGGTCTGTCTAGAACTGGTTGGATCAAGTACTGCTCCTAGAGCAGAATCAGCAGCGTAACCTGCAAAATACATCTGACGAAGATCAATATCCATACGACTGTATCGAGCAGATTGAGCAAAACTTAGTGCATCACTAAACTGGTGTTCAAACTCGTAACCTAAAGACAATTGCTCACGCTCAAACTTTTCCCAATCGGTGTTACCTACTGCCAGCTCATCGCTAATCTGACCGTTTGGGTTGCTGGTCAAAGTACCTTCAACAGGCAAAAACTGTAGATAAGGGTTGGAATCGTCTTTCTGGTAGCTTGTCAGAAATGTAATACTGTTCTTATCGTTAATATTCCACGCTAATGATGGTGCTACAAAGATACGCTCTGCATCAACATTGTCGACTTTAGTACCATTCTTGCGGCCCATAGCCACTAGGCGGAAAGCGACATCTTCATTAAGTTCGCGATTAACGTCCAAGCTAATTTGAGTTCTATCATACGAACCATATTCAACGGCCACTTGACCTGAACCGCCATCAAATTGAGGACGCTTGCTTACCGTATTGATCAACCCACCCGGTGGGTTTTGTCCGTACAAAACAGAAGCAGGGCCACGCAGAATCTCTACGCGCTCTAAACCAAACGGGTCAATCTGCCAGCTGTAAAAGCCTGCTGAATATAGACGCGTACCATCTTGATAAAGACCTGTACCTGCCTGTTCAAAGCCACGTACAACAAACCAATCTTGCTTGTTATCATCGCCATAATAGTTGGTCTGGATACCTGGGGTGTACTGAAGTGCGTCTGAGATGCTGATTGACGCGCGGTCGTCCATTTGTTCGCGAGTAACAACCGAAACAGCTCGTGGCGTTTCGTGGATTGCTAAATCCGTTTTGGTTGCTGTACGACTTTTTTGTCCTAGATAACTGAAATCTGGGCCTACGGCACTATCGTGCTCTTGACCTACTACCACTACTGTTTCGTCTTCCGCTGCGTTAACTACGCCAGCAGACAGAGCGAACGCTACTGCCAAACAAGCCGGGCTCAGCAAAAACTGCCGATTCATGTCTTTCTCCTTAACTCTCGGTTTTACCGAATATTATATTAATAGTTATGATAACCATTATCATTAGCATTTCGAATGCGAATGGAGTGTAACGAGTTTTATAGAAAAATGGAATCTATAAATTAGTCGTTATGGATCTATAATGTATTGATTATTAATAAGTGGCGTAATTTCTCGATTAGCGTACTGTCTTGCACTATTCCTAAATGATCCGTATCCAGCACTTTACTGCTTAACTGAGCGTTAACTTTCGACAGTTCCGAACTCAGCAGTTTGTGTCGACCTTCAGGTTGCCCTGCCCAAAATGCGGTTGGTTTGGTATTGATATTAGGTAACTGATACTCATGACACAGCGCTCTCATGTGCTGCTCTACCGCCCAGCTGTAAAGCATTTGCTCTGCACTTTCTGACAGGTAGTGATCGAAGTTTTGTGACGCTAACCATGATGAGAACACGTTTGGCCATTTATCCGGTGATGATTGGTCAAACCCTGCAAGACAGCTTTGCTTTTGCCCTTCCGATAACTTACCCAAGAGCAATTCTAGATGCTCAATCAGCTTGGCTTTTGCTGTTGGTGATTCCCATTGATCTTCGGCAATTTCAGTGCCCGGCACATAGCAGTCCAATAGCCCGAGGAAAGCAACACTTTCACCTGCTGCTTCGAGGCGAGCTGCGACTTCTTGACAGAGCGCGCCCCCGAGCGACCAACCAATCAATGTGTAAGGCCCTGATGGCTGTATTTCACGAATGGTCGCGCAATAAGTATCAGCCATTGCGCTAAACGAAATGTCAAAGCGATTTGGATAGACGAAGCTCTGAGACTGAACACCATAAACGGTGCGTTTGCCCGCCAATGCTTGAGCTAATTTTTGATAACCAACTGTTCGGCCCGTCACTGGATGAATACAGAATACAGGTGAAATCCCGTCAACATCGGTATTAAGCTTCTCGATCAATTTGAGGTCAGCTTTGGCTGCTATCGCCTCGCCTTTTTGAGATTTAGATGCCGAGTGTACCAATTCAAGCTTTTCTTGCCATTTAGTCGCTTTGGTCTCGATATCTGATTTCGAATAATGACTCGTTGCATATTCAAAATCAGCGCTCAATACACCATCCACAACTTGGACATTGATGACCAAAGGCGTCAACATAGTATTATCATCTGCTTGATCACGCGAGTTTGACGACACTGGTTGACACCAATGAGCAAAAATATTGCCCTGATACTGCCCTAGGTAATTGAATGTTAGCTCTGCAGTTTGTTTTTGAGGCTCATCCTCTAAGTAGCGCAGTCCATAGCCAATGCCTGAGTCTTGGCTCAATAGTGCCATACGCTTAGCGATATCATCTCGAGAATCTGAGGTATTCAAAGTCATCGGATATAGGCTCGTCATCCAGCCTACCATGCGGCTAAGATCTAACCCTTCAAATACAGACTCGTCACGACCATGACTTTCTAGATACACGCTTTGGCCATCTTCGTTGCTTCCCACAATTGCTGTCAAAGCAGAAACAAGTTCAACTGTGATATTTTCAGAACTCAGTAAAGCCGACGTCACCTCACGGCTTAGCTCAACCTTGAGTGAGCGCTTATTGCCATAGATTGCTTTAGCGTGTGTATTTTCCACATGGAAAGCTTGTTGATCCCAAACTGCTTTCCTAGCTTTGCCTTGTTCTGTTGATGCCCATGTGTTGAGGCTATCCACCGCCATATCCAAAGAGGTGTAAACAGGTGGTAACTCAACTGCTTTCATTGAGTTTTCGTCACTAGAAAGCGTTTGCTGATAGGCACGCCATAAGTCATCCATAAGGACTCGCCATGAGACGCCATCTACAGTCAGGTGATGAATTACGATCATCAAGCGAGATTTCTGCCCCTCGATTTGAGCGTAGCCTGCTTGAATCAGTCGGCCTGCTCCGATATCAAGGCTTGTTTGCAATTCGTGAGCAAACACTTCGAATGCCTCTAAACTGTCTAGCTGAGTTTTCCATAGAAGATCATGGGGAACATGCTCGGCGTATTGCTGCTGCCATTTACCTTCAGTTTGAGAAAACGACAATCTCAACGCGGGATGATGCTCTACTAACCCTTTAAGCGCAGTATCCAGTGCCTGAATATCCATATCCTGCTTCAACTCAACACACACGTGCTGGTTCCAGTGGTTTGGCTGAGCAAAGTTTTGCGCCATGAAATGAGCCTGAATTGGCATCAGACCAAATGGTTCTTTTGGTAACTCTCTTTGCTCTTGCTCAACTGCTGCTTCAAGTACTTGTGCTAACTCGCTCAGTACTGGCGCTTGGAATACTTGCTTTGGAGATACGTTGAGGCCTGCTAGTTTCAATTTACTCACTAGCTGAAGGCTCAATATAGAGTCTCCACCTAGCGCAAAGAAGCTATCTTCTCGGCTAACAGAATTAATACCCAGTAGCTCTTGCCAAATCTCAGCAAGGAGAGTTTCTTTCTCACCTTCTGGTGGCAAACCTTGCGACAGCTCAGATTTGAATTCTGGTTCCGGCAGCGCTTTTCGGTCCACCTTACCTGCTGGAGTTAACGGCAATTCATCTAGCACCACAAGATGCGCTGGAACCATATACTCAGGCAGATGCTCAGCAAGCTCAGATAATATCGAAACGCTATCAGCCTTGTTTGCATCAGCGCCATGCAGGTACCCCACAAGGTGGGTCATAGAGCCATGACGATGCGCCGCAACCACGCAAGTCTCGACACCGGATATTTGCTGAAGCCTTGATTCGATCTCACCCAGCTCGATTCTGAATCCACGGATTTTTATCTGTTGGTCAACACGGCCAAAATATTCCATGACACCGTCTTCCCGCCAACGAACTAAGTCACCAGTGCGATACATACGCTCGCCATTATTGGTAAATGGATCCGGCATAAACCTTTCTGAGGTCATATCTGGCTTACCCAAATACCCACGTGCGAGGCCGACTTCTTCACCAATGTACAGCTCCCCGACTGCGCCTTCGGCAACTTGGTTAAGCAACCCATCTAACACATAAAGTCTACGAGCGCCAACAGGTTGACCGATAGGTGCATAGGCGCTGGTTAGCTTATCCTGTGGGTAAGCACGCCAGATCATTGGTGTCACCACGGTTTCTGTTGGCCCATAACCATTGATAATACGTGGTGGGTTTACAACAGATTGCAGGCGGTCATAGGTTTCACGAGTAAAGGCTTCACCACCCAAAGTCCAAGAACGTACATTCAACTTAGGCTGAGCCGTCTCTATCCAATCCAGCAACGGGCCAACATAACTTGGAGGGAAACAGGCTATCGTAATCCCTTCCTGTTTGAGAACATCACAGGTTTTCTCTGCACTCCATAGTTGTTGATCGCGAATCACCAAGCGAGAACCAAACGCCAATGGCACTGTCCAGCGCTCTACTGCCCCATCAAAACTGATTGACGCAAAGTGAAGCTCAACGTCATCTTGCGTCATCCCATACTGAGCACCAATCGTCTGCACATGCATACTCAGGCCATCGTGGGCAATCGCCACACCTTTAGGTTTACCCGTCGACCCTGATGTGTAGATGATGTAAGCCAACTGCTCTGGCAAGAGTTTTACTTCTGGTTTGGCTTTTGAGAGACCTTGCCAATCTAGCTCCCCCATATAAAGCGGTGAAACTGAAGCCGCCTGATCCGCATGTGAGAGGACGTGCGAATTAATCTCTTCCCAACGTGAGCGCAATGATTGATCGCTGATGACCAAGCTCGCAGCAGAATCCTCGATCATGTAAGCCAATCGGTCGGTCGGATAATCAGGGTCAAGCGGTAGAAACGCCCCACCAGCCTTCATAATAGCGATCATCGCTATGATCATATCGTTGCCGCGCTCAAAAAGAACGCCCACAGCTTGATCGCGAACGACACCCAGCTCTACTAACTGGTTCGCCAGCTGGTTCGATTTTTCTTCCAGCTGTTTAAACGTGACACTTTGCTGGCCGTGTTTTAATGCAATAGCCGACGGTTGCTCAATCCCCTGAAGGTCGAACAACTCAGTGACGGGTTGATAATGCCACTCACCTTCTGGCTGCGACAGTTCCGATAATCTGGCGAGTTGAGCCTGATCCAGTGAGTTAAGCGCAGCCAATGGTGCATTCAGGTTTTGTTCTGCTTGTGAGACCAACAGATTCAGAGTACTACTAAGCGAAACCATCATCTCGGGATCGATACGATCTTTGGCATAGGTCAGCGTAACCAAAGTACCGCTCGAAGATTCCAATACATCCAAAGCAACATCAAACAGTGCGAAGTTGCCCTTAAGCGCCAGCGGCTTTACCGCTACACCCGGAGCAAACTCGACCGACTCGATTTGATTGACCTGATGATTAAACAACACTTGAAAGTAAGGCGTTTCGCCAACCAACCTATCCGCCAACAATGAAGAAACCACACGATCAAACGGCAATAGTTGGTGTTCCTGAATCTCCAGCACTTTGCTGTGAGATTTAGTCATGATTTGACCAAAGTTCTGTTCAGGCTGTATGTCTTGCGCAACCACATTAGTGTTTACGAAAAAGCCAATAACGTCAGATACTTCTGGTCGGGCGCGGTTAGCCATTGGCATACCAATGTTGATATCGTTACGTCCTGTCAACTTGAACAGCGCTGCCTGCCAAATGGCTAGCCAAAAACTCGAAGTGGTGACGTTATTTTGCCTTGCAAGGCGTGCAATACGTTCAGAAACATTGCCGTCAAATTTTAGGCTTACCTGCTGTGCTTCTCGACGCTGATTAGGTGCAATATCGCCCGTCCACTCAAACAGTTTTGGCGGCTGCTTCTCACCTAACTCTTGCTGCCAGAATTGAAGATCCTCATCCCCTTTACCCGCTTTTAGCAGTGCATCCTGCCAGACAGAAAAGTCACTGTACTGAATGCTCAATGGCTCTAGAGACTCACCCTGATAGGCGGTGACCAAGTCCCGCATAAATAATCCGATAGACCAGCCGTCAGACACAATATGGTGCATCACGATGATCACATGAGTTTTGTCTTCAGATGCACGAATACACGCCATTCGCACCGGCATCTCATGAAGCAAATCAAACGGCTTAGCGATAAATTCCGCTGTCCATTCGCACAGCTGACTTTCCGTTAAGTGCCTAGCATCTTTAAGCTCAACGTGAGCAATACAGTGCTGGTCAACATGTTGCTTCGGTTCACCTTGGTCCGAAACAACAAAGCGTGTTCTCAAGGCGTGGTGCTTGCTCATGACTTCAGCAAGCGCCAGTTCCATTTTGTCGGTAGAGAGATCACCAGTGAGCTCAAAACCACCACTGATATGGTAAGCACTATTACCAGCATCAAGCTGGTAGATGTCCCAAAGTCGTTTCTGCGCCGGAGAAAGAGGCACATCACGCACCTCTTCTGCTGAGACAATCGGTAGCTTTTCAAAGCTCATTCCTTTGGCATCAAGCAGAGCGATAAATTTCGCCTGCTCTTGCTCGCCAAGGTTTAGAAAACGTTTTGCTAATGCAAATTTGTCTATTTTTGGTTTTTGTTGTGCTTTTGAATTTGATTCTTGGGTCATAACAATTCCAACTCGTCCATTAGTGCTGCCATGGCGTCGAGTTCATCCTGTTCTTGTTCATTGTTTGCCTGATACTGAGATTGAAGTGCATCCGTTAGCGCCTGTAGCGTCCCAGCGGCAAAGAAATCTTTTAATGAGATCGCTAAGTCGAGCTCTTTTTGTGCTTGAGCGACGATACGTGTAGCCAACAGAGAATGGCCTCCGAGCGCAAAGAAGTTATCGTCTAGGCCGACTTTTTCTGAGCCAAGGACTTGCTGCCATGTATTGGCAAACCAAATTTCCAATTCACTCTCTGGGGCGCGATATTCCACCTGACTCCACTCTGGAGAAGGCAACGCTTTGCGGTCACGCTTGCCATTTGGTGAAAGAGGCATTTCATCCAGTGCAACGTAGATGGCCGGAACCATGTAGTCTGGAAGGTGGTCATTCAAGTGTGCTTTAGCAGCCGTTTCTTTTTCTGAATTCCACTCACCACAAACCACGTAAGCGACAAGCTGTGTCCCTGTTTGATGCTCATAAGCAATGACTGCAGATTCATCGACGTCATCATGTTGGTTAAGAACATTCTCAATTTCTTCCAGCTCAATACGAAGCCCACGAATTTTTACCTGATGATCCAATCGGCCCAAGTATTCAAGTCTGCCATCTGACATGCGAACTACTTGGTCACCGGTGCGGTACATACGAGAACCAATGTTCCCATCTTGCTCGCACGCAAACGGATTTGGCACAAAGCGATCGGCGGTCAAGTCCGGTCTGGATAGATACTCACGCGCGAGACCATCACCCGCAAGGTATAGCTCACCTGGGACGCCGACTGGGACTGGATTCCAACAATCATCCAATACATGAAGTTGGGTGTTGCTAATCGCATGACCAATCGGGATGCGCTTACCGACAGGTAATTCACATTGCCAGTAAGTCACGTCAATAGCTGCTTCAGTCGGACCATAGAGGTTATGCAGCTGGCAACCTGGCGCGCCCGTCAACACTTTTTCAGTCAACTCAGCAGGTAAAGCCTCACCGCTACAAATAATGCGGCGCAGGCTGCTGCACTCTCCAATATCCGTTTCGCTTTCAAAAGCATGAAGCATTGAAGGAACGAAATGGATCGTCGTTACGCCCTGCTCTCGAATGGTGTTATGCAATAGCTCAGGTTGTCGGTGATGATCTGGCTCAGCAATAGCTAGTCTTGCGCCATACATAAGCGGCCAGAAGAACTCCCATACAGAGACATCGAAGCTAAACGGTGTTTTCTGAAGGACACAGTCACTGGCATCTAACTGATACTCGTTTTGCATCCAAGCCAAACGGTTGTGCAGTGCCGACTGGGTATTTACCACGCCTTTTGGTAGTCCTGTAGAACCGGAAGTAAAGATGACATACAGCGACTGTTCAGCCTGCCAATTTACCACTGGAGCCTCAGTGCTCTGCTCGTTGACTTGCTGTAAGATCTCAGCCTGATTTAGCGCCACATACTGACATTGAGGATTTTCTGGCCATTGTGGCAAGGTCTCACTATCGGTCAGTAAAATGGATACGTCCGCAGATTCAAGAATGTAATTCAAACGTTCTGCTGGATAACTTGGGTCTAATGGCACATAAGCACCACCGGCACGAGTAATCGCGTGTAATCCAATTACTAGTTCAAACGAGCGTGGTAAACCAAGGCCGACTCTGGTTTCTTCGCCCACACCTTGTTGGCGTAGCCACTGAGCCAACTGATTAACTTTGCTGTCGAATTCAGCGTAAGTCATTGACTGCTGACCCATGGACAAAGCAATCGCCTCAGGGGTGCGCTGTGCTTGAGCTTCAACAGCGACTGGCGGAGGAAGCATTTCACCCCAAGATTTCTTCGTCGCGTTGAATGCTTCAATTTGTGCGAACTCGTCAGAATCAACCAACTTGAGTTCAGACAGCATCGCGTTAGGATTCAATGCAACTTGTTCAAGCAGCTTGAGCCAGTGATCAAGTAACGCTTCGACAAACGTTTGATCGAATACTGGTGCTGCATAGTTAACAAAACCACTCCATTCGCCGTCATCATAGGCCTGAACATCTAAGCTCAACTCTAACTGAGCCGCGACCACGCCCGGATCAAACGCTTCTGCTTGTACTCCTCCCCATTCAGCGAGAATTGAGCGCTCAATACGTTGGAAGTTGAAACTCGTCTGGTACAACGGATGGTGCTGCAAATTACTCGTCACACCAAGTGACTCTACCAATACCTCAAATGGCACATCCTGATGTGTCAACGCCTGTTCAGTAAAACGTTTTGTCTCTAGCAGCAGATTGTCGTAACTCATTGCCGCGTCTAACTGCGCAGGGATCACCAAGTTGTTAATGAAGCAGCCTTGCATCTGCTGAGTGTCTGGCTGTGTTCTGCCTGCGACAGGGATACCAACTCGAATTTCATCACGCCCAGAATACTTGTGAAGCAATAAGTGCCACAGGCTTAACATAACGTTAAAAGGAGTCGTTGCGCTTTGTGCAGCAAGAGTCTCAATCGCGTTGACCTGCTGCTTGGTTAGAGTGAAGTGATGACGCTGACCGGTGGTTTCGAGCTGCTCTCTTGCGACATCGCTATGGAGAACAAGCGGCTCAATATCTTTCACTAACGCAGCTTTCCACCATGAAAGTGATTCTTTGGCATTATCTGACTTTAACCACTCTTGCTGCCAGCTAGCGTAATCGGCGTAATCAAGCGCGACAGTCTCTATGTTTGACTCAAACTGCCCAGAATGACTGTACGACGAATAAACAGCCGACAGTTCTCGCATTAGGTTTTGAATCGAAATGCCGTCAGAGACGATGTGATGGACAACAAGAAGTAGTTCGAATTCTTGATCTGAATGCTTGAGCAAGTAAGCTCTTAGCAGTTCAGGCGATGACAAGTCAAAGGTTTCACCAATCCAGTTTAGGCGCTGAGCCTCTGGGTCGGTGAACTCATCAGCTGAGTATTCTGCTAATGCGAATTGACTTACTTCGTCATCAGAATGGATAGACTGCATCAGCTCGCCATCTACCTGCACGAAGCTGGTACGCAGAGCCTCATGGCGGCCTATCACAGTGCGCAAAGACTGCTCTAGCCACTCTCTATTCACTGTGCCTTTTAACTTAAGGCCAAGCGGCATGTGATAAGCAGAGCTTTCAGGCATCAGCTGTTGAACAAACCATAAACGCTTCTGTGAAGCGCTCACTGGCATGTATTCCATGCGCGGCATTGCTTTGATCGTGACTGCAGGTTCTTTGAGCGATGTACACTGAGTTGCCATCACATCTAGTCTTGGAGAATCAAAGACACTCTGAAGTAAAAGACGAATCTGGTGTTTTTGCTGCAAACGTCCAACGAGCTGGGTAGCGAGCAATGACTGACCACCCAAAGCGAAGAAATCATCATTACGACTCACCTTCTCTAGCCCAAACAAGGCTTGCCATTCTTGTGCCAGAAGTTGCTCTATCTCACCTTCTGGCGCTTCATAGGCTTTGTGCTGAACATGATTATCAGGCTGCGGCAGTTTTTTCTTGTCGACTTTACTTGCTGGCGTCAACGGCATCGAATCCATAACCACAAGCTGTGAAGGCACCATATAGTCAGGCAGTGCTTTCGCCATTTGAGCGAGAATATCATCGCCGTTTATTAGGTCAGCCTGACCTTCTACGTAACCGACCAAGTACTTTCCAGCCGAACCTTCAAAGGCGGTGACAGCGCTCAGTTTACTGCCACTGATACTTTGTAATCGTGATTCGATTTCACCTAATTCGACACGGAAGCCTCGAATTTTTATTTGGTCATCAGCTCGACCCAGATACTCCATTACGCCATCTTCGCGCCAGCGAACTAAGTCGCCAGTGCGGTACATGCGCTCTCCATTATTCGCAAATGGATCGGGAACAAAACGCTCGGCTGTTAATTCTGGACGATCTAGATAACCGCGAGCTAAGCCAACTTCTTCACCAATGTACAATTCGCCACTGACACCAGACGGAACCGGACGAAGGTCGCCGTCCAATACATACAGACTACGCGCACCGACAGCGGTACCGATAGGTGCGTAAGCACTTTCTAGCGGCGTTTCAGGATAAGCCTTCCAGATCATTGGTGTCACGACTGTTTCCGTCGGGCCGTATCCATTGATAATACGCTTCGGATTCAGTACCTGCTGAAGCTTGAAATAGGTCTCTCGTGTAAAGGCTTCACCGCCCAGAGTCCACGAGCGTACGGCTAATGCTGGTTGTTCAACTTCAATCCACTCTAGCAGTGGGCCAACATAGCTTGGCGGGAAACACGCGATGGTCACGGCTTCACGCTCAAGCACTTCACATGTCTCTTGTGCACTCCAAAGCTGCTGGTCTCGAATCACCAGTTTTGAGCCGAAGGCTAGAGGGACAGTCCATCTCTCAACGGCACCATCAAAACTGATCGAAGCAAAGTGCAGCTCGATGTCTTTTGGTGTCATGCCATATCGTTGGCCAATGGTTTGAACATGCATGCTCAGACCAGAATGAGAAACGCACACACCTTTAGGTTTACCCGTTGAGCCGGAGGTATAGATCACATACGCCAGCTGCTCTTCTAAAATTTCAGGACGATTTAAAAGAGGCTGATGAAGGTCGATTTCAGAATACACAATGATGTTATCTCGCAGACAAATCTCACGTGCCAATTGTTGCGAACTACCGTCAGAAATCAGCCACTGTGCATCGCTATCTTCAACCATATAGGCCAGTCGGTCTTGAGGATATGAAGGATCTAAAGGTAGGAATGCAGCTCCGGCTTTCAAGACACCGATCATTGCCACCAACATGTCTGCGCCACGAGCAAACATCACACCAACCCGCTGGTCTCGTTGAATGCCGCGCGCAATTAGCTCAGCGGCTACGCCATCACTGAAGTTATCCAGCTGTTGGTATGTCAATGCGATCCGTTCAGTGCCATTAGTTGATAAGCCCGTTCCCCCAAGAGGATTCGCCACAAGCGCTTCACTATCTGGTTGAGCAAGCACCTGCTCTTTTAATAGTTCAGTAAAGGGTTTGTAAGCCCAAGGTTCAGACGCTTTTACATGACCAAACAAGCGAGACTGTTGCTCGGCGTCCAATACATCAATATCACTCAGGTTATGAGCCAGCTTATCGACAAGCTGCTCAAGATAATGAGACGTCGTTGCTGACAGCGCATCAATATCTGACTTCGAGAATTTCGCTGAGTTGTACGCAAAAACAATGCGTAATGATTCACCTGGCAATACCGCCAACGTTAGCGGGTAATGTGTAAACTCATAACTGTCAGGCTCGCCAATTTTAAGGCCAGTTTCACTAAACAGGCTCTCATCCAATGGGTAGTTTTCAAACACCACCAACGAATCAAACAGATTCTCACCAGCCAGTGGAGATTGTGCTTGTACCTCTGACAAAGAGACGTGGCTGAATTCACGCTGTGCACTCGCCTGCTCTTGTATATCGGCAAGCCATTCACCGGTTTTCGCTTGCCAGTTCACCATTGATGTAACAGGCAAGGTATTAATGAAAAGACCAACCATGGCTTCACTGTTTGCCAATGACGATGGTCGACCTGCAACCGTATTGCCGAAAACAGGCTGAGACTGACCCGTGTAACGTTGAAGCGTCAGTAACCATGCGCCCTGAACGAGAGTGTTTAGCGTGATGCCAGATGACTTCAGTTGAGACTGCCAACCACTTAGTACCTCAGCACTGAAGTCCACGTTGTGGCGCACATGCCCTAGTTTATCTGTGTTCGAACCGTATTGTTCAACCAACATTGTTGGCGCTTCTACACCATTCAGATAACCACGCCAGTACTCTTGAGCACTTTCTGGTTCTTGCTGTACAACCCATTCCAAATAATCAGCAAAATCATGACTGACGACAGGCAGGCTCATGTTTTGATAGTGGGCAAACAGTTCGCTGAGCAAAACACCAGTGCTCCAACCATCCATCAGAATGTGGTGAATCGTGAAGATACAAGCGATCTCATTGTCACCCGTTGTCACTAGATCTACTCGCCACAAAGGTTTTAGCTGCTGGGCGCTCGCATCTTGTTCTAGTTCGAAACCTTGTTCAATGAGCGAACGTTTATACGACTCTAGTTCAAAGCCTACTTCCTCTCGTCCATCAAAGACTCTGCTCGTGATAGGAAGATCATCCCAAACATACAGGTGCGCCTGACCTTCTACTTGATGCAGCGTACTACGTAGAATCGAATGACGCTTCATCAAGGCTTTCCAACCCTCTTCTAATTGGGCAGCATCAGCTCCCGATATAGGCAAGGTAATTTGGTTGACGTAGGTGCTTGTGTCTTGCGATAGCTGAGCGTGGAAATACAAACCTTGCTGTAGCGTAGACAACGGTAGAATTTGATTCGGAAGTTGATGAGCGTTACTACTTACTTGGCTTAACGTCGCGAGACTCAGATGAGTATTTGGCGCTTCAGCTTGTGTCAAAATGGCTGAGTTAGACGTGCAATGTTCCGTTACTACTTTGATTGCTGCCTCTAAGTGATGAACATACGCTTCACACTCAGATTTCGATAAAGCAGATAGTGAAAACTCCAACTCGACATCAAAGCCTTCATCAGTTTCGCTGATATTCAATGCAATTGCGGCATCAGCTTTGGCATTTTCTGGTCGCCATAGGCCAAACTCACCCAGTTCAGCCCCTTTCACGTCAGCCTGCGTTGCTCGGCCTAGGAAGTTAAATAGCACATCAACATTGCGTTGATACTGCCATTGCTGCTGAACAACACCTGCTGAATAACTCAAGCCACCATCGGAGATTGCATGAGAGCCATCTTTTACACGCGCTAACAGTTCACTAACGCCGTCACTTAACACAACTTTTTGTGGGAACAACGCAGTATGCCAGTTAACACTGCGTGAAAGATCCAACCCAAACGACTCACTGAATCGACCATGGCTTTCGCGATGAATGACGATCTCGTTTGTAGAGGTTATTTCTTTCACTGCAAGTGCAGACAATGCCATTAACGTCTGCTCCTTGCTCATTCTGGCGAAGGCCTGAGTCGATGCAAACAATGTCTCGGCGAGCTCTTTGGTTAAATGGTAACTGTGCTTATGAATTCCTTTGCTCTCGCCTTCCTTAGCTGAACCTTCAGCAAAAGCAGGTTCTGCTCGCTGAGCATTCCAGAATTCGGACTGTTTATGACTGATATGAAGATTCTCTAGTGCCTCATACCAATCAGCCTGATTGTGAGTTTTAGAGGCAAACACATAAGAGTCAACACCCATTTCTTGCTGGTAACTTCCAAGCAAATCTTGAATTAGCACAGGCCAAGAAAGCGCATCAATGACAAGGTGGTGGACGGAAACCAGCATTTCGCCCGTCTCAGTATTCAGGCCAACCGACAATTGCTTACCAACAGACGGATTAATCGCACTCTGCACAGCATCGATGTCTATCTGCTCGGCATAAAGGTGGAATGCAAAATCTGCGGTAGTCACATATTCAGCTAGATACTCTGCTGCATTAGGTGTTGTGGTATTGGGAGCCTCGAAAGAAAGGCGCAAACTATCATGATGTTGCACCACTTGCTTGAGTGCTCGGACAATCGCGTCTGCATTAACCGGAGCTGGCAAGTTGAGTTTTGCGTACTGGTTACACAGTTCTAAATGACCATTCTTATCTAGATAGTTCTCAATGAATCGCTTCTGCATTGGTAGCAAGGCTACTTTGCCACTCAGCTCACCTTGTTCAGCTGGTTTGATTTGGCTATCGAGAACACATAACGCCATTTCATCGAGTACTGGATGGTCAAACACTTGCTTTGGTGTCAGCATCAAACCTCGCTGACGAAGCTTACCTACCATTTGTAGCGCAGTAATTGAATCTCCACCAAGTGCAAAGAAATGGCTGTCAGAGCCAATAGACTCTACTTTTAGGAGCTCACGCCATATTTCAGCCAACTGATGTTGGATGTCCCCTTCCAGCGGAGCACCCGCTTTCTGTTCTTCATCCCAATCTGGTGCGGCAAGTTGCTTGCGATCCACTTTACCAGCAGGTGTCAGAGGGAGTGTCTGGTTAACAATGATGCGTGACGGCACCATATAATCTGGCAACTGGGAGGCTAACTCTATACGCCATTGAGATTCAGATTTTTGCTCTGTTTCACTCAATTGAACGTAACCGACTAGGCGCTTTCCTGTCGGCGACTCGTGTGCGACAACCGCACAAAACTCAGCGTTAGAAAGCGTTTGCAGGCGCGATTCAATCTCTCCTAGCTCAATACGGAAGCCACGAATTTTTACTTGTTGATCGGCACGGCCAAGATATTCAACAACTCCATCTTGTCTAAATCGAACCAAATCACCAGTGCGATACATACGCTCGCCGTTAGCGGCAAATGGATCCGGAATAAAACGTTCAGCAGTCAATTCAGGTCGTTTCAAGTAACCGCGAGCAAGGCCAGATTCCATGCCAATGTACAGCTCTCCAACCGACCCAAATGGTACCTGTTTAAGGTTCTCATCCAGCACATACAACTTACGGTCACCCACAGGCTGACCAATCGGTGCGTACGAGCTTTCCAGTTTATCTTCTGGATAAGCACGCCAGATCATCGGAGTAACGACCGTTTCTGTCGGGCCGTAACCATTGACGATGCGAGGTGGATTAACCACCCGTTGAATTCGTTCAAACGTTTCTCGGGTAAATGCCTCACCACCTAGTGTCAATGAGCGAAGAGCCAAATCTGGCTGAGTTTGTTCAACCCAATCTAGCCAAGGTCCGGCATAACTTGGCGGGAAACAAGCGATGGTGACTTTCTCGTCTACCAATACTTGAGTCGTTTTTTCTGGTGTCCACAACTGTTGGTCACGAATGATCAGCGTTGAGCCAAACGCCAGTGGAACAGTCCAACGTTCCACGGCGCCATCAAAACTGATAGAAGCAAAATGCAGCTCTGTGTCTTCAGGCGTCATGCCATATTGCTCGCCAATCGTCTGGACGTGCATTGTCAGTCCGCGATGACTGACTGCCACGCCTTTAGGCTTACCTGTTGAGCCAGAGGTGTAGATTAAGTACGCCAACTGGTCTAAGTGGATATCTTGGTATGAACACTCACCAAGCTCAGAGACTGGAACCTCAGCTGCTAACAAAGATTCAATAGCAATACACTCTTGAGCACAACTGGATTGTATGAAAAGACCTTGAGCCTTATCCATCAGGTGCTGCCGAGTCAGTAACTGCTGAGCTTCACTGTCTTCAAGCATAAAGCTGATGCGCTCAGCAGGGTAATCCGGATCAAGCGGCAGAAATGCGCAGCCTGCTTTCATGATGCCCAGCATGGCGACCAGCATATCGGTGCCACGCTCCATCATCACACCGACAACACCTTCTGATTGAACCTTTCTTTGACGCAATGAGTGTGCGACTACATTCGACTGAACATCTAACTCAGCGTAAGTCAGCGTTTTATCGCCATGTTTTAAGGCAACTTTTTCAGGACGCAGTTTTGCTTGCTCAGCCACCAGCGCCATAAAGGTCACTGGATTCCATGTTTGTTGTACCGCTGAGTGCGCTTCCAAGGCCACTGTATCTGAGCTAGAAAGCGAGTTAGTCTGTGCTAGAGACTGTTGAGGAGATTGGCAGATCTGGTTCAGAACATTTTTGTATGTGCTTAAAATGCTGTCAATTTGAGCTTGAGTGAACTTCTCTTGTGCATAAACAAGTCGGAGCGAAAGTTGCTCTCCTGCAATAGCATCAAGGACAAGTTCAAAGGGTGTTTCGGTCACTGGGAATTCTTCAAAAACACCTTTAATTGTGTTGCCATCCTCGCCGATGCTTTTCACAGCGAGCTTATGCCCGTGACTACGATAATTGAATGCAACAGTAGGAAGCGGCGTCTGGCCTAAAAGCTTCTCAATAGGTAAATGAGAGAACTTCAATGAGTTGCGCAGATTGCTTTTCACCTGCTGCACAACTTCTTTCAAGTTCAACTCTGGATTTGCCTGAACACCCAAGACAGCATTATTAACGTAAAAACCGATATTCCTCCTGTTCGCAGAGTCTCGATTCAATGCTGGCACGGTGATCGTTGGTTGAGAATTGTTGGCATATGAAGACAGAGTCAACAACAACGCAGAAGACAACACCTCGAATTTAGTCACACCAAAATGTTTGGCAACCTTTTCGACCAAGACTGATTCATCAATACCCAATGACTCTTCTATATGCCCGGCGGTATAAGCGCTCTGCTCCTGAGTCGTCTTGCCTTGAAGAATACAGGGCTCCTCACCCATTAACTTCAGAGCTTCCCAGTCCGCCTTCTCTTTTACAGGATCGAAGTCATTTTGACTTTCAGAAAAATCAAAGTAACTGATCCCTTTTGGGATTTTGGGTGACTTTCCCGATACAAATTGAACAATAGAGCTTACAAACAACTGTAGTGACCAAGCATCGGTAATCAAATGATGTGCAGCAATGCATAGAGCAAACCTATCTTCAGCCAACTGGTATAGGTGGAATCTACACAGTAGCTCATTTCCTAAGTTATACGGCTGATAAGTCTTAGCTTTGGCTTCTCGCTTTACAATGTCAGCAGCATCGGCTTCATCGGTCAAATCAACAAAAGCCACTGGGACTCGGTCATAATACGCAAACTGCTGAGGTTGTCCGTCCCTTTGTTCGATCTTTATACGTAAGACTGGGTGCATTTCTAATATCTTAGAAAGTGCGTCTAGGATTTTTTCTTTTGTGATTCCCTCACCCGATAACCATGCAACACCACCTAAGTTATACGCAATACTTTCTGGCATGAGTTGATGGAACAACCATAGACGTTGCTGAGAATGAGAAAGTGGACTCCAACCACCACTGGCGGGAGTCATCGTGATATCATCCACTGACATACATATACCTAAAAACTGTTAAATGTCAGGTACCTAAACAGCAGGCACCAAAATTAAGCGAAATAGAGTGATGTTACTCCGCTAACGCTTCTCGCAGGCTTTTTGGACGCATGTCAGTCCACACTTCATTTATGTGGGCAAGGCAAGTTTCTTTGTTGCCAGTAACACCAACGGCTTTCCATCCATTAGGAATTGGATGATAAGTAGGCCAAATGCTGTACTGTTCTTGTGGGTTGATGACGACGGTAAATTCTGTGTTTGGGCTGTCAATACTCATAATATCCTCAACTAGATCGTTGTTCTTATTGTTTTGATTTTCTGGATTGTTGTTTCGTTAAGCGACGACACTTTCTACTGCTTGTTGAGCTTGTGATTTATCCGCAGTATCGAGTTCCGTCAGTTGCCCACTGTCCATTTTGAAAATGCGATCTGCCGCATCGAAGTAACGGTCATCGTGGGTAATAGCGATTACAGTCACACCACGCTCTTTAAGCAGAGGCAGTAACTGTTGGTAAAAAACTTTTCTAAAGCGAGGGTCCTGATCTGCCGCCCATTCGTCGAGAAGCATGCAACCTCGCTGTTCAGCAACGGCCATCAGTAACGCAAGACGCTTACGCTGCCCCTGTGAATAACGAACATCCGACAAGCGACCATTCTCTTGAGTCACTTTGTGGCTCATTTCCAGGCGGTCCATCCACTCTTTGATATCGGCCTCTGGAACATCTTCGCCTTGTCCATTGGTGATCTGGTGGAACAAATAGAAGTCACTGAATACGGTAGAAAATTGCTGGCGATAGTGAGGCCAGTTGAGCTCAGTCATAGGTTGACCGTTCAAGAGAACGTTACCTGTATGAGGGCGATAAAGGCCGGTCAGTAAACGAGCAAACGTTGATTTTCCGCTGCCATTACCACCGATGATAAAAATCATCTCACCTTTCGAAGCTTTAAAATTGATCGGGCCAACTTTAAAAGGACGGTCATCGCCATCAGCACGGTATTCGTAAGTCACCTGTTGGAGATCGATGCCTTCAAATACTTCTGGTTGTTCGTTAGCCTCAACAAGGTTTTCATTGCCACTTAAATCGAGAGATTCAAGCTTGCGCATAGAAATATTGGCGCTAATAAGGCCTGGCAGCGCACCGACCGCGGCCATAAGCGGCATGCGCATAAACAAAATGACCAGAGCGAAGGTAGAAGCGACGTCAAAACCAGCCCAACCTAAACCCAGCGCCAGATAAAAGTTCAGACCAATCAGTGCCAGTACAATCGTGTTAGCCATGTTGGCAGCAAAGCCATTGTAGATGTCCGCTCTTGTGACTTCGTCTCGATAACCCGCGGCATTGGGACCAAACTCATCCTCAAAATAACGACGAGCACGACTAGGATTCAGTGATAGCTCTTTGCGCCCGTCAATCAATGCTTGATAGTCGTGATAAAGCTTATCTTCCAACTCACGTACTTGGCGAACGTGGAAAGTGATTCGAGTCACCAGTCCGTAACCAATAACACCAGTCACACTTAACATCAGCAGGCTTACGCCAAATAGAGGTAGTGAAAGGAACGCAAGATAGGATAATGCCACTACGGTAAGTACTAAGCCGTAAATCATTTCCGGCAAGGTAACAAAGGCAATAGTAATGTTACGAATATCGGTGTTCAGTGAAGCTAGCACCCCAGCACTACCAACATCTTCTATTTGTTCTATATCCGTGTTAATCAGTTGCTTAACCAATTGACAACGCTTTGAATAGACAAATTGGTGGCCCAACTTGTGCAGTGACACCTGCGCAACGGTCGCCGTGATCAATAGAAGCACCAGCAATCCAGCAAATTGCCAGATAGCGCTATGAACACTGGTTGTCTGACTCAATAGTTCATATTGAATAAAAGCAATCACGCCTATACTGAGAAAGGCACTTGCCACACTCAGCAAAATAACCAAAGCGAGCGCTTTATGTTGTTTATGAGCCAACTGAAAAAGTAATTTCATCTCAAATCCATATTATTAATTATTATTGTGATTATCATTATCAACAAATTTTAAAACAGCATTGAGGGAACCTGAGCATCGCTTCCCTCATGACTAAAAATTAGAGTCTGCGAAGTCCCCACATCAGGTACATACCGCCAATCAAAGACGCAACCAAGCCAGCCGGGATTTCTTGTGGGTACAACATTTGGCGTCCTAGCCAATCAGCCAGTAGCATTAATCCCATACCGACAAGCGCTGAACAAATCAGGTGTTCTCTAGCGCGGCTAAAACCAAACAAACGAGCGAGATGCGGCGCCATCAAACCAATAAAACTCAATGGGCCAACAACGAGAGTGGCACTAACTGTCAGCGATGCCACCAGCAGTAATAGCAAACCTCTCGCCTGCCCTACTTTCACTCCAAGTGCGCGAGAACTGGCCTCTCCCAAAGGTAATATGTCCAGCCAACGAGCCGTTAAGAAACTAAAGCCAACAAGCACGAAAGTCGCGACTGCTAAAGGAATTAAGGTCGTCTCTGTAACAAAGTAAGTGGAGCCAGAAAGCCAGGCTAAAACTTGATAGCTACGTGGGTCACCGCCCGCCAATACGAAGCTTTGTACGGCGTTCATCAGAGCTGTAATAGCGACACCAGTCAGCAGCACACGTTCAGGTTGGAAGCCAGACTTGCGGTTCAAAAGAACAATCACAGATAGCGATGCCATCGCGCCCACAAGTCCACCTAGATACAAGCCAACGAGACTAACGCCAATGCCAGAGAACATGGCAATGATCAAACCCAAAGCGGTACCAGAGCTGATTCCGATCACTTCAGGGCTCGCCATCGGGTTACCACTTAAACGCTGAATCACCGTACCTGCGGTAGCCAACATCACACCAGCTAAGGCGGCAGCAACAAGTCGGGGCCAACGCCACTCAAGCAGGTTCCACTCACCTGAGAACACTAGCCACTGCCAACCAGAGCTTTGAATTGAAGTGGTACTAAAGATAAACAAAGCGACTGGGATAACGAGCGCAACCAGTGCAATGGCATGGTGGTTGAGGCTCTTAACTTGCTCACTATGACGCGTCATGACTGTTTGCGTCTGGGTTTGACTGCGCATCGACAACCTTGGCAGTAACCACAATAAGAGAGGAGCACCTAATGCGGCAGTTGCGGCACCAGTTGGCACAATCATGGCGGCAATACCTGGGAGCTGCTGGATAAGCAGATCCGTAAGCGTTAGTAGTAAACCACCTAACAGCATGGAGACGATTAACTTAGGCACAAGACGATGCACACCAGTTGCACGAGCAATCGCTGGAGCAGCGAGACCTACGAAGCCAATCACGCCAACTTTAGCAACCACCCAAGATGTCAGTAACACTGCAAGACCAAGACATATAACGCGCAGCTTCGCCAGAGACACGCCAAGACTCTTAGCACCTTCTTCAGATAATTCCAACAAGGTTAGCGGCTTAACGAAGAGGAATGAAATACCAATCGCTAATCCGAGTCTTGGCGCGAGATAAGCAATATCAGACCATCCTGTCTGAACGAGAGAACCCGCCCCCCAAATCATTAAACCAGCCAGCTTATCCTGATTCATCATTAACAGAACAGTGCTGACGGCACCGAAGTAGAGGTTAATGACCAGACCCGAAACCACCACAACAGTCGGTGACAGTGCACGACGCCATGACAGTGCAAATACCAGTGCCATTGTTCCCACACCACCAAGCAAAGCAATCAGTGATTTAGAAAACGTCAGTAACCAAGGGGCATACAAGGTTGCCATCATAAGGGCAAAACTGGCACCACTTGCCACACCCAAAGTGGATGGTGACGCCAAAGGGTTACGCAATACTTGCTGCATCAGTACGCCAGCAGCAGCCAAAGCAGCACCTGCAATCAGTGTCGTGAAAAATCTAGGCCACCAAGTTAGATGCAATCTAACTGATTCTGGCGACATCCAATCTGCTTGGAAAAGGCTATTCACGCCTGCTGAAAAATTGCCAGAGGCATTCAATTGAAATCCTGCAATGGTCAGCATAAATGCCGCGAGTATCGCGACAAGACTTAGAGATAAGATTCTCATTGGGTGACCTCCTCAGCCAGAGCAGAGGTGACCAAATTAGCGAAACGCATCGCTGAGGGTAAACCACCAAAACTCCATGTTGGTTTTACGGTGATTACCGGACGACCCGTTTGCTCAATCAAATATTGCCAATATTGGTCTTGCGCTAAATGTTCCTTTACGCCAACAGGAAGAGGTTCTATGACGACAAATTGCGCATCGATACCCTGTAACTTATCAACGCCTGTGAGAGCAAAGCCCCATGCGTTAGTGGCTTTGTCCCAAGCATTTTGAATGCCCAACTGATTCAATGCCACTTTATAGATGCTGTTCTCACCAAATACTCGAACATGTTTGGTATCCATAAACTGCACTAAAAGCACTGGAGGCAGGTTGTCAGGCAGTGCTGCCTTGAGGCCATTCAATTCAGCTTCACTATTGGCGATAAGCTGTTCAGCTTGCTTATCAGCGTTAACCTCTTTTGCCATGCGGCGAGTGAAATCAGTGACGGCCTCCCAGTTAACCTCACCCACTTTATACAGGCCAAGAATTTTTACAGGTGCAATACGAGATAACTGAGTCTCAAGCGAAGCGAAACGAGGAGACAGGAATATGGTGTCTAGGTTTAGCTCAGATAATCTTTCTAGGTTGGGTTGAGTGCGCAGGCCAACATCTACAGTCTCATCCGGTATTTTCGGACTTCTCACCCAGTCGTTGTAATCCGACTGTTGAGCCGATGCCACAGGCGTAACGCCAAGAGCAATCATGGTTTCCGTCTGAGACCAGTCAATGGACATCACTCGTAATTTATCTTGTGACACCTCTGTTCCAGCCATGGCAGGCATGATTACCGTCAACGTAGTAATACAGGCGATTGTCATTCGTTTGATGTTTAGCATGGCATTGCAACCGGATAACCTGCAGCGTGGTCGGTGATCTGCATTTCGATACCATAAATATCGTTTAGCTGCTGTTCGTTAAACACTTCAGAGACAGAGCCTTGAGCGATCATTTTACCGCTATGAAGTGCCACTATATGGTCGCAAAAGCGAGCGGCCATGTTGATATCGTGTATCACGATAAGAACGCCTAATTCGAGTTCAGTTGCCAGTTTCTTTATTAGTTCAAGCATTCCTACTTGGTGAGCGATATCAAGAGCAGACAAGGGCTCATCCAAAAGCAGATATTGAGTTCTCTGAGCCAGAAGCATGGCTAACCACACTCGCTGACGTTCACCACCCGACAATGTATCAACCAAGCGGTCTGCATACTTTTCCGTATCCGTCATCTGCATCGCTTGTTGGATGAATTCTTTATCTTTCGTACCTAAACGCCCAAGTAAGCCGTGCCATGGGTAGCGGCCAAAACTCACTAGGTCTTTTCCTGAAAGGCTATCGGTAGGTGGTAAATGCTGAGGAAGATAGGCGATTTGCTGAGCGAATTTCTTATCTGACCAATCGGAAACTGATTTGCCTTGTAGCAAGACATCTCCGCTGGTGGATTTTTGTTGCTGTGCGAGAAGTTTAAGTAGCGTTGATTTACCTGAGCCGTTATGGCCAACCAGAGCGTAAATCTTGCCTGGTTCAAAATTCATATCAAAATCTGACAACAAGCTTCTGTCGCCAACGCTAAATGCTAGTTTTCTAGCTTCGAGCATATCCGTTCCCTTAAACTCTCTTTTTACATAGGGTTAATCAATAAAAAACGACTGATTAACAAGGTGGAAGTTATATAACAGTAAATATATAAATGCAAACCATTTTCATTTGCAATTATATACACAATTGTTAAGGTATTTGGTTGATATATAAGGCCTGAGCTTAGGTTAAGAGCGGTAGATTTAAGAAATGAACACGCTGACTGAAAGTACTAAAAATAAACAAAACTGGCTTCAAGGGCTTCCAAACCTGCCATTCACTGTTAATCAAACGGAACTGGTGGTTTGCATCGTGTCATACGATAAGTCACTGTTCCCTAAGTCACTTTATCCGAGAAAAGAGCTACCCTATTCCATACAGAAGGCGCACTTTTCACGTCAGGCTGAATTTGTCGCAGGTCGCTCTGCGGCTCACAATGCTCTTGCTCTCCTTGGAGAATCTCATCAAATAGGCATAAATTTAGATCGTTCTCCCAATTTCCCACCTCACCTTAGCGGCTCAATTTCTCACTGTGAAAACTACGCGGTTGCAGTGGTCGAGAGGAAAGAAAAGCTGGCAGATCATCATATCGGTGTCGACATCCAACGTCTCCTTTCAGGTCAGGAAGTAAAAGATACTCACGCTTTTATCGCTAGAGAAGAGGAGATAGATCTGCTTGCTCAAACAGGTCTGAGCCGAAATGAAGCGGTCACTTTATTGTTTTCAGCGAAAGAATCACTCTACAAAGCTATCTACCCTCAAGTTCAGGAGATCCTTGAGTTCGATGTCGTTCGTTTAGTGAAAAGTGGTAAAAATAGTTTAAGGTTCGAATCGAACCAGTATCTGATTTCGAAAGGAATTTCTAGGACTTTGGAGAGTCACTATGCATGGTTTCAACAGTGTGTGATTTGTCTATCTAAAGTGGCAGCATAATGACGGCAGTGCTAATCACTGCCGTATTCGCTGAACCTAGTGACTTATCTGATAAGTCCGAGCCACGTTTTCCGCAACGTTTGCTAGATTGCTTGCGGCTTCATCAAATGCTTCTTGCAGCGACATTGGCCTAGGTAAACAGGCATAGACAGCATCAATACCGTGCTCATAGACTGCTTGGAAATTATTTCCAGTACAACCCGCAATCGCAATAACAGGAAGATTAAATTGCTTAGCCAGTTTTGATACGCCTACGGGAGTTTTGCCATGAACCGTTTGGTCATCAATTTTGCCTTCACCAGTGATCACTAAATTCGCGCCTATCAGTTTCGATTCTAGCTCAACCGTATCCAGAACAATCTCTATACCCGGCTTTAACACTGCATTAGCGTAACCAAGTAAAGCCGCACCCATTCCACCAGCTGCACCGGCACCAGCCGCAGTAAGCACATCAACGCCAGCATTTTTTTCTGTTACTTGGCCAAAAATCTCTAGAGATTTATCCAGCAGGGCCACATCTTGCTCAGTTGCCCCTTTTTGTGGTCCAAATACAGCGGATGCACCTTTATCACCACAAAGAGGGTTATCTACATCACACGCGACGACCACTTCACATTGCTGCAGTCGCGGATCCAGCTTGGAAGTATCAACACTTCCTAGGTTTGCTAGGCTTGCACCGCCAACAGGCACAAACTCTTCGCCTGTTTTATCTAAGAAAGCAACACCTAATGCAGCAAGCATCCCAGCGCCAGCGTCATTAGTCGCGCTGCCCCCCAATCCAACAATCAGCTTGGTTACACCTTGATTTAACGCGTGCTTAATCAGCTCACCAGTTCCGAAGCTGGTTGTAATCTTAGGGTCTCGTTTTTCTGCTGTGGCAAGGTGTAAACCACTTGCTTCAGCCATTTCGATCACAGCGGTTTTGTTGTCACCCAACACGCCATAGAAAGCTTGCACTGGCTTACCTAATGGTCCAGTTACCTCAGTGAATACTTTTTGTCCTGAAGTGGCGTCAATTAAAGACTGAACCGTACCTTCACCACCATCTGCTACTGGCACTTTTAAAAACTCAGCATCAGGCCATACTCTTTCCAACCCCGCCTGGATTGATTGAGCGACTTCTATTGCGGACAAACTTTCTTTGAATGAGTCTGGAGCGATAACAATCTTCATACTGGCCTATTCCTTTCCACTGATGACTGTAGACATTATGGGACAAAAAAAGAGCCGCATCATTGTGCAAATTAACAAAATACAAGCTAAATAAAACTTAATTATGGTAAATATGCACAATCTAACTAAGCTTACCAAGCTGAATCGCCAGATAAAGCTGCGCCATATGAGAGAAATCTGTTGTCTCAAATCCTGTAATTTCAGTGATCTTGTCCAAACGGTATTTCAGAGTATTTCGGTGGATAAACAATTTGGAAGCCGTGTCATTTGCGCTGCCATTTGCATCAAAGTAGGCCTCCAAGGTCGCGATAAGCTGGCCTGATTTATCATGCTCGACCAAGGTCGCTGTCATTTGTGACAGTTGCTCTCCCTGCCAAGTACCATGTAATGGCGCTAACAAAACAGGCAATTGATAATCATCGAGAAGGTACACCGCATTCTTGGGACGTGCCGCCTTCCCTATTTTCATTACCTGAAGCGCCGAGTTGTAAGCGGTTTGCCACTCCTCAAGACTGCGGGCAAATTTTCCTGTTGAAACCTTTAGATTTCGACATGGTGTTTGCTCTAACCAGTGAAGCCACTCATTTACGCTATCTGCACTCAAGGGCTGTTCTGTCGGAACAAAAATGACTAAATGGCGTGCTGACAAATGAGCACAAAGGTGATGACCCGGTTTTTGGTAAAGACGTTCTGTGAGTGTTGCTGTGGAGCTATCTTGAGTAGGCATCTCGACCAGTAACAACTCCCATGAATCACTCGGATTCACTGAGATTTGTTCAGCACCATCTCGCATTTCGGAGGAAGACAAGCGCCCTGTTAGACAAGCTAAGATGAACTCATCTCTGTATCGTCTATCACGTTGAACTTTTTCCAATAAGTCGGCTTGGTCGATGATAAGCTCAGCCGTCATTGCCACAAGCTCAGCTACACCACGAATCTCATTAGGTTCACCAGTGATGCCAACCACACCTAGAATGGCATTTTTATGTTTGAGAAGAAGGTTAACACCAGGTTTGACGCCAGAGAGGAGTTTGCAGTCTTCTGAGGTCACTTCAACTGAAGCCTTTCTGCTTAATGCCAACAATGCCCCGTCGTGTGTCTGACCTATACGCGAGCTTTCTCCACTTGCGACCACAAGACCTGCATTGTTCATCACGTTAATGTTGTAGCCAATAATCGGCATTGTGCGATCAACAATTCGTTGAGCGAGTTGAGCATCTAGCATGATCGTCCCTGAACTCTTTGATTTCTTATACTTTAGAGAGTCTGACAGATCTCTAACCTTGCTCCTACAAGATTTTCATTGTTTTGCACAAAAGTGACAAACGGGTGTCTTGCGTATGTAGCCTGCTAGCATTGCTAATCACAATATCGATTCCTCACTTCCAGCATTGTCCTTTACTAATTAGTTAGTTTTTATCAACTTTAAAGTTATCTAATAGATAAATACAATATAAATTAATCATTTATTAGTAACAAAGACACCTATTAATTTTAATATATAAAACGTTAGTATTTAACTAGGTCAAAGATATTGAAAACTCTAATATGCCGTTCTACCCAATCATTTTTGGATATGTGTGATAACAAACTAGTTTCAGGCGCTAATGTTCACTGTACATTTAAATTATTAAAAGACGATGCAACATGGATGCAAGAATATTTAATTGAAAAAGGAGGAAAGAGACTTTCCGTAACATTGTTCCTACAAGATATTTAAGTTATTAAGATATATATCCCATTTTCCAGGGCTTCACTTCCTCCCCTACTTACCGAAGCCCTCTTTTTGATAATTTTTAACCTGATTGTCGTAAATACGTCAGAAATATTCTAAATGAGCTCTACATATCGTTACAAAACCCATCTCTGTAAGGCGCTATGATCGTGCTTCAGATCACTAAATAAGCATATAGTTATACTAATTTAGATATAAATTAGTCTTCATTTATCAAAATAATAATTACAACATCTAAATGATACAGATGAGTAATGCATGCTTTTGTAGAAGGAAAAAATATGACAAAACCACATATAGACAGTTTTAGTCTTCCTGTTGGTAATTGCATCCTATGTCGAAGCGATACGGGTGCGCAGATTGTGTTAGATGCAAATAAATCCTTTTCTATCACTATTCCAGAAAGTAGCGTGTTAAAGAAGCTAATAACCGAAAAAGATAGCGTCGTAAGCAAAGATGACTTAATTGTCGAAGCATGGGGAAGACCTGATATTATAGGTCCAAACTCCCTGCCTGTCGCCATAACAAATTTAAGAAAAGTTCTGGAAATGGACAATATAAAGATCGTCAACGTTCCAAGAAAAGGCTATAGGCTAGATTTCTCTGAACATGAACCGATACTAAAACCTGTTGAAAAGGAAAGTAATAATCTTGAGCCATTGGTTTTTGAGGCTAACCCTATTTCGGAGTCCATTTCAAAAGCCAAACTATACCTATGTTTTCTCACCATTATTATTACTCTTTATAGCGTTTTCTATATTGTTTTTTCATGGGTTAGCCTTGATTGCCATACATACAACAATAAAGCCACGGTATGTACTGTTAAGGGAGAAACATTCAACCCTAAAATAGTGAACGGTAAGTCAGGTCATTACTTTTACTCGTCACATAGCGGTCTTATGGAGGTAGAGTAAGATGGTAAAAAAACTCGTACCCATCTCTTTTATCACTGTTGGCGCGTTATTTCTGATTCTTACTTACGCCTTCTTGAATGGTTCTACCTGTCAGTATTCAATCAATCTTCATGTTCCTGATGACGAACGAGATGTATTCATGACCTGTTATCGCGGCAAAGTGGTAGCTCTGCAAACCAAGCAAGACCAACAAGGGAACTTCCTATCAAAATGGAAGGTTGAAGCCAGACAATTGAGAATTGGTGAGCAAACTGTTTATTTTGTCTATTCAAGGACAAAGCTCATCGATGACAACCAAGAAGATTCCAATGACCACTTCAACCAAATATCCTCAGGTTATCGCTTCCTGTTTTACCGATTGATACGCCAAGGCAATGATATTTATATATTTCAGTCTTTCCCACGCTTTTATATTCACAAAGGGCAGATAGAAGGAAAACTGGATATTTGGGAGTAGCTTTCACTTGCTAAGCAGGGTTGCTGATTACCCTGCTTCTTCACAAAAAACAGCGTTCAAATATTTCAGAAACAGCTTTAGACGTTTAGGCTGATACTTACGCTCGCGGTACACAACATAAAGCTCAGAATCGTTCATAGAGGTGATTGGTTTAAAGTCGACGCGAAAATCTGGTAGAAGAATTTGCAATGCCCCTGATCTAACATCGGCTTCAACATCTAACCTCGATTTAAGCGCAATTCCACTACCTTCCTTAGCCCAATGCCTTATCACTTCACCATCGTCAGAACAACGGAAGCTCAAAACCTCTTGGGATGAACTTGAACGAGATTCCCTGTGCTGGAAGTGCCAGAGCTTCATTTCTTGCTCATTCCTCAGCAAAGACAAACATTGGTGTGACTGAAGTTGTTCAGGTTCGTTTGGCAAACCGTACTTATCAATATAAGCAGGAGAGGCTACTAAAACACGCTCACTCACTGCTAGCTTTCTGGCAATCATGCCACTATCAGGAGGTGAGCCATAGCGAATCTGGAGATCGACGTTGCTTTCAGACAAGCTAAATAAGTCATCATGCAACAACAGATGAGGTACTACTTTGGGATAGAGCTGCTGAAAAGTATCGATAACTGGCATCACAAATTGCTTGCCAATGTCTTTGGGGGCTGAAATTCGTATTTGCCCTTCTATCTGAACCGTCGTGTTGTGCAGTTTTGCTTCCGCTTCACGGACACTTTCTAATATCTGCAGACAAGACTCATAATAATTGAGACCGGAATCTGTTAGCGCAATATGCCGCGTACTGCGGTTGAGAAGCTTCACTCCGTGCCTCTCTTCAAGCGCTTGAAGCCTTGATGTCACACTCGCTGGCGACAGACCAAGTTCCCTGCCAGCACTTGCCAACCCCTGATGCTTGACGATCAGAGTGAACAATTCCATATCCGCGAATTTATCCATTTTCTTTCTCTTTATCATTATTCAGATTGGTTGAATTATGATTTCAATTTTCACCCAATTATCAATAATGAGCAAATACATAAAATGAAATCATCAATTTCATTACCGAGATACAATTATGACGAATCAGAAAATGCCATTGCAGGTTTGGATACTCACTCTCTCTGCATTTGCTATTGGCACCGCAGAGTTTGTAATTGCCGGGATACTCACCCAAGTTTCCGGCTCTATGGGAATCACCGAAGGACAAGCAGGTTATCTTATCAGCGCCTACGCTCTTGCTATCGTGTTCGGCGGACCGATTCTTACTATCTATCTGGCTAAATTTAATAAAAAGCCCGTCTTGCTGTTTTTAATGTTGCTATTCATCGCAGGAAACTTAATTTCTGCTTTTGCGCCAAACTATACCGTGTTGATGGTGAGCAGAGTCATTACTGGATTGGTACAAGGGCCTTTTTACGGCATAGGTTCCGTTGTCGCAACTAGCCTGGTGGCAGAAAAAATGGCAGGTCGTGCTGTAGGTCAAATGTTCGCAGGTTTAACACTCGCGAATGTGCTTGGCGTTCCCGGAGGTACGTGGATAGGGCTTGAGCTTGGCTGGCACACAACATTTATTACGGTTTCAATACTCGGCATTGTTGCATTCTTGGCCATTGCTTTATTTATCAAGCCCGATCACGCTCAAGCTCAGTCTGACGTGAAAGATCAACTCATGGCTTTTAAGAATCCGATGCTGCTAATTAGCCTTTCTATTACTGTGCTTGCTTGGTCAGGTTTCATGACCTTTTACGGCTATATCGCCCCTATTGCTCAACATGTCGCAGGTTACTCTTACCATGCTGTAACTTGGATTTTGGTCGTCGTCGGTTTTGGCCTGATTGTCGGTAACCATCTTGGCGGGCGTTCATCAGATAAAGACTTAGCAAAGGCATCACTATTTTGGTCTGTTGCCATGGTTCTATCACTAATCGTTGTTGGTCTGGTATCAGAGAATCAATGGCTGTTCGTTGTCGCAAGTTTTATTTTCGGCATTGCTTCTTTCGCCAATGTACCAGCAATGCAACTGCGAGTCATGAAGCACGGTGGTAAAGGACAGGAACTAGCGGCAACTGCAAATATCTCTGCTTTTAACTTGGCTAACGCATTTGGAGGGTTTATTGGCGGAACTATTTTGGACAGTCAACTGGGAGCCAGTATGATCCCTTACGCAGCCATTATCGTCCCTCTGGTAGGCATATTACTTATTAATGCCGCAAATAAGCGTGACATGCTCGCCCAGTAACATAAAAAGCCGACTCATTGTCGGCTTTCCTCGTTTTATACAGGCTCGAATTCAGCATTAAAATGCCTCAGAACAGGTGGTTCATATGTAAACTTCAATCCCTCCATACCGGAAGCCTTTTCTTTCACTTCTTTGAAGGCATCAATCACATAATCGAGGTGTGCTTGAGTGTATGTTGCTCGTGGTACAGCAAGCCGAAGTAGCTCCGTCGGACAAGGTAATTGCTCTCCAGTTTCAGGATTTCTTCCTAACAATAACGAACCTATTTCAGCACCACGTATTCCTGCTATCTTGAAGAGTTCACACGCTAATACATGCCCGGGAAATTGCTCAGCGGGGATATGAGGCAAGATCTTACTTGCATTAATAAAGGCAGCATGGCCCCCAGCTTGCTGACACTCAACCCCCAGACTTTCCAGCCCATCAACGAGATAACGAATCTGCTGTAATCGAGAAGCTAGCCATTCTTCGCGCATACCATCATAAAGCCCAACAGCCAGCCGCTCCATTGCGCCGCCCTCGAGGCCTCCATAAGTCGGAAACCCCTCCTGTAGAACACATAAAGTCCGACATTCTTGAAAAACATCAGAAAGCTTATCGTCTTTAAAGCCCAGCAGTCCACCCATTGGAACCATCGCGTCTTTCTTTGCCGACATAGACAAGATGTCGGCATACTGGAACGATTCACGGGTAATCTCCGCGATTGTCCAATCTTTGAATTTCGGCTCTCGCTGCTTCACAAAGTAAGCGTTTTCTGCAAACCTAGCGCAGTCCATCACGACAGGTATGTCATAACTTTGCGCGATCTCATATACCTCTTTGAGATTTGCTACAGAGACGGGCTGCCCGCCCGCAGAGTTACAGGTAATAGTGCTCACAATATAAGGAACATTTTTGGCACCAATTTCCTCTATTGAATAGATGAGCTTTTCAATATCAAAGTTGCCTTTAAAGTTCGCCTCAACTGAGGTATCGAATGCTTCTTCCGTTGGAACATTTACTACTCGACAACCGTGTCGCTGCGTATGTCCTTGAGTAGTATCGAAAAAGTAGTTTGAGATCGCAGCCATATGTTGACGCTCTAAACCTTTTTCACGCTCACGCTTATTTATTAGCGCAGGTACGTAAAGCTGCTCCGCCCCCCGCCCTTGGTGAGTTGGAATAGTGTGTCGATATCCGAAAATATCCGCCACCGCTTCTTTTAAAACAAAATAGCTTCGACTTCCGCTGTATGCTTCATCACCTTTCAGTGTCGCCGCCTGCATGTTTTGGGTGACAGAGCCAGTCCCACTATCAGTGAGCAAGTCAATAAATACATAGTCGCTATCAAGCAAAAATGGATTATAGCCAACTCTTTTTAATGCTTCTTCTCGTTCTTGGCGCGTTGTTTTACGTACAGGCTCTACCACTCGGATTCGATATGGTTCCGGAATATAGTCCATACGTTTGTCGGTGCTATTAACACACTTAGCTTTACAAGATTCTGGTGGATTTGGCATAAAATTTACCTTCTGTTTTGTTTATGTTTTTAGTAAGCGTCTAAGTCGCATATGCTTCAGTCGCTAAGCCAAAACATAGGGTCGAAAGCTAAAACAGAAGATTAAGTTATGTGTAAATTATGCTTAAATCATTGGAATTACACTGCCAGACTGAAACTAATATCAGATATTAAAAAACCCGATAATCATCGGGCTATTTTAGTTAAATCTACTTAGTCAGCACAGCAGTTCACCAAGACGCTGACGAATTGTTGTCTGGGTATCTTCAAGCCAGGCGTAACGTTTTGTGTAAAGGCGTCGCTTCGCTTTTTTCAATGAGCTTGGATCTTTACGAGCAGGACAAAGAGGTATTTGATACAGATATTTTGATACCTCTACACCACCATATTCTGCCCACAATTCAGAATAGTTATACGTGATGCTTGAGCGCTTAGAGCCTGTATATCTTAGTGCTTGGTAGACATGGCCCTTATTAGTAATGCCATACACCGATTCAACACCCCACTCACGTGCAAGTATAAGCAATACCTCAAGCATGAGCGCTTTGGGGCGAAGCCCATGCATTCCGCGCGTCAGGCTTTTAATAATTTCACCACGACCAGTGATATGATCGCCCGGGCCTTGCAAGGCTCCAATGTGGATTTCGCGTTTTGGCGACGATGAGATATTGAAGGCTAAAGTGAATAAGTCCTGTTTGTTCTCATCGACCAACTTCAAAGCCAAAGACCCTTCCCTTTCAGGACCCGCACACAACATGAGTCTGCAATCCTGAATATCCATCAAGCACCAACCTTCTTCAGAATAAAAGTCGAGGAATGCGCGCCCGTACATTTGGTGTAGCGTCTGAAAGTGCTCATAGATTTTTGCAGCCCTTTGTTGAGGGCGCCACTTGAGACAAACGAATGGTTTTAGGGGCTTTTCAAACATCCTTGGGTTTGTCTCTTGGATCGGACGAAACTCCGGCTGATCAAACAACTGCTGCATTTGTTTCAACACATTAGGTTTGAACATTGACCACAAACAAAAACGGGCGTTATAGCGAAGCTTTTTCACCCCACGGATATCTGGGTAAACACTCTCAGCAACGCGAGGGAGGGATTTAACAAAATGGAAGTAGTTGGCAGACATAGATTCACTAACACTCAAACGCAGCGGTTAAAAATAGAAGGAGGAAAGCCTGACGGTCAGTCAGGCCTTGGGAGATAGTTGCTGAGATCAGAAACGGTATGCGACGGTCGCGCCAACGGTCCACTGGTTTGCGCTATCAACAATTGGAGAGTCCGCAATGTTGTCGCCAAGACGAGTGTAAGCCGTCGTCTGGGTAAGCTCCCAACTGTCATTAATTGGAAGGACAAGCTTGTAGCCTAAGTTGTAAGATACATCACCGCTTCCCTTGTACGCCTTGCGTGCTTGAGTCGCTTCTTTGTCTTTTACGCCAAAGTAGTAGTCCACGTAATCTTTGCTTTGATAAGTCAAACCAGCAAATGGGACTAGGTCCATGCTGCCAACACTCATTGGCAAGAAGTAAGTTACACCCGCTAGGTAGCCATCGTAAGTATCGGTAACATCATGCTGAGCGTAAGTAGAAATGGTGCCTTGAGATAAGTGGAAGTCAGCGTTGATACCAAGGTCCAGACTCGCTTTACGCTTGTCCATACCTTTCAGGAAATCTGAAGTGTCATGGTCATACATCAAGCCAGAGGAACCCAAGTAGGCACTCATGTTGAACATATCACCAGTATTACCAAGGAATCGGTAGTTGATCCCTTGCAGGCTCGCATTGAAATCTTCGCCTTGGTAACCAAAGTTACCAAGAAGCGTCGCGTTATGTTTCTGATCCTTGTAGAGATCGCTTACGCCTGCTCCACCTAGTTCAGCAATCCAGCTATTTTCTTTGGTATAAATGTTACCGTTTCGAATGTATGTATCACCGGCGGCATGTGCCGCTGTTGCCGCTACTAAAGTTGAAACTAGAATCGTTAGCTTTTTCATCGTTTTGTCCTTGTGTTAACTTGTTATGAACACTGTACAAAACGATTCACCCTGACAATATCTTTACTTTGTCACGCCTTTGTCACCGTTTGTCAGACTCATCTGACATACGTGGGATTTGTAGAGTAAATTTAGCTCCACCAAGTAAACTTGCACCCACTTCGGCGCGTCCTCCATGACGTTCAACGATCAATTTAACAATCGCCAGTCCTAACCCAAAGCCAGTGTTGGCTTTGTTCCTAGAGGGGTCTGCACTATAGAAAGGGTCAAAGATAAAGTTCCAGTGATCGGTGGGAATTCCTGGACCATCATCTTCAACAGTAAATAGGATGGTTTCATTTTCTAACTTCGCCGAAAGCTGGATTTTCTGATCCGCATAGCGCAACGCGTTAGAAAGCAGGTTATTGACTGCCCTTTTGAGCAGTGCGCTGTCTGCCTCGACAAACAAATTGTCTTGAACCTCTAACGACACCAAGTTCATTTTAGTGTCAGGCAGTTTGTTCGTCAGTCCGTGCATAAACGGGTCGAGCTCAATGGCTTCAATGTTAAGCGCTGAGTCTGGGCGCTCTACCTTGGCGAAATAGAGAAGCTCATCGACCATTTGCTCCATCTCTTCCGTATCTTCAATGATGCTGGCGATTTTATCGTGCTGATCCTTAGTTAGACTCTCATCCTGGAGCATTTCAGCCTGCCATTGAATGCGGAAAACGGGAGTTCTTAAATCGTGGGCAACGGAGTTGGTAAGTGAGCGGTTACTGGTAATAAGATCGGAAATCTTATCAGCCATGTAGTTAAAACTATCATTGAGAGAGCCTACACGATGTCTACTGCCCGTTGGCGCTCTAGAGTTGAAATCACCTTGCGCAAATTTTATGGTAACCTCTTCAAGAGTACGAACTCGCCTGCTTAAGAACCAAATAAGTCCCGAGGTGTAGATAAAGAAACCGCCCAGAATAAATCCCCAGAGAATATCGTCATCAAACTCTATGGCTTTGCGAAGGTCAGACTCGACGTCAGGTTGAACTCGGTAGATGGTGTCTGGTGACGATAACATGAACCAGAAATCACGCTCGTCGTCATAAAATGTGAATGGGTGAATACGGTCATTAGTGAAGTAGTTTTTCACTTCCTCCGGCACATCAGAGCTCGGAAAAGCCGTCAATGTTTTCGCAGTATTGGCGATAAACTCATTCAGAACTATCAAAGCTTGATCTTTACCCTGATGGTCTGAAATTGTCATTAGGACGTCCCTAAATGCGGCGCCCTCTAAGTCTTCTAGAACATAGTCATAGTCTGTATTAAGTTGATAAATAATGATTTCATACGCCACCAGACTCAGGGTGAACAACACCAACAACCCGAAAAATGCCTCAATGTAGATTCGGCGCATACCTCATTATCCTCAAAAATTTTTACCAACTATCTGGTACGAACAAATAACCTTTACCTCTGACAGTGATGATGCGTTTAGGTGTCGCGGAATTGTCACCCAGTTTTTTTCTCAAACTGACCACTTTGTTGTCGATCGTACGATCCAAACCATCGTATTCGATACCTCTCAACGTTTGGGTCAGAAAGTCGCGCGATAACACTTCATCCGGAGCGCTAGCCAGTATCCAAAGCAGATCAAAATCGCTGTCAGACATGCTGACCTGAGCACCATCAAGAACACACACTTTGCGCGCTTGATTCAGGCTTAGTTGGCCGTATGTCAGAGTATTCACTGGTTTGGAATCTACCTCAGCAGACTGTTCCCCAACTGGGCCTCGCCTTAATAGCATCCGCATGCGAGCGAGTAATACGCGTGGTTTTATCGGTTTGCTGACAAAATCATCGGCACCAATTTCAAGTGCTGCAACATGGTCAAAATCATCATCACTTGCCGTCAACATTAAGACTTTACCGGAGTATTTCGCTCGAATCTGTCTACAAATTGTCAGGCCATCCATTCCCGGCAGCATCAGATCAAGTAAAAGTAGATCCGGCTGTTGCTCAACAATAGCATCAACAGCACTGCTACCGTCTTCGAAAGTAGTGACTTCAAAATCTTGTTTAACGAAGTATTCTTCCAGCATTGAGCGAAGCTTTACGTCGTCTTCAACAATAAATAAGGATTGCAAAGAGCTCATCGACTATATAACCAGAGTTCTGAATTTGAGATTGAGTAATATTAGCTTAAAGCTATAAGGATTACCGTAACAAAGATGAGCCCAATAGATTTATTTTGAACACAGTTCAATTATGAGACGGACGTTAGCTCCCATAAGTTGGCAGTCCACCGAAAAAAGATACGATTTGAATAAAAATGATGAGCGCGCCAAAAATTGATACACAAATCAACACCCAGTCACCACCAATGACTCGATAAGATGAATTCGGGTTCTCACTCAGCACTGGATTTCTTAATCTGACTTTTCTGACTAACATCGCTGGAATAATGCACGCCCAAATGGCTGCTGCCGCAGAGGCATACCCAATTGCGACTAAAAAGCCAAATGGGAAAAGTATCGAAATGACCAATGGAGGAATAAATGTGGCGAGCCAAGTCTTTGTTCGTCCTATCTTGTTGTCTTCAAACTGCAAAGCATCCGCTAAGAAATCAAATACACCTAGCCCAACGCCAATGAAGCTCGACAGAATGGCGGCGGCTGAAAATGCACTGATAACCTTATACAAAGCTGCTGTAGACACTGATGTCTTTAGGTGCTGGAGTAATACATTGATATCTCCACCCTGAGCAATGATTTCTGGAAATTCGGTTCTAGATAGATTGCCGTAAACGCTAATAAGCCAAATTAGGTAAGTACAAAGCGCGATAAAAGTGCCACCTAAAATCGCCTTTTGAGCTCTACGCTCATCCAAATAATAGTCACGCATACTCGATACTGTGTGGTGGTAACCAAATGAGGCCAGCGCCACAGGCAATAAAGCAAATACGTATTGACCTTGAGCGAAATGGCTCTGGTTAACTAAGGTATAAATATCAATACTTTGAACTAACCCAGTAACAGAAAATACGAAACTAAACCCCATAAACAGCAGAAGTACGACCGAAATTCGATCAACCACTTCAGTCGAGTGCCAAACAAAAATAGAGAAGAATACGACAAATAATATAGAAGCCAACTTTGGTTCAATTCCAAAATATTCATGAATGATCAAGCCTGATGAAGTAATATAGGCGTAAAGCAGAATACCTCCGACAAAATAAATCATTACATTGTTGATAAAGCTAATACGCTTACCAAGTAAATCTTTAGTTACCGAAGAAAAAGACGACCTATAAGGGTAATCTTTGAGTGCTTCTAACAACAAACAACCACTCGCCGACATAATCAGCATTGTTATGCTCAACACAATAACAGACCACAAGGTCCATGCACCTGCTCCAGCAGCTGGCAACCCCAACATCCCTGCTCCAATACAAACACATGCAATGATGCAGGCTCCGCCGAAAATCGATGGTTTCTTTTGGCTTTGAACATTACTTTCAACATAATCCATATTTTCACCTTCTTTAATTATCTAACTTTTTATTCTGGTCATTTTTAAAAGGAAAAAGCGCCAGAGATGTAACTCTAGCGCTTGGATTTATGTTGCAATTAATAATTATTTATTAATTAAATATTAAATTAACAACTAGTCGAATCGATAATTTAACCCTAGATTGACGCTATCTTGGTCAATATTGATGTCATTATTGGTCAAGCCGAATGAATGTCGATAGCTCGTTTCTATCGCAAAGTTTTTATTAATGTTGTATCCCAGGTTAATCCCCGCTTCGGGCCCAAAGTCTGTTACTTTTAATAAATCACTGTTATATCTCGCGTAATTAACACCGGCTTCTGGAGCGATGTAAGCTTTTTGATCAAGAAGTGCAAACTTTTTATCAACAGCGAACGAATAGTTATCAAGCTCCTCACCATGATTAGACAAACTCGTGGCGCTTCCCTTGATACCAAAGTTTTCCATATCCGTCCCAGCCTGAGCATGCAGGCCATCCATGTTCTCACCGTAATGATTTAAGTTCACATGAGAATGGTCATAACTCATCCCAAAGTAGGTGGAGTAATTCCCCGAACTAGCAGCATTAACACTTAGTGGTGCGCAAACAGACATAACAATTAACAGTAGAGACTTCTTCATTTCTTTAACCTCATTACTTTCTAATTGCGCAATTTATAAAATAAAACACCATTCAATTACAGGATCATAATTGAAACAATATATTCAAGAAATGTAAGGATTCGTTCAATATTGTTGATGCAGAAGCAGTCACTCCCAAGACTGTGAAAAATGCTGATCTTTGAATTCAGCCGCTAATCCGCTGACTTGCTGCATTCTTAGTACTTCATCCTTATCCATGCCAAGCTCTCTACCTATACGTTCATTACTCCAATCAAGTTGTCGAAGTGTCATGACCAAACTGGAGGTGAGCTCAACCTGATGGACACCTCTCGCAATGTTGTGTCTGACCGATGTCGACATGCTGTTTTCTAATGTTTTGTTAAAAACAACACACGGAATATAGCCTGGAATAGGTTGAAGTTCTGGATGAGATTTCAATAGTTCAAAACGATGAAAGCCATCGATTAAAACGTAGTTACCTGCTCGTTCTATCCGATTAACGATAATTGGCATCGTTAATCCATCTATTGCAATAGAGTGTTTTAGGAGCTTCCCTTCAGGTCGAGCCATTTTATTGGGGTTATAACTATTGGATTCGATGAGATGGATAGCCAATAGTTGAACATTACATACTGGAGGTAGCGCAGGAATGGACTCAAAAAGGCAGGATGAAACACTATTGTAGAGCGCAACCCACGCTCCGATATTGTCAAGCTGTTGATTGAGGCGACTCACGTGATTGAAAAATGCTTTACTTTCGCTGGTCATCAGACTATCTCCCTAAAGCATCTCACGGACACTGCTATCAATACGCATAGTGTTAGCCGCTCGGGTATAACCAAAAGATAGACCTCTACACCAATAGTCATTTTTTATCAGTACCTTACATATCCTCCTCCAGCTCGGAACTTGTTTTTTTGACTCAAGTTTTCTGTCTGCTGCATCTGGAATGTAATGAATTCCTTTATCCGGACCATGTTTTCGCCACCACCACAAAAACTTGAATATTCTCTCACGGTAATGCCGCTCCAAGTGTGGGGGCATGGTTTTCAAGAGATACTTGCTGTATTCACGATAAGTAAAACCGTCTGGCAACTCAAAGCGATAGTAACCTAGTACTCTTCCCTGCTCTTTGGTATAACGAGCCCCAAAATTGCAACCTTCAACTCTTGAAAGCAATTTAATCCAGGTTTCAGGCTCAATCATCTGATATAACCACAAGCCTTTTCGTTGCTCATCCCCAAAAGGCTGACATAATCGCTGTTGAGAAAGTGGAACTCCTGCTTTTTGCATCGAATCGTAAACATGGTTGTAGTCCCAACTGAAACGTCCATTGGCAACCCAGATATCAGACACTTTCCAATCATAAATGGGATAAGCCATAAAAACGTCTTTCTGCATTTTTGTTGTCCATAAACGACTTTGGTACTTCTCTTTTTTTCGATTTTTGACTGTGTTAAAACGATTAAGTGATTCATCAGCTCTCAAACCGATGAGTACCGCGATTTTTTCTGCTTTACATTGTTGATACCAGCTAGCAAATTCGAATACAAAATCTTCAAACTCCATACCTGTATAAAAGAATGGCCAAGCTTGCTCGCTACTTATCACACCCATAGAGTTGGGAAGTTCTCTGATCCAACGGTGTTTGCTCTCGGGATCCCAGCATAACCATTTAGGCTCAAACTGCGAGACAGAGTTACGCAAACTTATAGGTAAACAAACCCAATATGGACGAATCTTGTTGGACTTAACCATGCGTTTAATAAACCTTTCCGTCTCAATGTACTGAGCTTCAAAGTCAACAATTAAAACATCAATAGGTAAGCGGCCTCTTCGTTCGCCTTCTTCAATAGCTAAATTAAGCAGAACTCCAGAGTCTTTACCTCCAGAAAAAGATACATAGAAGTGATTAAAATGGTCAAATATATAGGAAACCCTGCTTTTAGCAGCTTCAAATACATCCTCATCTAGCCATTGTTTTTTACGGCCTGTATTGAGCTTGGTCATTTCTTCAAATCCTCATAAACATGAGTGGCGAGAATTGTTTAGCGAGTAAACAGAAGTAAAAAAGTTTAATAGCTGGAAATTCGCTTCAACAATGCAATAAATATAACTAAGAACAATAATCCACGTAGCATATTGGCACTTATGAATTAATCATTATTTAATCCCTCAAAATTTCTTTAGAAAGATAAATAATCCTTAATAACTAATATATCGAGCTGTAGAAGCGTAAGCTTAACTTTCGTGGAGTAACGACAACTGCTCACTCCGGCGTCTTGTGGTTCGTCGTTACTTCCTTTCCGACAGAGCTAGTTTGGACAATTAGAAGTGATTAGCTGTGTGTTTTTGGGGTGACTCTTCTCACCCCACTTTTTTTATTGTGCTGGTGTGTCGAGTAATTCTGAAACACAGGTAGGCAGTGACTTTGTTGTCGGTAACAAACTCGTCACTTGACCTGTCTGCATATACACATGTCTTAAATGAAGACCTCCCTTATCTTGAGATCTAATATGTACATTTCCTGAAGCGTAGAAGCCTGTAACAGGCCAGTCATATGTTGAACCAATAGACATTTTTGACAACTCTATAAGCTCTGCCTCTGTGACTCTTCGCCAATTACTTCTGCCATTAAATTTGATAGTGGCCAAATCAGCACAATAGCGATCATATTGACCGTAGTCTCCTCCAACGATTGTCGACGTATCTTCCACTCTTTCGTCATACCCATCATTTCTCATTAAAGAAAATTGGTTAGTACCACTGCCCCCATCAACCATTATGCCTGAACGGGTATATCCCGAATTATAGGGTGTGTCATCAAAGCTATACCACATAAGACTCATAACACTTGCTCTGGGTGGCTCAGTAAACCACTTTCCATCAGCTTCACCTGAACTGCCTACGATAATGTGCAAGCACTTTTCTGTTCGGTGAGCCTTATCTGTATTGCCTTCCACTCCGCAAGTCTCCAGTTTTCTCGGTGTCTCGAATTGAATCACTGGGGTGAGTAAACCATTGTACTCTGCTTGAGCACTAAACTTACCTTTAGCACCAGCAATCAATCGGCCTTCAGAGCCGATGGTATAACAAGGCTCTCCATTGCACTCTTCTGAAATAGCATTCCACGTTACTTCAGCAGTAACATCTTGCAGCTTTAGGTCTTCGTTTAATGCATAAATCTCGACTTGAAAAGGACGTCCTGACAGTTCTTGATTTTGTCTTTGAACGTGAGGAGCAGAATTTGGTGGCAACTGTGGGCGCGTAAATTGATAATATAATTTTGAGGCATCCGTTGGAGCATCTGAATCCTCCGGACCACTGCCGCTAGATTCATTATCGCCCTGTTCTGCATCTGGAGTTTCTACACCATCGCCAGACTCTGAATTATCTTCAGAGTCAGATGTTTCGCTACCTTCTCCACCTTGCTCATTAGATGGTTCATCAGCTTCCGCGTCTTGATTTTCATCATTGTCTTGAATGGAATTGTTATCTTGGTTTTCGTCTGTGCCTGATGATGTACCTTGCGTTCCGCCGTCAGCTTCGCTTTGTGACAGCTCTCCACTATCACTGCAGCCTGACAGACCAATCATAAGACTCAAACTACACGCTAATAAAAATAAACTTGAACGATCTTTCTTGTATTTTATATTTATAATTAGAACTCATATTTAACCCTCACCTGTTAATTTAGATATTTACTTGTTCGAAACTGAGCAAGAGAGGTGAGAATATTTATTCCTATAAATTTAAACGAATAAATATATTTAATTTATAAAAATAAAAACCATAGCATCTTTGTTTAAGATACTAATTTATTGTTATTTATATAAATTATAGAGATTGAATTAAATGGCTGGCTGATTCAGAGAGACGAGAAGTTAATGACGTTATAGATTGATTTGCGGTTAAAAAGCATTCGGAACATAAGCCCTAGGGAGGTCCTTATCTCCTAGGCTTAAGGCAGTAAATAGACTCATATTAGTCTTTTTGTCTAGCTCTGTATTGGTAGTCGTAATTTACTATTGAGCTATATTTTGCTTCACCATGCTCAGTTGCAAACTCGTCAACTTTAACATCGAAATTAGCGAGGCTGACGTGACCTATAGTCGAATAGCCAATATTGGTCACTTCATTCTTCAGCTCGGCTTGAGATTTACCTTTAATCGAATCAGACAGCTGATGACCAGCTTCATAAGCGGCAGTTTTGCTATCAAACGTACCAGCAAGAATACTCTCTCCTTCGCTTACATTAAGCACTGATGAAGAAGCGAAAGCAGAAGTTGCTAGTAACATAGTTGAAGTAAGAGTAATTAAACGTTTCATAATTATTTCCTCACATTTTGTATTTATTAACATTGGTTAAACAGAATGTTTCTCCAATCAACAGAGCTCATTTTATATTGCACGACCGTGCTGTAAATAGGCATTCTGTCTATTCATTGTGGAAAATATTGCACCAATAGATGTCACCCCAATGTAACTAAATGGTTGGATTTTGTAGGTAGAGTGAAGAAAAAAAGAGCGCCTGATAGGCGCTCTAGATCGAACTGGGTATCAATGAAACCGTTGTTCCCAAATTGGCGGAGAACCTATGATTTCTTCAACAGCTTCAATGAAAAATTTAACCAAAGGCGGCTGATTTCGATGTGAATACATGGCGTAAATACCGCTCTGCGTGTAAATATCAGCATAGGGTAGCAGCTTCACCAACCCCATCTCATTGAGAGGTTCTGGCATCATAAAATCACAGATTAAACCATAGCCGATACCTGCTTTCATACCTTCTATCATCAGTTCGGCTTCGTTAACGAAGTACTTACCGTTCATTTCATATGAGGCGAGTTCATCTCCATTTGTCCCGCTAGGCATTTGGAATTGGTCTGCGGTCATGCTGCCATTGGTATACACAATAGCAGGTAGAGAAATGAGCTCCTCTGGCGTTTCTGGGTTGCCATGAAGTTCAACAAACTCTCGAGAAGCAAGAAGTGAAAAGTCATTCGGTGCGATTTTTTTGGCTACAAGGTTTGAATCCTGAAGTTTGCCGATGCGGAACACAACATCAAAACGCTCACCAATCACATCCACCCTACGATCATCCAAAATCAGTTCAATGGTGATTTGCGGATACTTAGCCATAAACTTTTCGATAGCAGGCTGAAGGTACATACGACCAAAAACTGTCGCACATGAAATTCTTAAGTGGCCCTTGGGCTCATTGTGGTAAGTATCTGCAATATTGCGGGTGTCAGCCAATAACTCTCTGACTTTTCTGGCTTGATGAACAATATCCTGCCCTGCTGATGTCAGCGCTAAAGAACGTGTCGAGCGATTGAGCAGACGCACACCCAGTGTCTCTTCCAGTTTTTTGATCTGCTTAGACAAGACAGAGCGATCCATATGTAAACGTTCAGCTGCTTTTGCAAATGACCCTGACTCCGAGACCTCAAGTAACATTTCCAGTCGATTTGCAAAGTCCATACTACCTCCAGTTTAAAGCTGCCTTTAAAAGCCAAGCTTACTTATTGATAAGGCAGATATATTAACTCAAAGAGTTACATAATGATTATAGACTTATTGTCTATAGTTCATTTCTTTAGTGTCCATAATTACTATTCGCGGCGAATTCTCCTTGATACAAAGGGGGTTGATGTAACACAAACTAGCTCTCTGATTTTTATTCCTCTGTATTGACCTCAATCTCAGGTAATCACCTGATATTTCGTTTTTCGTCCAATTTTTATACTCCACTCCAATTTCATGCTGATTAGTCAAGCTAGTAAGCCTCTGGAATTCACCACTATTTCAATCATTTGGCTAAACACTTGCCCATACCGGAGTATTTAAAACACTTATGAAACAGTTAACTTTGATGCTAATTCCGCTCGCTCTGGCTCCTAAAGCTATGGCAGCAAGCGATACGAATAATGTCACGCTAGAAGGATCTCTTGGCGTCTTGAATGGCTCATCAACGGAACTGGTTTACGACAGTACAGGAAGGAAGCTGAGTCAGCTTGACTGGGAGATCGATAATGTCCCGATCATCAAGCTAGGTGCTGCTTGGGATATTAATGAGAATTGGACGTTAAGGGGTAGCTTTTGGTCTGTGCTGACTGATGATGGCGACGCTCATATGGAGGACCGCGATTGGCTTAATGCTAATCAATCATCACCGACAGACATATCCATAAGCCCAGACACTAAGTTGCGAGATGCTCATGAGATTGACATCAATGCAACCTTCTGGCTGCTTAGCCAAAGCAATTACAAAGTCGGTGCTCTAGCGGGCTATCAATATAATCTCTTTAAGTGGGACGGCATTGGTGGCACTTATTCCTACAATAATGGGGCTGACGTAGGCTCATTCCCAAACGTTGTAGGCATAGACTATAAGCAGGAATTCAGCGTGCTATATCTTGGACTAGCTGGAGAATACAAGCTGGATAAATCGGACTTTGGTGCACAACTTAAATGGAGCCCATGGGTTGATGCGAAAGATGTAGACCATCACAACATGCGCGATCTGACCTTCTATGAGCAAAGCAACCGTAATTCTGATTTTATCTCGTTATCGCTCAACTATGGTTACCACTTTACGCCAAGCATGAAGCTATATGCCGAATATGTTTATACCAAATACTCTGAAGCGAAGGCAGATACCACCATCGTTGACAACAGCTCTGGTGACTCTGGAGTAGTACCCAATGGCGCTGGCTTGGATAACCACAACTCAACCGTTTCAGTTGGCCTGAAATACACATTCTAGTCACTTGAAAATGACTCAGAACGGTGCATTCGTTTGCGCCGTTCTTTTCTAAATTCCCCCAATCATCATCGGAATACAATCTCATGAAACACGCTATTAAATGGTCTCTGGCAGCTTTGATTATTAGCTGCAGCTTTAACGCACTGGCGGCAAAAATTGTCTATTGGGACGATGCTGAATCTTTTGAACGTTTGGTTTCGTCAGAAAACAAGACAGACTTTGCGCGACTCTCGGTTTACTACCAACCGCAAGAAAACAAAATGTTCTGTGGTGTCGCATCGGCTGCGATGGTGCTAAATGCACTGCGTGTTGATAGAACACCAGAGCAGATTCCACTTGATTCAAGTCAGTTCTCTACGTTGGAGTCCGGCTACCTGCCAACTGGCGGTGGCAATGTCGAGCACTCAGATAAATCCTATGTCAGCTGGTCTCCCCTATTTCACCGTTATACTCAAAACACCGTGTTAATCCACTCACCGAAATCCAGAATTGAAATCCTAGGCAAGCCCACGAAAGGCAGCCAGTTTAACGACTATGGGTTGCAACTTTCTCAATTCGTCGATCTGGTTAAATCCAATGGCGCTAAAGTCGTCAGTTACGAGCTACAAAACATTGACGATATCGACACAATTAAGGCCAATATGGTCACGGCACTGAGTCAGCCAGAACATTATTTGGTGGTTAACTACGCTCGAAAAGGTGTCGAGCAAAAAGGTGGTGGACATTACGCGCCAGTGGCGGCCTATGATGGAGATTCGGATTCATTTCTCATCTTAGATCCTAATAACGCTGACTACTTGTGGCATTGGGTCGATGCCACCAGCATGATTAAAGCGATGAATACAATCGATGTCGACAGATACCGCGGCTACGCCATTATCTCCGACTAATAAAAAGACCAGCAAACCGTTTGGTTGGCTGGCCTTTCAACATTTCGATTACACGATTAGCGAAGTAATCGCTGCTTAAGTGTTTTCCAGCGAATCGCAAGCAACACGAGAGCTATCAGAATATAGAACGTTGGTTCAGTGACCTCTGATTTTACCGACCAATAAAAGTGTATGGGTGCAAGCAGCAAGGCTAAATAAACCCAATTATGTAGCTTTTGCCATTTTGCTCCCAGTCTACGCTGCATCGCTTTGGTCGATGTTACAGACAGCGACAACAATATCAGCCACACAGCTCCACCAACGGTGAGGTAAGGACGCTTGATGATCTCCGAAGCCAGTAGACTCCAGTCCAAACCCAGATCCAGCGTCGCATAAGCGACTAAATGTAATACCGCCCAGAAAAAGCTATATAGCCCAACCAATCGTCTGACTCTGACTAACGCCCCTTGCTTAGTCCATTTCGCTAATGGTGAGACCAATAAAGAAACAAACAGCGTATTGAGTGCACTGATACCCGTGTAGTGGATAATGCCCTGTACTGGGTCTCCACCTAAACCACCCGCGAAAGCCTTGAGCACCAACAGCAGCAAGAAACTCAAAGACACACCATGGATAACTACCTTCAGCCATGTGATCGCCCTTGGAGACAACCTCATCAATAGAACTTCCTTAAGTCCATATTCTTGTAGAGATGAGCGACTTCTTCCTCATAGCCATTGAACATCAATGTAGGCTGTCGTCGGCTACTAAATAAATTACCTTCACCGATAAAACGTTCGCTCGCCTGACTCCATCGTGGATGATCGACCTGTGGGTTTACGTTGGCATAAAACCCATATTCATGGGGTGCTAGTCTATTCCAAGTGGTTGGTGGCTCTTGATCTGTCAAACGAATGCGCACTATAGACTTGATACTCTTGAAGCCATATTTCCATGGCACAACTAAACGCAAAGGTGCGCCATTTTGGGGAGCTAAGGTTTTGCCATACAAACCTACTGAGATAAGCGTTAACGGGTTCATCGCTTCATCCAGTCTCAGGCCTTCAACATAGGGGTAATCGATACTGCCACCCCAAGAGTTTTGCCCGGGGAACTGTTCAGGGTCGTAGAGTGTTTCAAAAGCAACGTATTTCGCTTCACTCTTCGGGTTAGCCATTTTGATGATGTCAGACAACGGAAAGCCAATCCAAGGTATATTCATTGACCATGCTTCTACGCATCTTAGGCGATAGATGCGCTCTTCAAGAGTAAACTTGTTGAAAATGTCTTCATAATTCAACGTTATCGGATTACCAACTAACCCATCAACTTTGACGCTCCAAGGATCGGAAACAAAACCACCTGATTTTTCCGCAGGATCAGACTTCCCTGTTCCAAATTCATAAAAGTTATTGTACTTCAGTACTTTGTCTTCAGGTGTTAATGAAAGGTCAGCTTGATACTTATCCGGCTTTGAGGCAGATAAATCAATACGGCGGTCTTGAGCAGGCTCCTCTTTTGAGGAGAACAGATCCAAAACACCCGCCTGAGAGTTCGCCGCCAACGGCACACCGACAACAGCAATACCCAGTTTTTTTAAAATGTCTCTTCGCTCTTTATACACCGACTCTGGTGTTGCCTCGTTTTCAGATAACGCCCAGCGATGATTTTTCTTTATCCACATAGTCTTCCCCTGATACGACTTACTCACTGAGCAAGAAACAAATCGATTGTTCAATGATTTAACCAGACCGTGCTAACACCAGATCTCTTTCATCAAAAACGCAGATAATCTTGTTAAGGTGAAGTGTGGTACAAAGTCTGTTACTATGCGCGCCCCTCTGAATACTGGGCGACAACGATGAACCGTAAGAAGAAAATTAACCAGATCCTAAAAGCGAAGCAGAAAAAGCAAAACGCTAAGCTACATAAAAGCAACAAGCCTCGCTACATTTCAAAAGCGGAAAGAGCAAAGCTTGAAGCAGAAGAGCAAGAACAGCAAACCGCTGCACAAGCGGAAAATGAAGAAAGCTTAGACTCAGGTTCGTCTGAGCAATAATTCCTCTTCAATCGGGATGAACTTATCGCACACGTCGATTAGTGACTGTGCGCTAAGGCCCGGCACACCAAATACATCCACTTTGGTGCCAAACCTTTCCTGGACTCGTTTGACTAACACGTCAAAGTCGCCATCTCCAGATAACAGAATAACTCGGTCAACCTTGCTGGCAGCTTCGTACACATCCAAAGCAATACCCACATCCCAATCGCCTTTGGCACTGCCATCTTGTCGTTGAATAAATGGCTTCAGTTTAACGTTAAAGCCAATACCGCGAAGGATATGATGAAACTGCCTCTGTTTCGGGTCATGTGAAGCAATCGCATACGCATGAGCCTCGGTGACGTCTCGACCTTCCGTTGCAACGTACCAAAACTCATTGTAGTCAAAGTTTGCGCGGTACTTTTCTCGTGTTGTGTAGTAGATGTTCTGGACATCAACGAAAATGGCGACTTTTTCCATCAGGAATCCTGTTTAATCAATAACGCAGGCATAGTAACAGTTATTGAACTCAAGCTGTTGGTTTTCTATGGATTCTGATGCGAAAGGCAAAGACTCTTTAATTAAACCATTTAAGCTTATCGTGCAGCGAGGTCACGCTACCAACAACAATAAGAGCAGGGCTGACTGCTCCCTCTGCCAACTTGGGTAAGTCTTTTAGTGGCCCAGTGAATACACGCTGTTCGCTGCGTGTTCCGTTTTCAATAATGGCGCAAGATATCTGTTCATCCAGACCATTTTCGATAAGCTTGGTAGTAATTCGCTGGCTCTGCTTTAGACCCATATAAAATACCAGTGTGTTGTTAGATTGGGCCAGTGATTGCCATTCAATTTCCCGACCATCTTTCTGCACATGACCAGTAATAAACTGAACGCTCTGAGCGTGGTCACGGTGTGTCAACGGAATACCTGCGTATGCAGTTGCGCCAGCAGCCGCTGTTATGCCCGGTACCACTTCAAAGTGAATTCCATGGGCAGCCAACTCTTCCAGCTCTTCACCACCACGACCAAAAATAAATGAGTCCCCACCCTTGAGCCGAACAACACGCTTTCCTGCCAGTGCTTTTTCCACCAAAATCTGGTTGATTTTATCCTGAGGCACGCAATGAAAATCAAGCTTCTTGCCGACATAAACCATCTCAGCTTGAGGATTGGCTAACGCCAATATTTCTTTAGAAACAAGGCGGTCATAAACGATCACTTCTGCTTGCTGTATCACTCGGTAACCTTTCAAGGTTAGTAAATCTGGATCACCGGGACCAGCGCCAACAAGAGAAACAAAACCACGTTTTGGAGAAGAGTTAGGGTGAGCACTCATAGCCGTACCTGCTGATTCAAATTTGGATATAAAAAGTAGCGCTCAATCAAAGTACTCATCGAATCACGACTTTTTATCGCCAAACCTTTAACCATTTAAAAGGACTCTGCGAAGGCCCCATGCTGCGCTATGGGGCCACATCAATTTATTTCGCCATTGCAGGCTTAGCTTTAACTTCCTGCTCAGAATCAATTGATGGAGCAGTTTTCGCGTGAGTCAGGTAAAGAGGAATACAAGTGAACAACAAGCCACCAACGATGTTACCCAGAATCGTTGGAATAAGGTTGAAGTTCAGCCAAGTTGCAATACCGAAATCGGCACCAAGAATCATACCCAGTGGGAACAAGAACATGTTCACAACCGTATGCTCAAACACCAAGGCAAAGAAGATGAAAATCGGTAGCCACATTGCGGCGATCTTGCCAGCTACACTTCGGGCAGTCATGTTACCAATCACACCAAGGCAGACCATCAGGTTACAGAAAATGCCACGCACAAAACAGGTAATCCATCCGTCCATTCCCATGTTTTCAAAACCAACGGTACGCGCTGTTGATACCGCGATAAATTTCTTAACTACGGCATTTGGGTCCAATGAGAAATTGCCCGTCAAGGAGATAGCAACCAGGTAAGCAACGATCAGTGAGCCAATCAAGTTGCCAAGTCCAACTAATCCCCAGCAACGGAAAATGCGGTTCCAGGTGATACCTGGTCGGTTATCAAACTTGGCAAGAGGTGCGAGACCAAAAACACCGGTGACCAGATCGTAGCCCATCAGACTTAGGATACAAAAGCCGACTGGAAACACTAAAGCACCCACGATGCCGATGCCTGTCTGTACGATAGTCGTAATGGCGACTACAACAGCCAAAGATAAGATGATACCCGCCATTGTGCCGCGCAAAATCAAGTCACGCGTACTTGTTTTTGTTTTCGCTTCGCCGACATCGATCATGGTTTGTACGAATTCGGCAGGTTTTAATGCTGAAGACATAGCTACGTCCTTTTTAAAATTGAAAGTTAAAAGTTGAAATTGAATAGTGAAAGGCTCGTTGCTTCACCTGCTCCCCTATGGAAAGCAACAAGCCTTTAAGCTATTAAATCTCTTCAAACACCCGGTTAAGCAGAAACTTCAACCTGACCTTTAATAACGCGTGTTTTGTATGCTTTGACACTGAAGTTTTCGTCTTCCATACATACACCCGTTGATAGGTTAAAACGCTGTTTTTTCAGAGGACTAGCGACCCACAACTCCTGCTTGTGTTCAACGATCAATCCACGGGAAAGGACATTTGACTGGTAGAACGGATCAGTGTTGCTGATAGCCATCACTTCTTCAGCGTGAGAAGGGCGAAAAATGGCAACCTGCTCCCCAGAAACCAACGCACACACGCCAGTACCCGGGGTGATATCTTCAATACTGCATACTTTTGTAAATGCCATGATGTTGTCTCCCTAAACTAACTCGACGTGAAGGATGTCACCCTTCTCTTCTGGATGTTTTTCTGTGTACGTCGCCGGACGATGCTGTTCACGCTCTTGGACAAAGACAACATTGCTATCGCGTTCATCTGAGTTTATGAAATGTGCGAAACGTTTTAGCTGAGCTTCGTCGTTGATAGTATCAGTCCATTCACAACGGAACTCTTCTACTAACTTGGCTACATCGGCTTCCAGTTGTGCATTGATACCGAGTTTGTCGTTGACGATGACTTCTCTCAGGTAATCAACACCACCTTCCAGATTTTCCATCCACACAGAAGTGCGTTGCAGTGGCGCTGCCGTACGAATGTAGAACATCATGAAACGATCGATGTATTTGATGAGGGTGTCCTTATCGAGGTCGCTCGCTAGAAGGTCAGCATGTCTTGGCTTCATTCCGCCATTACCACACACGTACATATTCCAGCCTGCGTCTGTCGCTATGATACCTAAGTCTTTACCTTGTGCTTCTGCACATTCACGCGTACAACCCGATACACCGAATTTCATCTTATGCGGGGTACGGATGCCCTTGTAGCGGTTTTCGATCATCACACCAAGGCCAACAGAATCTTGGACGCCATAACGACACCAAGTTGAGCCTACACAAGTCTTTGCCATGCGAAGCGCTTTGGCATAGGCCTGCCCTGTTTCATAGCCTGCAGCGATCAGCTTCTTCCAAATTGCAGGTAGGTCGTCTTTCTGAGCGCCAAACAGACCAATGCGCTGAGCACCAGTAACTTTGGTGTAAAGGTTGTACTCGGCAGCAACTTCAGCCAATACCTTAAGTGCCTGAGGCGTCACTTCACCACCAGCCATACGAGGAATCACAGAGTAGGTTCCGTCTTTTTGCATGTTACCGAGGAAGTTGTCGTTAGTATCGTGAAGTTTGACCAATTCAGGTTTTAGAATGTGCTCACCCCAGCAAGATGCGAGGATTGAGCCTGCTAGTGGCTTACACACTTCACAGCCGTATCCCTTACCGTATTTTTCCAACAGCTCATCAAATGTTTTGATTTCTTCAATACGGATAAGGTGGAACAGCTCCTGGCGAGAGTAAGCAAAATGCTCACACACATCATTTTTTACTTCGACACCTGCTTTGGCTAATTCAGCGTTTAGCACGGATGTCACCAGTGGAATACAACCACCACAACCCGTTCCAGCGCCAGTTACCGCTTTGATTTCACCAATAGTGTGATGGCCTTGAGCCACGGCTTCAGCAATCTTGCCTTTTGTAACATCAAAGCAAGAACAAATAACCGCTGATTCAGGAAGCGCATCAGCCCCTAGCGTTGGCTTTTCTGCCCCAGCATGAGCCGGAAGAATTAGCGTATCTGGATGTTCTGGAAGCTCGATCTCATTGAGTTTAAGCTGCAGCAAATCACCGTAATCAGATGTGTCACCTACCATCACCGCACCAAGCAACTTCTTACCGTCTTCAGAAACGATGATTCGCTTGTACACTTCCTGCTCTTCGTTTTGGTAAACGTAGCTCTTACATCCCGGTGTACGTCCGTTTGCATCACCGATTGAGCCTACTTTGACACCAAGCAGCTTCAGTTTCGCAGACATGTCCGCGCCTTCAAACTTGCTGTCGTTACCTAACAAGTGATCAACGGCGACTGTCGCCATCTTGTAACCCGGTGCCACAAGGCCATAAAACGTGCGATTCCAAGATGCACATTCACCGATAGCATAAACATTTTCATCAGTTGTCTGACAGCAATCATTAATCTCTACACCACCACGTGGTGCTATGCCTAATCCCATTTGGCGAGCAAGTTTGTCTTGAGGGCGGATGCCGGCAGAAAAAACAATAAAGTCCGTCTCTAACTCGCTACCATCAGCGAATCGCATTACGTTTCTTGCTGTTTTGCCTTCCGGTGCAATCTCTAGGGTGTTTTTGCTAACGTGTACCGTCACGCCCATACGTTCAATTTTCTGACGTAATTGATCACCACCAGCCTGATCTAACTGCTCAGCCATCAATTTCGGAGCAAACTCTACTACATGAGTTTGCACACCTAATGCTTTCAGTGCACCTGCAGCTTCAAGGCCAAGTAAGCCACCACCAATAACGACGCCAACTTTGCTGTTCTTGGCACATGCTTCGATCGCTTTAAGATCTTCGATTGTACGGTAGACAAAACAGTCTTTGCTCTCGTGGCCCTTAATTGGTGGAACAAAAGGAAAGGACCCCGTGGCCATGACAAGTTTGTCATACTGAATTTCACGTCCAGTGCTTGAATAAACGGTCTGCTTTTCACGATTGATGTTGATAGCGCGTTCGCCCATCAAGATGTTGATATTATGCTTTTCGTAAAAGCCTTCCTTTACAAGCGAAAGCTCATCTGCAGTATGATGGGAAAAGTAAGAAGAGAGATGGACACGGTCATAAGCGACACGAGGTTCTTCACAGAAGACAGATATTTCATATTGAGAAACATCCGTCTTCTCAACGAGGTCTTCTATGTAACGGTGCCCGACCATGCCGTTACCTATAATGACCAGCTTCAACTTGCTCATAGTACTTCCTAAGGGTTAGGTTCTTATCACTATGTGCATTGTTAAATGTGAAAGAAAATTAATATATGATGTAAATCAATTACGAAATTGAACTACCCTAAAGGGGTAGGAGCAAGATTTAATCAGCCTATTTATGTATTAAAATTACAATAATGAATTCCTAGTCCTCTATAAGACTTAGTAATGTTTACTTTATGTAAACACTTCTTCACAGGAGCTCTGAACGATAAAGCTCGGGTTAACAAATTGAATACAATTGCAATCAAGCACATATGAATAATTGGAATTAATATCTCAACAAAAAGAAACAACATGTAACAAGGTTATTTTTGCAGCAATTATTTGCGAACAGTCAAACTTCGCTGAGCAGTTTGTGAATAGTTAACTCAAATTGATTTAGGTCATTTATAGAACTTTTGCCCTAGGGATAGCATGGCGCGGTAAGTCAAGGAAAAACCAGAAGTAATTTAGCAAATGGTAATAGACCGCTAGCTGAAATACGCCGCCATACTATTTGAGATAACCAATAAAAATGAACAATCAACAGCTCAACAAAGACTATTGCGCTAATGCCAATCTAATATCTACCACGGATCGATCCAGCCTTATAACTCATGCCAATCAAGACTTCTGTGATATTGCAGGCTATTCAACTGACGAATTAGTGGGCAACCCCCACAATATGGTTCGTCATGGTGACATGCCCAAGCAAGCATTCGAACAGATGTGGACCTACCTTAAACAAGGGAAAAGTTGGATGGGTCTAGTAAAAAATCAATGTAAAGATGAAGCTCACTATTGGGTATCCGCCTTTGTAACTCCGATTAAAAACCCTGAAGGTGACATCGTTGAATATCAGTCGGTTCGTTCTAAACCCGATTCAGAACAAGTTGAGAGAGCTGAAGCGCTTTATCGTCGGCTACAACAAAATAAATCTACAACAAAACCTAGGCTGCCACTGCACAAACTCACATTAGGCTCTTCTACGTTACTGGCATTATTGTCGCTTTTAATGCTGGGTACGACCCAGAGTGTTCTCAGTGCTGCAATTACCTTAGTTGCGGCAATGATGACATTTGGCCTCGCGTACCAGTACCGACGTAGTAAAAGCATGGCAGCTCTGGCCCAGCAAGCCTATAGCAACCCATTGATGGAAAAGCCCTATACTAACCATTTCGATGATTACTCTCAGGTCGAATTAGCGCTGAAAATGAAGCAAGCCGAACTGCGGGCAGTGACCGCTAGGGCAACGGAAACGTCCGGAGAAATCCTGATTTCAGCAGAAGACGAATTTGGCACGATTCAATCAATCGGACAAAGCCTAGACCAACAATGTCATGAAACGGAGCAAGTTGCCGCAGCTGTTGAGCAACTCACCCACTCTATCAATGAAGTCGCAAGCGGCGCATCTGCGGCTTCAATGCTCGCTGAAGAAGCCGATCAAGAATCTGAAAAAGGGCTAAGCAGCATACATTCCACCATTGCGGAAGTGACTGCTCTTGAAGCTGAGCTGGCGCAAGCACAGACAATCATTAATCGGCTATCTCAAGACAGCCAAAAGATAGACAGCATTTTAGAGGTCATCACTGCTATTTCAGAACAAACGAATCTACTTGCCCTGAATGCCGCTATCGAAGCAGCGCGAGCGGGAGAAGCTGGCCGCGGATTTGCTGTAGTCGCGGATGAAGTGCGAAATCTGGCGTCAAAAACCGGTTCCTCTGCAAGTGAAATTCATACCATGATTCGCCAGCTTCAGGAAACGGCCGAAAGTGCAGTAGGTGCAATGGAAAAAGGTATTGCTCTTTCAAGCCGCTGCAAGCACCGTGCGGATGAAACGGGTGATGTTCTCAGCACGATTTCAGACAAATTGAATCAAGTCACCGACAGCAGCATCCAAATCGCCACTGCGGTCGAGCAACAGGCGAGCGTTACGCAAGAGATCAACCGCAACATCATCAACATCAAACAACTCGCCGATGACACGTCCCAAACGTCACAATCTTCAATCGAACGAACCAGTCATTTGGTTAACAACCTAGAAGGTCTGGAACGTTTAATGAAACAGTTCCAGAAATAATTGGAGAGCCTTCGGGCTCTTTTCCCTCTCCATCACCAAGCCCTGATAACTACAAAAAGATCACTAAAATAGGGTCAAATCTGTTTAACAATCTTATCAATGATACAGGCTTAGACCTATTAGGGCTCATAAGTGGTATTTCTCTACATTTTGTCGCATTTTTGTGACTTTAAATACGAATTCAAAACCATTAACAAAAGTGATACTAGTTCCACTATTTGATAATTTTCTGATTAAGTATAGACTGGTAAAAAGATGATATAAATTGACTATTTCTTATACATTACATTAACTTGCGCACATAATACCTGTATAGTTTTAATACGCTGTATCATTTATAGTCTTTAAAGTGTGATCCTTGTTCAGTCTTATGCTTGATTCCCCATACGAAAAGCATACTATTGTCTGATATTCATACTTAGGCATATTCCTACAAAGGCTACTCAAGATGGAGCTTGACATATTTAACCCTTCCAGACAGTTACGTCGAGCAGTCTTGTTCTGGCTAAGTATGCTTCTTGCCCTGATGTCATTGATTATTGCCACTCTTAATGTGTTTTTTGGCGTTTATCACCTCTTGGCGATCATTCAGAGTCTTTTTTGTAGCTTTTCTCTCTATGTCGCTTTCAATAGCTACCGAAGCACTGCTTCCCTTTTACTCTCAAACTGCTACGTCTATAGCATCATAGGTTTGGTTTATTTCACGACGCTGACATACCCGATAGAAAATGGTTTGTTCCTCTGGAGTTTTCTCTACCCGGTTCTGTTTTACCTTATTCTGGGTAAACGGTATGGATTTGTTGCGACCATGATGGGCTTCATTAGCCAGCTATTCCTTGTGGTTGATAAATCGTTCGTCGATGGTGTTGTTAGCTATTTTGAGCTCATCGTTAATTTTGCTCTCGCCTATCTGAGTGTCTGGCTCGCCAGCCACATTCTCGAGGTCAAGCGTAAGACATCAGAGGCATCACTGGGGCAGCTTGCTTCACGTGATGCTCTCACTAGTGTCTATAACCGCCACGCCTTAATTCATAACTTTGACCGCTACCGACAAGAAAGTGAAACACTACCTTTGTCGCTTCTGGTTTTGGACTTGGATTACTTTAAACAAGTCAATGACGAATTCGGCCATGACATTGGTGATAAGGTGCTCGTTCAGACAGCAGCACTCATTGATGGATTAAGCGATGAACACTTGGTGTATCGCATTGGTGGAGAAGAGTTCTGCATCGCTCTACATAACACTAATATTCAACATGCCATGATTAAGGCTGAACAAATCCGAATGGCGATTGAACGCTACCGATTCAACAACAATGAGCAGCCAATATCTCTCACGGCGAGTATTGGGATTTATCAGTGTGATCTCTACAATGATCTCGAAAGCGTACTGAAAGAAGCAGATAAAGAGCTGTATAAGGCCAAGAAGAACGGGCGTAACCAAGTCATGGTATGCAATCAAAAAGAGCAGGCCATAATGACCTGCTCTTGATAACAGTTACTTTTAGTAATTAGCCTTCTGAGTCATCTTCATCAAACACAACATTGTAGTTTTCTGTATAGGTACACTGAGGTTGGCGGCTACAGGTAAAGAAACGACGACCTTTGAACTCCCCTTGAGAAGCAGTCTTAATCACCATAGGGCTGCCACAACGCTTACAGAAACGTATCTCTTTCTCTGGTTCGATCAAATCGATATGAGACGCCAGAAGACGACGCAACTTGCCAACCTGATAGCTGTGTTTAACGGAAGTGCCGATTAAGGGAATGCCTGACGACTTACACACGTGCATTAATAGCTTTTGGCGTTCTATTTTGCCTTTATCGAGTGTCCTGCCATCATCCAATTCGATTGCTACACGAACCTGAAGTGTGCGCGGGTCGCAAACCACGTAATCAAAGTAACTCTTAGCAATGCGGTTATTGGCGATAAACCACTGCTTTTTATCAGTAGCCAGAGGGGCAACAATATTTGCCATGTTTACTTTAGCCATGACAATGCCATGCTGGCCTACAGCAGTCATCAGAGCATTGTAAAATGCCGATTCCTGCATATTCATCAAGGGGCCTTTTTTCTTATAGGCACTGTCTTTTAACTCATCTTGTTTCAAATAACGTTTTTGCACAAAGACAAAAAATAAAACCAACAAAACGACAACGATGAAAACACTTTCCATTTCGCTTTATCTACTCCACCACTTAGGAAATGTATGAAACTCTTAAAGAATTTATACGCTAACTTAGGGGATATGTCAGTGTTTATGTAGGAATGGCTTATTGTTTGTGGGATCCAGCCTCGGGTAAAGCCAGATTGATCACCACCCGATCATCGGGTTTAATTTGTTCATACGTCTGCTGCCAGTACTTACGTACCAATCGATCTATCAGGCCACTGTTTTTGGCTTGCTTTAACGCTTGCTCCAAAATCTGGCGATAACCCGCAGCTTCATCTGATAGATAGAAATAAAAGTCTTTCTCGTAATTTAAAAGTAGGCGTTGTTCTATCGCTAGGTGGGGGTTTTGTGCTGCTTCTCCTAGAATTTCGGTCATCCCTCTCGGAAAGTAGTTCACATCGCCTTTTGGAGTGAGTTTGGAGTAAAGTGCCCTCCACTCACCATCTTCTAAATGCACTGGCAGTTGATTAGCCTGCCAAATCGCCACATCGTACCATTGCATTCCCATCCCTGCGATCAGACCTGAATCCTGCAAGTCTTTCAAGTTCCTGATAGTGTTAAACTCATTCTGCAATTGAGGTGGAATGAGCAACACACGTTTACCAATCAGACCATTGGTTAGCGGTACCTTGACTGGTACATACTGCTGATTTCTTTCTTCTGTCTCAATCAGCCAAGTTAAAGACAGCTGATTACTTTCAACCATTTTAGTCGCACGCTTTTGAGGAATATGATCTTGAGGAACTGATATTGTGACCTTGTAACCTGCATCGCCTAATGCTCTGTAAAGCAACTCATGATAGAAGACATGACCGCCATCCATCTGAGATGGCAAAGTAAGTTCAATTTCATTTTTTGCAAAAACGTGCTGGCACATCATGCACAGCAAAATGACGATTATACGCATACCGCCGCTTCCTGATTTGATTTCAACCAAAGTGCTTTAGCGATAGGTATCAACAATCTCCTGATACTTAGACATACCCGCTTCACCGATGGTATTTTTCATTTCATCGATACCGCGTTGTAGCTTCTCAGTTAATTTTTCATCTACCGCTAAATTAAAAGCATAGTAGAGTTCCCCTTCTCTGAGCACAAACACTGCCTCAAAATCGCTGGTGTCGTATCCGATTTGCTTGATCCACCACTTAGCGACGTTTTCTTCATATGCCCAAAGATCAATACGCCCTTTAGCCAGTTGCTGAGCTAAAGTCTCAGCTACAGAGTTCTCCTGCATTGAATCTCTCGGCACGCCAAGCTCTAACATCAGCTGTTCACCCACGTCGTCCCGAATGACTCCAATCCGATATTGAGCAAAGTCGATTGTGTTCTCGATACTGATTTGACGGGACTTTTTCGCCATAACGACGATCCGCGTTTCACTCAAAGGTCCCACCCATTGGAACAGGTGTTCACGCAACCTTGTCCTAGTAGTCGAAAACAGTACCGCATCAGGCTTAATCAGTGTGGTTCGGTATGCCCTAGCCCACGGCTGAACCTTGATATCTTCTTTCTTGATTTCTATCCCCTCAGATTTAGCAGCAGCAATCAGCAAATCGATCGAAATGCCTTTTGTTTCACCATCTTGGGTAAAGTTGTATGGTGGGTATTCTTCGGTCAAAAACTGAAGTTCATTGAGCTCTATCGCTCCAATCGGAAATGAAAACAACAAGAGCGATAGAGACAGGCTGAGTAAAGATTTCATAGCCGCCTCTAACAGTAAATAGTGTCACATCTATCAATAAACTTTAGAGGCGGATGCAAAATACGTCTAGGTAATTTGGGCGAGAATTTTCTAATCGAAAGTTGTAGTTACGATCGCTTATAGCAGCGTTCGGGTCTCCCGACCGTGCCGTAGTTAAGATCAGCCACTAGTTCACCAGAGCTGATAAGGTATTCTAGATAGCGTCTAGCTGTTGTACGGCTCGCACCAATGCGTTCTCCTGCTTCATCTGCTGTGATACTTTCTGCACCAGAAAACAACGCACGTATTTTGTCGAGAGTGACACTGTCGATACCCTTAGGCAACCTTTGAACACTGGATTCTGCAGTAGATGGGCTCTGTAGCATCTTGTCCACCAAATTTTGGTCAAGATCCGAAGCGCTCGTGAACTGATGCTTTTGTACTACGTATTTCTTCAATGCTGCTTCCAGCCTTGGGAATACAACAGGCTTAAGTAGATAGTCGACAACACCACCACGCATCGCCTGTTGCAGTGTATCGACATCACGAGCTGCGGTAATAAGAATGACATCGCAGCTTTGGTTGCGGGCACGCAGTTCCTGTAAAAGCTCCAACCCTGTTCCATCCGGAAGATACACATCAAGTAACAAGAGATCTGGGTTCAACACATCAAGCTGTATCTCAGCTTCGACTTTCGTAGTGGCAATCCCGATAACCTCATAGCCTTCCATCTGTTCCAGATAACGTTGATGTAATTGAGCAATGTTGAGATCGTCTTCAATAATCATCACTCGTGTTACGGATGTCATACCTGCTCTTCCTTCGGTAAATACACTGTCATTCTAGCTCCATGCTGTTCGTTATTCGTGATTTCCAGCGCGCCGTGATAGCGCACTGCTAATTCATTCACCAAGTAGAGGCCCACTCCTCTGGTCGACTTGTCTTTGGTTGACACACCCCGTTCAACCAAATGCTCTACTGAAAGATCTTCGGGTAAACCACAACCTTGATCCGTGACTTCGAGAATGATTTCATTCCCGAAATCACCAATGGAAACTTCAATTTGTCTTCGTACTGGGGCAAACATGGCATCCAAAGTAATCGCGCTGCGCGTGGCATCAAAAGCGTTATCAATAAGGTTGCCCAAAATAGTCACAAGATCTTCTGCATTAATCCGCTCAGGCAGAGGCTCAAGTCGGGAGCCCTCTTCGACGATAAGTTCAAGCCCAAGCTCTCGAGCACGCTCCGTCTTGCCCAGCAGCATGCCTGCGATCAATGGCTCTTTGACGGTTTCACGTAAGAACTCAATCAAAGATTGGTAATGCGCGGTTTCCTGGCCAATCAGATGCTGAACCGCGTCCAGCTCACCCATTTGAACCATACCACTAATAGTGTTCAACTTATTGCGATGTTCATGAGTCTGAGAGCGAAGCATCTCTGCGTACTCTTTGGTTTTCGCTAGCTGCTCAGAAAGTTCATTTAACTCATCCCTCAAGCGAAAGCTCGATACGGCCCCCACCACTTTTCCTTCAACAATAATCGGGCTGCGGTTTGCAATTAATCTTTGCTTATTGAGATAAAGATTTATGTCGTGATCGGTGTGAGCTGTCGTCAGAACAGTATGAAGGTCACTCTCAGGCAATACTTCCTTTAACGGCTTATTCAGGCATTGAGACTTTTCCAAACCCAATATGTGGCACGCACTCTTGTTAATTGAACGCAGCTTGCCTGACTGATCGATGCTCAAAATGCCTTCTTTAAGCGTTTCCATCGTCACGTCTAGCTCAACGTACAAACGACCGATTTCTTCAGGTTCAAAGCCAAGGATCGCTTTCTGGAAACGCCGAGATGCATAGCTTGAGACAATAGCATTCGCTGCAACCACCAATAACGCCATTAAAATCAAAAATATCAGAAAAGGTTCAAGTCGATCCTGAAGGCGGTCAATGAGATAGCCAACCGACACCACACCTATGATATTGCCATCCGAATCAAAAACGGCCGCTTTCCCTCGAACGGAGTAACCCAACGAGCCTTGGGCGAAAGAAACGTATTTCTTACCTTCAATCAGAGCACGATCGTTATCGCCCCCTTTCATTGGTTTGCCAATGCGTTCATCAATAGGATGGATGATGCGAATACCGTCCTTATCGCCAATAACAATAAACGCAGCGCCAATTAACTCGGTAAGATTACGATATCGAAGCTGATATTCTGAGCCACCACCATCTTCTATCATTTTTACGACGAAGGGAGAGTTTGCCAAAAATGAGGCGACACCAAGCGCTTGCTTCCCCATCTTTTCTTCCTGCTCTTGCTTAACGTAGAAGAAGCCTGCGGCAGCAAGCAACAACAATTCAATCAAGCCAGAAAGCGTCATGATAATCAGCATTCGCTTGCGAAAGCTGATACTACTCCATTTCATAAACTCTCCCATTTAACCTAGCGAGGCTAACATCCAATTAACATTTATACGAGTTACTGGGCGCTATTTTGTGAGGCCTATTATCCTAACCATTCCCTCCTGTTATTGAGTCACTCCCAACAATTCGTCTTATGTGTTGTTTGATAGTTTTAAACACACTTTGATATAAAACCAGTGGAATAATTGATTTTGATCACAAGAGTTTTAGAACATTTTTTGTACTACTTACTTATTTAGACTGTATAATTATTGAGCATGAAAAATGTAGGAACGCTAGAAGTGGGCAGTGAGTACTAATAAAAACACGATAAATAACCGTCCACAATACAATGTCAGAGGGAAAGACGATGAAACGGGATATGTTTGGTATCTGCCTGTCAAAATCTATGCTGTCACGTAATCTGTCCAGCACCTTTACTCACGTAAGGGCCTATGAAAAGTCCGACTTAGATAACGACGTGAAGGTTCTGCATGCCTTTCCGCAATTATCCGGTCAGGAACTGTTGACGACGATTCAATCCTCCAAGCAATTACTATGGCGAGCGGAATATGTCTGCTTCAATCAAAAGTAAGCGACAACAAAAAAGGGAAGCAAATTGCTTCCCTTTTTTAAATCTACTACCCTGTCGCCTCTTGAGCGGCAGCCCTGAGTTGAGACAAGTATTTAATCCAACTCTTCGCCTGACTTGATGGTTCGATATTGTTAGCTCTTTTCGCTTGCACCAGCGCTTTCTCAAGCAGGTTCAATTTGTACAAAGCTCGCGTTTTGGCTAGCGCCACGTCTGCTTCACGGCCTTTCACTTTATCTAGCACCGACAAAGAATCTTTGTAATAGCCTTGCTGAACCATGAGTTGAGCGACACTCCAGTTATACTTAGCATCTTTCTCGGCTGCTAGCTTCCAAATAGATAGAGATTTATCCCACTCTTTCGCCAACTGCCAGTATGTTGCCTGTTCTGACAGCAACTGAACATCCGTTTGCGCTCCATCCAGCTCACTTATTTCAATCGCTGCCCTTTCTGGGATACCACGTTTGGCATACATCTGGGCCAGCATACGTCTGTCGCTCTGGCTCAGCGGTAACCCATTGATTTTGGCCAGAGCCAAGGTATCGAGCGCCTCTTTGTCCTTGCCGACTTTCATTTGCAAGCCAACCAGTTGGCGCCACCAGCTCAGTTTCTCCGGCTGGATACTGATGAGTAACTCAAGGGTCGGAATAGCTGCGCTCCAGTGTTTCAGCTCCAGTTGAGCACCCAGCTTGAGTGATAGCGGTTGAAGAATCTCTTTTTTCTCGACCTTTAGGTACTTATCGATCGCAGGTACTACTTTATCCCATTGCTCTAGTTGATAGTGCGACTGTGCAATTCGCAACCACAAATCCTGAGCTTTTTGGTTTTCAGGAACCGACTTAACTAACTGGTAATAGTGCTTAAGCGCCTTAGAAAACTGCTGGTCATTAAGGTACAGATCAGCCAGCATACGTTGGCTGATCCACGCCTGTTCATCACGCAGTAGACCACTTTCAACCGCATACTCCATTTTCAAAATGGCTTGCTTGGTGTTGCCGTCTTGCCAGTAGAACACTGCCAACATACGAGCGACAAATGCCTTGTCGTAGTCGCGCGAGGTGTCGATTTCTTTAAGTAAAGTAATCGCCTCTTTCAGCTGTTCTTCCTGAGCGAGTGCATTTGCTTTCTGAACACGAACCGCAGTGTATTGAGTCAGCTCCTGAGCCGCGGTTAATGGCGAAGCCAGAAGCAAAGCGATAAGGGCTAATCGTTTCATCATTTGGCTAACTTAAACTCCAGTCTGACAGTTTGGTTTTCCTGAGATACAGCGGTTCCATCCACCACTTTAGGCTGATACTTCCACTTCTGAAGCGCCTGTATTGCATTGCGTTCAAACATGCGCTTTGGATTGGCTTCGACGATATCGATATCTCGCGGCTTACCCGTAGGATCGATAGTGAATTTCAGGATTACATAGCCTTCTGCTTTACGCTTTAGGGCTTTGGCTGGATAACGAGGCTCGACTCGATATAAAGGCATTACTTGTTGGTTGACGCCAAAGTCACCAAACGTTGGTGCGCTGATCGCCAAACCTTCAATGCTGGTATTCAGACCAAGCGACGGCTGAGAAATCGGTGAAATCTGCGACAATTCAGTATTGGCTTGAGAAGTTGGCATCTGCTCTGGCACTTCTGGTGCTTTCGGTTGCTCTGGCACCGTTCGCTGGCGACGTTGAACATCCTGCTCATTTTCCACCATCACCATATTAAAGCTCAGCGACTCGCTTGGCTCAGGAGCTCTGCGATGACCGCTGTCCACCATCCATGCCATAAAGCTGAAAATAGCTAACGCACATGCGGCAGCCAGTGGCGTTGCAATTAACAAACGTCCCACTACTTCTTCTCCGCTGCCAGCGCTATGTTCTTAACACCTGCACCTTTCGCCGCATCCATTACTTTCACTACAGTACCGCTGTAGGCATGTTCATCGGCCTGAATAACCAGCGAAGCGTCAGGTTTATCCAGCAACAAATGCTCTAGTGTCGCTTGTACACGTTCAATATCAACGTTTCGCTTATCAATATAAATGTCGTTTGCAGAAGTGACCGCGACAAAAATGCCAGCGTCCTTCTGACTCACCACATTAGATGCCTGAGGGCGATTCACTTCAACACCAGATTCACGTACAAACGAGCTGGTAACGATGAAGAAGATCAACATGATAAAAACGATATCAAGCATAGAAGTAAGGTCAATCTGAGCTTCATCTTGTTTATGGTGACGTCGACCGAGTCTCATCGCTGACTCCTTAAAGATTTTTCTAATTTAATTTCTCTCAACTGGCAGGCTTTCACTAATCGCGCATAGAAAAACATGCCTGTTAATGCGCCCACCATACCTGCCATTGTTGGTAATGTGGCGAGTGAGATGCCTGAAGCCATCAATTTAGGGTTACTGCTACCTTGGTTAGCCATGACATCAAAAACGGAGATCATACCCGTCACTGTGCCCAGCAAACCCAACATTGGACAAATGGCAACCAGAACCTTAATGATGTTCAGGTTTTGATATAACTGGCTGTGCGCTTGTGATAACCACCCTTCACGGATAGAGCGAGCATACCAAGAAGTTTGGTCGCTCCGTTCACGCCAAGCGTCGACCCAATTTGCTTTATGCTTTGGAAACTCGACAAACAGATAAATGATGCGCTCTAGAATTAATAACCAGCATAACGCTACCACACCAGACAGCCACCACAGCACCTGACCACCCTGCTGCATAAAGTTTTGCAACGAGAGTAGCCAGTCACTGCCAGCTAATGCTTCAGGTAACAATGCAAATATTGCATCCATTAGGCAATATTCCCTAGCGCTTCCTGAGATGGCTTGAGATCTTTCTCCGCTTGTTCAGCGACTAGAGAGATTCCCTGTTTCTCAAGGATGTTGCGAATCGTTTCGGCTTGCGAGCTCAGAATATTGTGAGCCAGAAGAAGAGGCATAGCGGCAACAAGACCAAGTACGGTGGTCACAAGTGCCATCGAAATACCACCTGCCATGACTTTAGGATCACCATTGCCAAACTGAGTGATGACCTGGAACGTTTCAATCATACCCGTAACCGTACCCAGAAGACCCAGCATTGGTGCCAAAGCAGCCAACAGTTTGAGCATGGACAATCCTTTTTCCAGCGTTGCTTGCTCATCAACGACAGCTTCAAGCAAACGTAATTCAAGCGCTTCAACACTGAGGTTTTTCTCTTTGCCGTAAACGGATAACACACGGCCAAGTGGGTTATTACCCGGATTTTGAGGTGACTTCAGTTGAGCACGAATCTTCTGGCGAGCAATAGACAAACTCACGCCACGTACTACAGCTATGATCAAGCCAATCGCAAGCAGACCAAGAATGATCTTACCTACCACACCACCAGCTTGTAGTCTGTCCATCAGGCTTGGGCTGTGCGCCAGTTGCTCCAGCATCACACCACGAGAAGGATCAAGAACAATGTTCTCAACCTGCCCATTTGTTAAAGGAGAAAGAGATGAAATGGTTGGCGCTTGCTCAGGTTGCTTAATATAAGCCTGAGCTTCACCTTTTGCGGCATTCCAGTTTAAGTAGCCCTGCGCTCCAACTAAGCCAATCGAACCAAGTCGAAGGGCTGATTCGCTTTGAGCCACCCCGTCACCGTTAACAAAACGGACTTCAGTTGATGCCACTTCACCACTGGCTTTGATCTGCTCTTCCAACGCTTTCCAAAGACCATTAAGTTGATACATAGAAGGCAGTTTTGTCGCTGCGACAATCTCATTAACCACACTGGCATGAGTTTGTGCATCTGCTGAGGTCACTGAGTACTGCAGTTCAGACTCCAACTCTTTGGCGTTTTGACGCACAACGCCAAATACTTCACCTAGGCTTCCTGTCTCTAAGCGAAGTTTTTCTTCTAGGCGAGCCAAGGTATTTTCGTTGTCACTGAACTTTGCCGCTAGTTTGTCATTTTGCGTTTGCAAATCGTCACGCTGCTTGATCAGTTGTGCTTTGAGCGCTTTAAGTTCTTTTTCAGTCTGCTTAAAACCTGACTCGCGAGCGACGTTATGTTTCGCTTGCTGTTGGTTTTCAGCCTGAGCTTTGTTGGCCAACTCAGAAGAAGCTTGAGTGTTAAACGACAGGCCAGCAAGAGCGATAAGGGAAGCAATTAACGTACGTTTCATATTATTTCGCCTCCGCAACGTTTAGAGAAACTGGGAGAGTAATCAAGCTTGGCGCCGCTTGCTTCGCTGCGATGTTAAACGCTTTGTCTAACTCTGATTTCATCGAGCTATCGACACTCTGCCACTGTTTATCTGACTGGTTCCATGACCAGAATTTCGTGCCGTTCAGGCTGCGAGCTACCAGTGAAACGCGACCAAGATGAAGGATGTCGACTTCACGCGAGCCCTCACTTACCGCAATCTGGTCTTGATACAAACCAAGTTTGGTACCGTAATCAAGCTCTATCTGATACGCCTCTAGAATACGACGATACTTCTCTGCATCGCTCACATCAGCGCGAGTCATCATTTTTTCCAACTTCGCGACACGCTCTTGGCGCTGCTCTTGTTTGATCGGCATATCATCAGCAATCGACGCTTTTAGACCGGCGATCATCTGATACATCAGTGGAACTACACCCTGACGAGTGGTTTTTATCTCATCAATTTGATTTTCAAGATTACCCGCTTCCTGCTCTTGGCTTTTAACTAACGCCGTCAGGTGAGAGCGATAAACCTCAAGGTTTTTTACTTCTTCCTGAAGTTGTTCAATTTCAGCTTGAAGGCTAAGTGTATTTTCAGCACTGACATCAATACGTTTCTGACTCGCAGCGGATGAGGAATTGGTTTTACTTTGAATGGATTGAGCGCTATCAAGGCTCGAGGCCGTTGCACTGAAGCCTGCTGTCGCAACCATCAACGCCAAACTGGTTTTAAATAGATTCATAACGTGTAATTTTCAATGATGTCAAACTGATTAGTGAGAAGCAATCTCATTTTCACTCGCACGACATAGTAACGCGATTACATAAAATTTCAATCAACCATATGCTCAATATGCATTTAGGGGAAAGACCATGCCTTTCCCCTAATGTATCAAAGTTGATTAACCGTATTGTGTTTTAGTATTTGATTTGTAGAGTTGCCATATAGTTTCGACCTTCACCAATCACGACGTCTTCTGCATAAGCGTGTTTTGAAGATGTTGAACCACCACCAGCAAGGTAATCTGTATCAAACACGTTTTCGACCGTCAGGCGAGCCACCATATCAAGGTTTTCATCGTATTTGAGCGTATAGGCCATACCCATATCGACACGTGTGTAAGCATCTTTCTTGAACGTGTTCGCATCGTCACCGTAGCGAGAACCTTCGTAAATCACACCGACATTGAGATCAACTTCGTTGGTTGCCGCGTAGCTGGACCAAACGCTCGCCGCAAACTCAGGTACATCCACAGGGCGGTTCCCTGCATAAGTCTCGTGTTGTGTGATTTCAGCATCTAAGTACATAGCCGAACCCGTTAGCGATAAACGCTCTGTCACAAAGCCTTGTGCTGACAATTCCGCGCCGCGGTGTTCTTGCTGACCGTTTTGAGTCTTGATGTAATTCCCTGTTGCTGTGTCTTCAACATCCATCGAGATGTTTTCCTGAGTGATATCAAATACAGCACCAGAAACAAACAGACGATTATCCAGCAGCTCCCACTTAGTCCCTAGCTCATAGGAAACGCCTGTTTTCGCATCCAGCAAAGCACCATCGTTGAGGTAAGTACGGCTTCCGCTTGATACCTGACCTTGAGGCTCAAAGCTTTCTGAGTAAGACAGGTAAACACTACCATTGTCAGCTGGGTGGTAAATCACACCCAATTTTGGAGCGACGTGTTCTTCTGCAACACCATTTGCGACTTTACGGTCAAAACGCAGGCCTGCAATAACCTGCCATTGTTCGTTCAGCGTCACCATATCCTGAGCATAGAAACCCCAAGTATCGTAAGCGCTGTGGCTCACTTTATCGCTCCCGCTAAATGTTGGAACAGATGCGGATTCGCCTGGCGCCACATCCTGACTATTGAACCCTTTCTGGTTGCGATCATAACTGTAACCTAACCAGTTAGACCCCATTAGGAATTGGTGCTCGACACCGAACATCTCAGTGTTCGCAACTAGGTCAACATAAGCGGTGCGGAATCGCCACTTATCATGACGGTTGCTACCACCATGAGATACAGTGCCTGTTCCATCAGAATTTAGGTTAGAGAATCCCGGGTAGCTTTCAATATCTACACGCTCAAAATCCTGATAGTTGTAACCTGTTTTCAGGCTCCATACATCCGTCAGCGTTGCGTTGACGTTGAAACCAATGTTTTCTACGTCATTTTCAATCTCAGACCATTGTGCATCCCAGATGTGCTCTTTGCTGCCAACCAGTTGGCCGTCCAGCGTATAAACTGCACCCGAGTCAACGCTGCCTTTATCGTTGGTTTTGTCGTAGTGAACAGAAACTGTGATATCGTCATTTACGTCGTAATCAACGAACAGACCAGCGACAAGTCGCTCAGTTTGAGGTTTTGAGCCATCACCATACGTGCGCCATGAACTGTAGCTCTCTTTCGATACAATAGTTCTAGCTCGCAGCGTCTGAGCGTCATTGAGTGACCCGCTCACATCTACCATGGTACGAGACTGGTCATCTGAACCGATATCTTGGCTGACTTGAACCTGAGTATCGTATGTTGGCTTCTTTGCCACCATGTTGATTAAGCCACCCGGAGCTGAAATGCCGTAAAGAAGACCAGACGGCCCTTTTAGTACTTCTACTCGTTCCAGCAATTCGACAGGCTGGCGGTAGTGAGACCAGTGTTGGTGGCCATCACGAAGGAAACCAGAAGAACTTTGAACGTCAAAGCCGCGCAGTGAGAAGCGCTCACGGTTACGTCCTGTGCCACCCGCGCTCACGCTAGCGTCGTTTTTCAGAACATCTCCAAGAGTCGTTGCACGCTGTTCTTCTATCACCTGACTATCAATGACGGTAACTTGACCAGCCGTTTCCAACTGGCTCATTTCCATACGCATTGATGTCGAGTTTGTGTCAGCCTTATAACCATACTCACGGCCTTCAACAACCATGTGCTCATCAGTCTGAGTGGTTTGCGCGCTAACTGAAGGTGCAGCTAATACAGCACCGATGACCAGTGCTAACTGACTCTTAGTAAACATATTCATCTCCGAATTAAATGACGACCCCAAAAGCCGCCTGACTAATTATTTCGGCGAGAATATAAGTGATAACCAATATCATTTGCATTAAATTTACATTCTTTGCATTCGTAAATTTATCGATACATAAATATTAAGTTCACCGGTGAATGAAAGCCTCTACAGGTGTGCGGAATAATAATTTTGTTCTGAGAGCAGTCAAACTTACCGCAACATCGGCAACACTCTCTTGCTTACAAGGGTATAAATACAGAAAACACTGACATCCATAATGAAAAGCACAGCCATTAAGGCTGTGCTTTTGTTGGAAAATAGAGCTGAATACTCAGGCCATGAGGCGAACGATTCTGCGCCCTGACCTCGCCTTTCATCAAAGTCATGGCTTCTTTGACAATTGCCAATCCTAAACCGTAGCCCCCTGACTGCTTGTCGCGTGCCGACTCCATCCGAGTAAATGGGCTGAAGATATCCTCTAACGCAGCTTCAGGAATACCCGGCCCATCATCCGCGACGTCAAACACTAAATACTGATTGCCGTGTTCAGAAGAGGCTTTAATCGACACCTCGATGTGTGCATCCAACCCTGCATATTTCATTGAGTTTGATATTAGATTGCTAAGACAGCGCAAAATTAAACGTTCGTCAGCATGTAACATAGGAAGAGAGGGCGCTACATTGAGAACCAGTTTTTGCTCCGCTCCCAGCTGAAGTCGACTTTGGTTTACTTGCTTATTCGCAATACTTTCTGGGCAGACAGGCTGAACGTCAGTCACGTAACGAGAGTTCTCTAATCGGCTGAACTCTAAGATCTCACCGACCAACTTATCCATTTCATCGACCTCTTTTTCTAGTCGCTCAACCAAAGCTTGCTCTTCTTCGCCCGCTTTTCTGCGTAGTAGATGCAGCGCTAAGTTTTGCCTAGCTAAAGGCGTTCTCAGCTCATGAGACACGTCTCGAATCAACCTTCTCTGCTTCTCAGCCAGTGAATGAATCTCTTGGGTCATGCCATCAAAATCATGGGCGAGCTGGTTAAACTCGGTAATATTGGAGTTCAGCTCACTAACGACATTGACTCGAAAATTGCCCTGAGAAAGCTTGTTACTTGCTTCACGTAATCGATCAAGAGGCCTTTGTAACTTGCGCGCCAATATCTGAGAAAAAAGAATCAGCATGATAATGGCGATGATAATTTTGCTCACCGTCAGATAAACAATAAAACGGTGAGCCGGATGCACCTCACTAGGCAGCTGAATAACCAAAGTGTTTCTTTCTCTAAGCGGGATACCTATCAGGGGTTTGCTGACTTGATCATTGAGTGATCCATCGAGCTCACGCAAGAAACGCAGCTTGAATTCAAAATGTGGGTGCATCTGACGATGAGAAAGCGGCTTGTTCTCTTCATTCAAAACGAACAGATAAAAGGGTTGCGCATTTGCCCAATCGGCTAAGTCGTCCATGTCCCCTTCTTCGATCAGTACATTAGCCTCTTCAGCTAACGTTAACATCTGCGCTTTCAGGGCTGGCGGCACTTTTAGTACCGCTTTCATTAACGCTTGCTCCGCGACAGCTTGAAGAAGCAAAATTGAAATGATAACAGCGGACATGTAGCTGAATAATTGAAAGACCAGTGCATCCTTACGCGTTGCAATGGCCTCAGGGCATCGAAGAGAAAACACGGCTAGCCCCTGACAGAGTCGACAAAGCTATAGCCTTTGCCACGCACTGTTTTGATGTGTTGTTTCGACAAACCCGCTTCAACCAACTTGCGGCGAACATTGCTGATATGCATATCCAGATTTCGGTCAAAGGGGCTGAGTTCTTTTTTCAGTACTTCAATCTGAAGCTCTGCTTTGGACACAACCACTCCATCATTACGCATAAGATAGTTGAGTAGATCGGATTCTGTACCCGTCAGTGGTACACCGGACAGGTGTTCAGCAAAACCTACACTGCTCTGACAGCCTGATTGGCGCTGTTTTTCCAATCCAACTCGACGGAAAATTGCTTTAATGCGGGTCAGTAACTCAGGTACTTTAAAAGGTTTAGCAATGTACTGGTCTGCACCTGCCTGATAACCGTCAAGCATAGACGCTTCATCGTTCAGTGCCGTTAGCATCAATATCGGCGTGGCAAATCGTTGGCAGATACGCTTGGCGACCTGCATGCCGTTGAGTTTAGGTAACATCACGTCAAGGAGGACGAGATCAACAGGCTTTTTCTCAATGTATTGCAGCGCGCTCTCACCACAATGAACACTCTCTACTTGATAACCTTCCGCAGAGAGTACATCCACCAGCAGTGCACACAGTTCAATATCATCATCAACGACTAGAATTCGGGACATCTTGTTATATTGCAAATGAAAAGATTTCGCATTCTAATCTGCATTATTATCAGTGACAATACCGTTCTGTATCCACTCCCATTGTTATGCTATTTCTTGTTCAAATCCGCTGTCATTCAGCGCTTTTTCTTCACTCCAAATGCCCACAACGCACCAAGTAAACCACGTAACTTCACTTTCGTTGCTCGCCAATGGGTGGCAGGAGTGCGCGGCGCGACTTTGAGTAAATGATCATAAGCGCTTTGATCAAACTGGACCTCGCCTCCGTGAGCGAGTAGCAAAGTTTTAGGTTCCATTTCGTAGACACGATGGAGGGAATGGCGGTACTTGTTCGGATGAAAAATAGGAAAAGGGGCGATCAGTCGTTTCTTCACTTCAACCATTAAGTCGGCGACATAAAGGATATCTTGCTGCTCATGATGAAGAGATAGATCTCGATCAGTATGACCTGGGGTCTCTAGCACTTTCCAATCTTCAAAGCAGGGAATGGCTTGCCCATCGGTGAGCTTAATATCAGGGTGCAGGTTTCGTGAATACCATAATTTTCGCTTAGGACGCTTCATTCTCCCTGCGACCCAACGAGCCAAAGCCAGATCCGTCAAGTGCATTAATATACCATCCCATCCACCGTACCATTGCTTGTCTTTCTCAGCTGATACAATTTTGCAGCCCGTCAGCTCTCTCAGCTTGTGAGCGGCTCCGGCGTGATCTGGATGCATGTGGGTCACCACCACCACCTTAAGGGAATGAAAAGGCTTCCCGAGCGTTTCAGTGATGTAGCGCTCTAAATATGGAACATCTGCCCTACTCGCCCCATCCAGTAGCATCAGCTTATCTGGATACTCGGCTAAGTACATTTTCTGAATATAACCATCAATGGTATGAAGCTTCATTCGAACTGCCAATTTAACAATGTATTTACATTTTCCAATTTAGCAATAAGCCAATAAATGAACAGAGCAAATACTCCATGATGTGACATCGGACCAGTTAGTCAAATATGAGGATTAGCGTTTGAGTCTCAAGAGACGTCCATCTGTGCGGTAGAAAATCAGAGCGAGTAAAATCAAACTACACCCTAGCAGTTTGTTGGCCGAGAGCTGTTCGCCATACCAAAGGATACTGAGTATCACGGTCCAGATCGGTTCAAGTAGCATGATAAGGGCTGCATTTCCTGGATTGCTGTGTTTCTGGCCAAGCGTCTGCATCACGTATCGCAAGCTGGTCGCAAGAACGGCACTGGCGGCAAACCAGCCCCAAATGCTGGCATCCACACTAACAGGTACTGTCTCAAATAAAGCGGAAGCCACTAAAGCAATAACGCCAGTAACAAATAGCTGAATACAAGTCAGTGTCAGTACCGGTAGGTTTTGTGCTAGTCGGCTATTCACATTGAAATGCAAAGCAAGTAGGCAGGCGTTGGCTAAGAACCAGAGTTGCCCAGCTGAACTGTTCCACTCTCCTTGTAAAGAAAGAAATGCCAGACCGGATACCGCAATCGGCATCGCAATCCAGAACGCACGCTTTGGCCGCTCCTTGTACAGCGCCCAAGCAACAATAGGAACAATAATCATAGATAAGCTAACAATAAACGCCCCTTCACCAAGGGTTTCACTGACTGCGATAGCATGTACCCAAGCAAGGAGCGCAAGCGCCAGAATACAACCGCCACCCATTGCTTGAGCAAGCTGTTTTAGGCTGAGTTGTTTGAGTGATTTGAAACAGAAAGGAAGTAAACATATTGAAGCGACCACAAAGCGTAAACCGACAAAGCCAAATGGCGGTAAACCTTGAATCGTTTCTTTGGAAAAAATCCACCCTAAACCGGCCAATGCGGTAGTGGCAACAAGAATCCAAGCGGCTTTGCTTTCTGAGTTCAATACAAATTCTCTTTAATTATTATTCTGTTAATTCGGGAATTTCCGATAGTCTCAGATTTGTTCAAGAATTACCAAGAAAAGTCTAATCCTATTTTCGTGACCAATATTATATATGCAGAGAATATGGTGGCACTTGATGAAAAGAATCCCCGATACAAAGGTCACATGATACTCAACATGTGCATTTCTTTACTTTCCGCATCACTAGACGTTATTCAAGCGCCTCGAAAACCACTGTATAACACTGTATGAAAAATAGTGTTTTAGATCACATTTCCTCATACTTCTATCTCATCACATCGCTACAACCGGAATGAAAAATAACAATTAAAAACAAACAGTTAAATAACAAGCCTCAGGTGCCACACAAAATAAACGTACAAAAAGACAACAAATATTGCTTGATCAACTGGCACAATCAAACTACTGTATAGGCATACAGCATGTATGTAAGGACAGTAATAATGTTTCAGGTACACACTACAAATCGCTCAGTTTCTAAATTCAATGTATTGGCTCAACCAACGCAACCAATGAACATTGCAGACTCGACGCTCAGCCGTTTAGCAGGGTTGTCTAACCAGAAACAATGGATCTTGTTCACTGCCGAATGCCCTCGTCCAGATTACGAACAGTTCTCTTCGTACAATGTCAGTTGTAAAAAGATCATTCAGATGAAATCTTCGCAAACACAGTCCGAGTTTGAAATCGTAGTCAAAGCAATTAAATCCGGTAATGCCAGCGCCGTTGTCGCATCAGATAATATTCAACTCGTAGAACAATCATTGCTTGGTGATCTCGCTAGCCAATTCCATTGCGAAGTCTTCTTTGTCGAAAGCCAGTTCAATCAATTCCACTAATTTCATTTGCACTGTCTTCAGCCTCTCTTTTCGAGAGGCTTTTTTGTTTTTAACTAATTTCTAATTCCTAAAGAACATTTATAAGCAAACGTTTGCTTTTTCTCTGGAAGGTTAATTTAGTTCTGGTATGATTCTCTGCAAATCGATTGCCTCTCACGGGCAACCTTCCATTTTTGACAAAGATAGGAATGTCTAAATGAGTCTCGCTGATCAAGTTCTTGCTGTTAATGATGATCTTCCCATTCGTACCAACAAACCCGTTCATAGTGGAAAAGTGCGCTCTGTATACTGGCTAACAGAGGAAGACAGCCAACGTCTGATTAAGGAAAAAGGCTACGATGTTGCGGAAGATGCACCGCTTGCCATCATGGTCATCAGCGACCGCATCTCTGCATTCGACTGTATCTGGCACGGGCAAGGCGGATTAAAGGGCGTTCCCGGTAAAGGGGCGGCACTCAACGCGATTTCCAATCACTGGTTTAAGCTCTTCAAAGAGAACGGTCTGGCGGACAGCCATATCTTGGATATTCCTCACCCTTTAGTTTGGATCGTGCAGAAAGCGAAACCAATCATGATTGAAGCGATTTGTCGTCAGTACATTACTGGCTCAATGTGGCGCGCTTACGACAAAGGCGAGCGTGACTTCTGCGGAATCCAGCTGCCAGAAGGGTTGAAGAAAGACACCGCGTTACCTGAACTTTTGATGACACCGTCAACTAAAGGCATTCTGAAAGGCATTCCCGGTGTCCCTGAAGCTGACGATGTGAATATCACGCGTCAGAACATCGAAGATAACTTTGCTGCGTTCAACTTCTCTAGCGCGAACGATATCAGCCTGTATGAAAAACTGCTGAGCGAAGGGTTTGCTGTGATCAGTAATGCTCTGTCTCAAGTTGAGCAAATCTTCGTTGATACCAAGTTTGAATTTGGTTATGTGCACGATGCCTCAGGCAATGAAAAGCTGATTTACATGGATGAAGTGGGCACACCAGACTCTTCTCGTATTTGGGATGAGCAAGAATACAAAAACGGCCATATTGTTGAAAACTCTAAAGAAGGCTTCCGCCAGTTCTTACTTAACCACTTCCCTGACCCTGATATTCTGCTTAACAAAGAGCGCATGCCCGAACGTGAAGCTTTAGCTCGCGATAACGAGCTTCCGCTTGAGGCGCTGATGGACATTTCACAGACCTATACAGGCATCGCAGAGAAGATCACCGGGCAACCGATCAAACTGAGTGCCAATCCGAAACAAGAAATTATCGATGTACTGAGCAGAGAATACGGTTTGGTTGACTAATCAATGACGCCCAAGTCATCACTTGGGCGTCTTTCTCTAACTTACTATCCCTTAAAACCTTCTACGGTTCCCTGTTCAATGTAAGCCTGAGCCAAACGCCCTACAAAGCAACGGCCCGGATTATCCCCTAGGATCCATTCTTCTGGCGTAAACAATTCAAACAACCCAAAGCTTGCCAATGCTGGAATGGCTAATTTTAAATCCTGCACAACTTCGCCACGCTCCCCTTCGTTGTATCTGATTATATTGTGTAGCATCGCCCCAACGGTTCCGGTTGGAATCTTAGTGCCATCTTTCAATGTTACGATCGGCAGTACCTGACCTTCAGCAACTATTTTGTGGTTAACCGCCGAAAGCTGCTGCGCTAGAGATGTATTCTTATCCATTTTTCAATCCTCTTTTAACTACTGTTACGTGAGGTTGCCAAGTCATAACGCTTGAAACCTCAAACACAGGGATAGAATAACGGCTAACGAGCAGGCATAATTTCTTTAAATAGACATAATATTTACTTATTACGCCATATGAATTGCATTGAATTATTGAAGATTCATCACCCAGCGGCATCCGAAACCGAATGGCACCAGCATGAGTATGCGCAGCTTTACTGGTTGAACAAGGGTATATTTACGATTGAAACAAGTGATCAGCAATGGACGATTACTCCCGCATGCCTAGGCTGGATTCCTCCCCATTTACAACACAGATCTGATGTTGTGGCTGACATAGAAGCAGTCATGATCTAAGTACCTTTAACTTGGCTCAATGCCTTTCCGCAACAAGCGAAGGTCATTCAATCCAACACCCTTATTCAAGCTCTCATTGAGCGAATTACCCATTTCGACTTATCAGCGATGACAGCGCCTCAACAGCGACAGTTTCAAGTCCTGCTGGATGAGATTCACCTTGCTCCTGCGAGTAATCTCTATTTACCTCTACCCAAGGAGGCAAAAATGCGCCAAATCGCCGATACCCTATTAGCAGCACCAGATGACGCCCGCTCGCAAACAGAATTGGCGCATGATTTTGGTACCAGCACACGAACTTTGAGTCGGCTGTTCAAGAAAGAAACTGGGATGGCTTTTGGCTTCTGGCGGCAACAAGCCAGACTCGTCAGCTCATTGCCTATGTTGGAAAAAGGCTTAAGTATCACTTGTGTCGCACTGTCTTGTGGCTACAGTAATACCAGCAGCTTTATCACTGCTTTTAAAGCGCGTTTTGGCGTCACTCCCAGTGTGTATTTTAATCAATGAGCCTTAATATCTGGGAGAACACCGCACAAGCAAATACTAGCAAGTGCGATGTTCTATATGTCTTCACTTGTCTTTGCCTTTACCGCCTTTGTTGCCCCCTTTATCACTTCCTCCTTTGTTACCACCACCTTTATTTCCGCCGCTATTTCCTTTCCCGCCACTGTTGCCCTTGCCATTGCTGCTGTTACTTCTAGCTTCAGATTCACCGCTATCAGGCTTATTTTTTAGTTCGCCTGTGCCATTACCTGGATTCGAATATTTTGCATGGGCGGCAAGTTCACTTTCTGAAACAAAGCCATCTCTGTTTTTGTCGAACGATGAAAAGGCACTTAAACCGCTTTCATTCTCAGACTCCTCTTCATCTTCAGAACCTTCCGGTTTACGAAATTGGTCGAACTCTTCTTTAGATATCTGGCCGTCTTCATTGGTATCCATAGACGAAAATTCAGGTGGTGACTTCGTCGCATTACTCTCCTCTTGCTGCGCATCTTCATCCGATAACGCTAATGGAGATATGAACAGTAAAGGCACCAATAAAATGTTCAAATAACGCTGCATGATAAACTCCTAGAACAGTAAACCTCTCATATAAGAGTTTAGTGCAGCTATTGATCATTAGTGTTTGTTATATCAATTATGAGGTTAGGCCATATCGTAAGCCAGTTTTTAGATTGAAGTCTGCGCTTAAAAATTGCTATATCCCTGCTTGAGTTATGCGACACTTTCAGTTCAAACAAGCTATCAAAACCAAATGATGAAAGGCACTGGTATTCTCCACGCGCAAGCTGTCTAATTGCCACCGCGGTTTCTTTTTCCGGCCAGAAACTCATGGCATCAATCAAATCCGTATACGCGCGATCACCATTGCGCTCATGCATCATGGCTTGGTTTCTAACCTGCCAGTTCGCGTCCGGCATCAACTCCTGAAGCTCCAATTCGTAGGCCTTGTATCGTTCTGGGTCAGATTCATTCAAATCAAAATAGATGACATCAAGGTCATTGAGTGGTGTCGGGGTTTCTTTGTGGTGTAGCGCATCCCACACTAGGTTTCTGACAAATCCTGCGGCTAAAAAAGCATGGGGGATCTCAGATTCAGCAACACACGCTAAAGCGCGCATCCGAAAACTGTCTTTTTCAATCCACTGGATTATCTTGTCGCTGTAGTTTTCCATTTTATCCTTCGGAATTTCTCACTCTGCCTAATCCTAGCATGGCGTGGTTAAACGGTTCTTAGATAAATCGACCACTTACAACTGACAGAATTTTTGATCAGGCTCGTATCTAATTTAAGCCATCAAAGGTATAACTTGCCCGTCTTTCTTTTCTGGCCTTTTCAATGGATTATGTTGCCCTTTCTCGAATCAGCTTAAAGCACCTGACGGTATTGCATGTACTATTAAGTACGCACAGTGTCAGTGGAACCGCTCAAGTTTTATGTGTTACCCCATCAAGCGTCAGTAAAACACTCAGCCAGCTTAGAGAACAACTTAAGGATGAACTTTTTTATCGAGAAGGAACGTCATTGGTCCCCACCCCCTTTGCGCTGTCCGTTGCCAAAGACGTACACAAGATCCTTGCTTGTATGAACGGAATCCTCCACCAAGGGGAGTTTGAACCGAAGAATTTTTCCGGAACGGTATCGCTATCGATGCGCGAGAGTACCTTCGAGCTTTTTTCCGAACGAATTACCGAAATCGGTCGTGAGTTAACGTCAGCTAACATCCAGATTTTCGCTAAGGAACAACTTAGCTTTGATGCCCTGCTGCGTGGACAAGTTGATTTTATGATTTTGCCACACGACATCAGCCAACCGCCAACACGCAGTCGCGACCTAGTCTGGGAGCAAATTCAGGAGGATGAAATGGTCTGTTTGATGGGCCCAACGCACCCTCTGGCTAACCAATCGATGAACACTGAACAGTATCTCACTTACCAACACATCGGCATTTTGGATAAGGATTTGTCCGCCCCGTACTTTGAGCAAAAACTTACCCAGCAGTACACGTCGAGAAACATCGCTATCTCCGTCGCTGATTTTGGCTCTGCGGCGGTTATCTGTCACCAGACTGAGTTGTTACTGACTTGTTCGAAAATGTGGGCAGAGAGATCGCTGCAGGCAGAAACTCTGATCCAAAAGCCTCTTCCTTTTTCCTATGGAAAGGTTGCTTACAGCTTGGTCTGGAACCAAGCGAGCCTAAACGACCCAGCTCTGAAGTGGTTGCACTCTCTACTGATTAAACCAGTTTAGACATAAACACTAGGTAGCTGGATGTTTTGGTGAATCAGTGGCCGCAAAGCATCATGAAACTGCAACATTTGCGATTCTGTACATTTCGGCCACTCTAGCGCTTCACCCATCACGCCATGATGCTGAAACGCATTTAGCCTCACATTAACATTGTCAGGCAGCGTATTAATAAGGCGTGCAACTTCTGTGACTTCTTTGTCCAAATCACTTCTGTTCGGTATATGTAGTAAGCGAAGCTCATGCAACTTCTGCTCATCTGCCAAATAGCGTATTGAGTGAACCACCTTGTGATTATCACGCCCAACCAACCAGTGATGTGTCTCTTCCTGCCAAGACTTAAGGTCAATCATTACACCGTCAAGATAAGGCAGAACCTTATCCCAACCAGACTCACCTAGGTAGCCATTGCTGTCAATGAAACAAGTAAGATGGCAAAGCTCTTTGTCTGATTTGATGCGTTTAAATAACTCGATAATAAAAGGCAGCTGCATTGTCGCTTCGCCACCGGATATCGTGACACCGCTGATAAACCACTTTTGTTCACTTATCAGCTCGACAATTTCTGATATCGAGTAGTGACGCACTTTAGGGCTAGAACGATATGTGCAAACATCAATGCACTGATCACAATGCGTACATTTGCTCTCATCCCATACGACTTTCTGGTTTGTGTCGAATGACAGCGCATTTTCTGGGCACCCTTCGACACAATCCCCACAGTGATTACAATAATTAATCGTATGGGGGTTGTGGCAGTTAATGCAGTTAAAATTGCACCCCTGTAGGAAAAGGACCAGTCGATTACCTGGTCCATCCACGCACGAGAACTTGAGGATACGGCTAACAATGGCCTGCCTTTCGCTCATATGCTTACCCTATTTGTAAACCGGCTGACTTTCCATACTCACAACTCGCGGAGCTCTATCCAAAATCCCTGTATTGTTAGCCGCTTCAGCGCCAAGGAAAGTCGTATTTTTGCGCGAACCTTGCTCTGAGAACTTATCTATATCTGACAGTTTGATCATATAGCCAGTAACTCGCACCAAATCATTTGAAGCAACATTGGCCGTGAACTCTCTATACCCTGAATTCAGCGCCCCCTTACACAAATTAAACATCGCTTCCGGGTTTGACTTCACCGTTTCATCTATCGTCAGGATGTCGCTAATACCGGAGGTGTAATGCTGATGGTGCTTGGCGGTCGCTTGTACATAAGCGACTGGGTCTGGCTCGGTGCCATAAGGAATGCGGACTCCCGGAGTCACTCCTTCATCAAGGCTGATGCCCCCTTGAGCATGCAAAAGCGCTCTGCCTTCAAGGCCGTATTTCACCTCTGAACCTTGCACAATTTCAGCCAGTTTCTCAGAAATTAGGTGGCCTAGCTCGTTCGCTTCTAGATCATGCCCATAGCAACCCTTTTCTCCCGACTTCTCCATAAGAAGATTAACCGCTTCAGCCATACCGTAGATGCCAAACATTGGCGCAAAACGCGCTTCGTCAATCAAACCTTCTTTGGTTAAGAAGCCTTTAAAGAAATTTGACTTCTCATGCAAATGTGAACTTCGTGAGTCCATCAGCTCGACCATTAATTCACTGTAATAAGGCAGCAGTTGATTGAGAAAGTCTTCAGTGTCTGATGCTAGATTCGCCAACAACTTAAGATTCATTCGGACCAGGGTGTTCGACCCACCGGCCAAAGGTAGAGAGTTATAGCAACTCACAATACCAAATCGCTTTTCGCCGTAGCTACTCGCGTGCATTGGATAGTTAGCAATATGAGGTTTACTACATTCACAAATGTTGTTGGTGGCCTGACGTAACAAATCATCCGGTGTCACGGTCGGGTCATACATGAAAGTGAGATTTGGCGCAATTTGCTTGAGCTCAGCGTCTATTTTTAAGATCGTTCGACAAATGATGTTATCCGAAGGACCAATATTAACGTGCATAAAAGCATCAGGCAGTGTTCGGTCTAGCATGATCCAGAATCGCTTGAGCTTAAGATAAATCGCCTGCTCACTTAACTCACCCACATAGGGAAGCAATACGTCATCAAGCTGCCCTAGATATACTGGAATATTAGTCACTGACGGCACATGATGATAAATGATTGTCAGCAGGTTAATAGCATCGTCAAAATCACTCGCTGGCTCTAGCTCTAGATACTCAGAACCTTGTTGAAGAAACTTGGCATAATCAGGCAAGACATATCGCGGTTTAAATGGTGCATGACCTTCAAACATATCGCATAAAATGCCTTCTTCCATTGCAAGACGAACAGGCTCTGAGACAGGCATATAAGGGAGGCTAGCCTCCGCTTCTAAGGCTAAGAATTGATTCTTCTGTTTAGGGTTTAATTTGGCATCAGTGACAATTTCTTGTACGCGTTGTTGGAAAGAGTTGAGAGCTTCAGACATTGTATATTCCTTATTGTTTTTAAGGATTTTAGACCTGGGCTCTCCTTGTCGACAATTGAAATATATTTAAACCCTCTTTTCCAATTTGGAAATACAAAGAAAATAAAAAAGGCTCGGTAGTATTCCGAGCCTTTCGTCATTTAATTAGACACTTACAGTTTAAAGCGGCCAATTTCCTGTTCTAGTTCGTGAGACAGCTCTGAAAGCTGAGCGGCTTGTGCTGCAGCATCATGAGCTTCATCAGCAAGCTCGTTTGATACATCGCGAATACCAACCGTATTACGAGTGATCTCAGAGGTTACCGAGGCTTGTTCTTCCGCGGCAGAAGCAATCTGTGTCGCCATATCGCTGATTTGCTCAACCGCTGATTGAATCTGAGTTAAGCTGACCGCTGCTGAGTCCGCATCGGTAACACTGGTGTCTGCAAGCTGACGGCTATCGCCCATAATGCTCACCGCTTTACCCGTTGTGCTTTGCAATGTTTCGATCATTTGCTGAATCTCTTGCGTCGACGCATGGGTGCGTTGGCTAAGAACACGAACTTCATCAGCAACAACCGCGAAACCGCGACCTTGTTCGCCAGCACGTGCCGCCTCAATCGCAGCATTCAGTGCCAACAGGTTCGTTTGCTCAGCGATATCCTGAATTGTGGATAGAATCGTGCTGATGCTATTACCGTGCGTTTCAAGTTCTTGGATAACATCTGTAGCGACTTGTACTTCTTGGGCCAGATTCTGAATCGAAGACTGAGTCTGAACAACTTGCTTACCACCGTGAACACACGCTGTCACCGCTTCCGTTGAGTTTTGTGCAGTGTTATCTGCATTGCCCGCAATTTCCTGGGTTGCTGCCGCCATTTCATTAATTGCAGTCGCTACCATATTAATCTCATCTTGCTGGAGACGAATACGCGCACTGCGTTCTTCAGCGTGTTCAGCAGTCTGCTTAGCTTGCTCAGAAAGTGACGCCGATACATGACTTAGCTTGGAAACCATCGCATGCATGTTGCCAACAAAGGTGTTGAAGTTCGTTGCCAATTGGCCCACTTCATCATCACTGCGAGGTTCAAGGCGCTGCGTGAGATCTCCTTCACCAGATGCGATTTCTTCAAGAGCGTGAGATACGCGTCCAAGATCGCGGAACAAGAAGCTCACTAGCCAAGAAACAACCGCGATAACAATGATTGTAATGATCGTTGCCGTCAGCAGCAGGTTTTCAAGCAATGCGGTGTGCGCCGCTTCTTCTGTTTGACGATCCATCTCAATGGCGAAAATCCACTGCGTACCAGGAACCTTTTTGAAGAAGTAGAATTTCTCCTGACCTTTGCGCTCAATGATCTCCATTGCACCTGAATTCGCAGCGTTTTCAATCGCGCTCATTGTCAGCTTTTTAGATAGCGTAGTCACAGGTTTGAGAGAAAGATCTTTGTTCGGATGTGCTAGGAATGTGCCATCTTGCGTATCAATCAGCATTGCGTAGGCATTTTCACCCGCATCTAGGTTGATAACATCATCGATAAGCTGGTCAATCAATACATCGGCACCTACTACGCCTACCAATTTGCCATTTCGACGAACAGGTTCTGCAATAGTAACCAACAGTGCGTTAGTGATCGCATCTTTATAGGCTGTGGTAATGATCTGACGACCGGCTGCGTTCGCATCTTTATACCAAGGACGAACGCGTGGATCGTAATCCGCGCGGTTGCGCTCAGGGTGGGAACGGTACATACCACCTTCTGGCGTGCCTAGGAAAATATCATCAAAGCCACCCGCTTTACGGGCCTGCTGAAGATAAGGAACAACGTCTTGCTCTTGGCTGTAATCGTTAAACGCTTTAGCAATATCCTCACGGATGGTAATCCAATCTGAAATGCCTTCCGAGGCAGCGGCAGCTAGACTTTCTGCTCTGGCATTTACGCCATTGCGAGTTTGCTGGAAAAGTTGGTCGGCAGAAAGCCAGGTCAATGCACTCGCCATTAGCACAACGGCTAATAAGCTGGCACCAATGAGTTTTTGTTTCAGTGACAGTTTCATGATAGTTAATATTGGTTGTGGAACAGACAGAAGCTGCGAATTTTATAGGCAATTTCGCATTCATGCACGCAATATTATTGAAATATTATTTACCTGTAACTATTTGTAATAACGTTATTTTTTTGGCGCCATACCTTTGTCAGAGATAATTTTATCAATTAGATATTGATGAAATTTATCACTCTCAACTTAAGCGACTGATTACCATTAATTTGTTTCTAACATGGTGATATGGGAAAGCAAGATCTCTGAATTTCAGATACAAAAAAGCCGGGTTAAAACCCGGCTTTTAAACATTAAGTCAACGATTAGTCTTGCTCGTCTGCGTTAGTATCGACATCAGCGTCTGGTGTAGATTCTGGAGCGGCTTCAGATACTTCACCTTCCTGACCTTCTACTTCTTCACCTTCAGGCAAATCAGCTTCTTCCACTTCATCAATACGCTGCAAACCTACAACGTTTTCGTCTTCAGCAGTACGGATAAGAGTAACACCTTGCGTGTTACGACCAACTTGACTAACTTCCGCTACGCGTGTGCGGACTAGAGTACCAGCGTCGGTGATCATCATCATCTCGTCGCCTTCTTCTACCTGTACCGCGCCAACGACACTACCGTTACGCTCAGAAACCTTGATAGACACAACGCCCTGAGTTGCACGACCTTTCGTTGGATACTCGGCCAGCTCTGTACGCTTACCGTAACCATTTTGCGTCACTGTAAGAATGTCACCTTCGTTAGAAGGAACAATCAGTGAAACAACCTGATCATCGTCAGCCAGTTTCATACCGCGTACACCTGCCGCAGTACGGCCCATCGCACGAACTTTATCTTCGCTAAATCGAACAACTTTACCTGCTTTAGAGAACAGCATGATGTCGCTGTCACCATCGGTGATATCAACACCAATCAGTGAGTCATCTTCACGCAGGTTAACCGCAATCAGACCATTAGAACGTACGTTCGCAAACTGATCGAGAGAAGTCTTCTTAACCGTTCCATCACCCGTTGCCATAAAGATAAACTTCTCAGGGCTGAATTCAGAAACAGGTAGAATTGCTGTGATACGCTCATTTTCTTCTAACGGAAGAATATTCACGATTGGTTTGCCACGTGCAGTGCGGCTAGCTTGCGGTAATTGGTATACCTTCAAGCGATATGTTTTACCACGGGTAGAGAAACATAAGATGTTGTCATGAGTATTAGCAACAAGCAGACGCTCGATGTAATCCTCTTCTTTCATCTTGGTTGCACTCTTACCTTTACCACCACGTCGCTGAGCTTCGTAGTCGCTTAGTAGCTGGTACTTAACGTAACCTTCGTGAGAAAGCGTCACAACGACGTCTTCGCGAGCAATAAGCTCTTCCATGTCGATATCATGGATTGCAGCAGTGATTTCTGTGCGACGTGCATCGCCGAAACCATCACGAACGGCTTCAAGCTCTTCACGGATAACTTCCATCAAGCGCTCAGTACTTGCAAGGATGTGCATTAATTCTGCGATTTCTTCTAGAAGCTGTTTGTACTCGTCAAGAATTTTCTCGTGCTCTAGGCCAGTCAGTTTCTGTAGACGAAGATCTAGAATCGCTTGTGCTTGCTGCTCAGTCAGGAAGTACTGACCATCACGGATACCAAACTGAGGCTCTAGCCACTCTGGGCGAGCCGCATCTGTACCCGCGCGTTCAAGCATTGCTGCAACATTGCCTAAGTCCCAACCACGAGCTACTAGCCCTTCTTTGGCTTCAGCTGGTGTTGGAGCGCGACGGATCAGTTCAATGATTTCATCGATATTTGCTAGTGCAAGTGCCAAACCTTCAAGGATATGAGCACGTTCACGAGCTTTGCGTAATTCGAAGATAGTACGACGAGTCACCACTTCACGGCGGTGGTCAACGAAGCACTTCAGCATATCTTTCAGGTTAAATAGTTGTGGCTGACCATTGTTCAGCGCAACCATGTTGATACCGAAAGTCGTCTGTAGCTGAGTATTAGCGTACAAGTTGTTCAGAACAACTTCACCAACCGCATCACGCTTACATTCGATGACAATACGCATACCATCTTTATCAGACTCGTCACGTAGTGCACTGATGCCTTCAACTTTCTTATCTTTAACCAGCTCAGCAATTTTTTCGATTAGGCGAGCTTTGTTAACCTGGTACGGAATCTCTGTGACAACAATGGTTTCTTTGCCATTCTTGTCTGCTTCGATCTCCGCTTTAGAACGCATGTAGATCTTACCGCGACCTGTTTTGTACGCGTCTACAATGCCTTTACGACCACTAATAAGCGCTGCCGTAGGGAAATCAGGACCAGGAATATAATCCATTAGCTCATCAATAGTGATCTCTTCATTATTGATGTAAGCCAGACAGCCATCGATTACCTCAGTCAAGTTGTGCGGAGGAATGTTGGTTGCCATACCTACCGCGATACCAGAAGCACCGTTCACCAGTAAGTTAGGAATTTTTGTCGGAAGAACTGCCGGGATTTGCTCCGTACCATCATAGTTAGGTACGTAATCGACAGTTTCTTTGTCTAGGTCAGCCAGAAGTTCATGGGCGATTTTCGCCATGCGGACTTCGGTATAACGCATTGCCGCCGCTGAGTCACCATCAATGGAACCAAAGTTACCTTGGCCATCAACAAGCATGTAACGTAGTGAGAACGGCTGAGCCATACGTACGATAGTGTCGTACACAGCGCTATCACCGTGAGGGTGATATTTACCGATTACGTCGCCAACTACACGGGCAGATTTTTTGTATGGTTTATTCCAGTCATTACCTAGTACATTCATCGCGAACAAAACGCGGCGGTGTACAGGCTTTAGGCCATCACGCACATCTGGAAGAGCACGACCAACGATAACGGACATCGCATAGTCAAGGTACGAACCTCGAAGCTCATCTTCAATGTTTACGGGCGTGATCTCTTTAGCTAGATCGCTCATAGAGCCAATATCCCTCTATTTATAGATCGTATGTACAATACGTTTAAGGTGCAAAAATATAACACACAAATTAACAGTTCGGCATTACTTTCCCTCTCCTTTTATCAGGTTGTGAGCTTGGTTGTGAATCAAATGCTGAGAAATTGCACACTCTGAATTTATCTCGCTGATTAATGGCTATATTTTCACCACCTCTTGAGAAAAGTGATCCCTTCTATGGAGAGTTGAGAGTTAAGGGTTATAATGCTGACCTGTTTCAAGGAAGTCGTTAAGTAAATAGAGTAGTTATGACCCAGTCACAAAATGTTGATCCAAACGAAATCAAAAAATTTGAAGAGATGGCCTCTCGCTGGTGGGATTTAGAGGGTGAGTTCAAGCCTCTGCATCAAATCAACCCACTACGACTGAATTACGTATTGGATAACGCGAATGGCTTGTTTGGAAAAACCGTTCTAGATGTTGGCTGTGGCGGTGGAATTCTTGCTGAAAGCATGGCGAAAGAAGGCGCAACAGTGACTGGCCTTGATATGGGTAAGGAGCCACTAGAGGTAGCTCGATTGCACGCACTGGAGACAGGTACTGAGTTGTCCTATATACAAAGTACAATTGAAGACCATGCTCGCGATAATGCAGGCAAGTATGATGTCGTCACCTGTATGGAAATGCTTGAGCACGTTCCCGACCCTCAATCTGTCATTAGTGCTTGCGCTGCATTGGTCAAGCCCGGTGGTCACGTGTTTTTCTCAACACTAAACCGAAACTTTAAGTCTTACCTATTCGCTATTGTTGGGGCTGAAAAGCTACTACGTATTGTTCCAGAAGGCACACACGATCATGAAAAGTTCATTCGGCCAGCAGAGCTAATTAAGATGATTGATCATACCGACCTGACAGAAATGGGGATAACTGGCCTACTTTATAATCCATTAACGGATAGCTATAAGCTCGGCAATAAAGTTGATGTTAATTATATTGTTCATACGCAAAAGTTTTAATAACAACACGTATCATTCATAAGTCGAACATATAGAAAGCGGTGGCATATTGCCCCGCTTTTTTTGTTATTTTTTCGCCCATTTTTGGGGCTCTGATTCCAAAATATACAGCCATAAAATCACGCTCAGAATTCCTGAAAGATCAAGGAATTTTTTTTTGTTTGTGGTTACTTATAAACCGATCTCAAAACGGTAATTTTATACAATCAATTAGACTCTAATCCCATCGGTTAGTGTCCACTTACTGAAATTTTCATTTTTGTTAGTTATCCACAAGTCATCCCAGATCTGCAACTTGAAAAGGGGCATGGATAGCACTATCTTGTAACTCGCACAGCAATGCACCCCTATATGTTGTGTTTGTACTACAATATATAGATAGACTTTGATCACAAAGCCGGAACATTTTTTACAAGAATTACACGAAAACACGGCTTTTATCAGTTTTGTTAGGGAAATTAAGCAGAATGAACCAACAACTAACCGTTACCAAACGTGACGGCCGCAAAGAAAGTATTGATCTGGAAAAGATCCACAGAGTAATTACCTGGGCTGCTGAAGGTCTAGACAATGTTTCTGTATCTCAGGTAGAACTGCGCGCTCACATTCAGTTCTATGATGGAATCACTACTACTGATATCCATGAAACAATCATCAAATCAGCGGCCGATTTGATCTCAGAAGAAACGCCAGATTATCAATACCTAGCCGCTCGACTAGCCGTATTCCACCTGCGTAAAAAAGCTTATGGTCAGTACGAGCCGCCGACGCTACATGACCATGTGTCCCGCCTTATCGACATGGGCAAATACGATCAGCACATTTTGGAAGACTATACAAAAGCTGAGCTGGATGAACTAGATGCGTACCTAGATCACAAACGTGACCTCGATTTCTCCTACGCAGCAGTTAAACAGCTAGAAGGTAAGTACTTCGTTCAAAACCGTGTATCTGGTGAAATCTACGAAAGTGCTCAGTTCCTGTATATCCTTGTAGCGGCATGTCTGTTTGCTAAGTATCCAAAAGAAACGCGTCTTGATTACATCAAGCGCTTCTACGATGCGACGTCAACATTCAAGATTTCCCTGCCAACGCCAATTATGTCTGGTGTGCGTACTCCGACTCGTCAGTTCAGTTCATGTGTTCTGATCGAGTGTGGCGATAGCTTAGACTCTATCAACGCAACGGCAAGCTCTATCGTACGTTATGTTTCGCAACGTGCAGGCATTGGTATCAACGCTGGTCGTATTCGTGCGCTGGGCTCAGAAATCCGTAACGGTGAAGCGTTCCACACTGGCTGTATACCATTCTACAAATACTTCCAAACTGCCGTTAAATGTTGTTCGCAAGGTGGCGTGCGTGGTGGTGCTGCAACCGTATTCTACCCTCTATGGCACGGTGAATCTCAGGCACTAATGGTGCTTAAGAACAACCGCGGTGTCGAAGAAAACCGTGTTCGTCATATGGACTATGGTGTTCAGCTAAACCGCCTGATGTATCAGCGTTTGGTTGAAGGCGGAAACATTACGCTGTTCTCACCATCAGACGTGCCAGGCCTATACGATGCGTTCTTTGAGAATCAAGATGAGTTTGAACGTCTGTACGTTAAATACGAAAACGATCCATCAATCAAGAAAGAATCCGTTAAAGCTATCGAGATGTTCTCTATCTTGATGCAGGAACGCGCTTCTACAGGCCGTATCTATATTCAGAACGTTGACCACTGTAATACTCACAGCCCATTCGACTCTGAAGTCGCACCTGTTCGCCAGTCTAACCTATGTTTGGAGATCGCTCTTCCAACGAAACCTCTGACAAACGTTGAAGACGACTCAGGTGAGATTGCACTGTGTACGCTTTCAGCATTCAACTTGGGTGCTATTAAGTCTCTTGATGACTTTGAAGAGCTCTCTGATCTGGTTGTTCGTGCGCTTGATGCCCTACTAGATTATCAAGACTACCCTCTACCAGCGGCATACAAGTCAACGATGAACCGTCGTACTCTAGGTGTTGGTGTTATTAACTACGCTTACTACCTAGCTAAGAATGGCGTGAAATACTCTGACGGCAGCGCTAATGGCCTGACGCATCGTACTTTTGAAGCGATTCAATACTACTTGCTAAAAGCGTCTGTAGCGCTAGCGAAAGAGCAAGGTAAGTGTCCTTTATTTGGTGAAACCAACTATGCGAAAGGTTTGCTACCAATCGACACCTACAAGAAAGATCTGGACTTAGTTTGTGATGAACCCCTTCATTACGACTGGGACGGTCTTCGAGAAGAGATCTTGACGCACGGCCTGCGTAACTCAACGCTAACGGCGCTAATGCCTTCAGAAACGTCTTCTCAAATTTCAAATGCGACAAATGGTATCGAGCCTCCACGCGGCTACGTATCTGTAAAAGCATCGAAAGACGGTATCCTGAAGCAGGTTGTTCCTGAGTTCACTGAATACAAAGATAACTATGAGCTTCTTTGGAATATTGGTTCTAATGACGGTTATCTACATTTGGTTGGTATCATGCAGAAGTTTGTCGATCAGGCAATTTCAGCCAACACTAACTATGACCCAAGCCGTTTCGAGAGTGGCAAAGTGCCAATGAAGAAACTGCTACAAGATCTGCTAACAGCGTACAAGTATGGTGTGAAGACACTTTACTACCATAACACTCGCGATGGTGCGAGCGATGACCAGAAAGACGCTGTACAACCACAAGACGACGATTGTGCAGGCGGCGGTTGTAAGATCTAATCACTAATCCGACAATCGGATTAGCAAGGCTTAACAGATTATCTGCCCCTCGCTTGAGGGGCTTAAAAGGAATTGAGGCATCATGGCTTACAGTACTTTTAACCGAAACAAAAATGACCAACTAAAAGAGCCAATGTTCTTAGGTCAGTCAGTAAACGTTGCTCGTTACGACCAACAGAAGTTCGAGATCTTCGAAAAACTGATAGAGAAGCAATTATCTTTCTTCTGGCGTCCAGAAGAAGTCGACGTATCAAGCGATCGAATCGATTACAACAAGTTACCAGAACATGAAAAGCACATTTTCATTTCTAACCTGAAGTACCAAACACTACTGGATTCCATTCAGGGTCGTAGCCCGAACGTTGCCCTACTTCCTCTAGTATCACTACCAGAAGTAGAAACGTGGATTGAAACGTGGTCGTTCTCTGAAACGATTCACTCACGTTCGTACACCCATATCATCCGCAACATCGTGAATGATCCAGGCCTAGTGTTTGATGACATCGTTGAAAATGAGCATATTCTGAAGCGTGCTGAAGACATTTCACACTACTACGACGATCTGATCCAAATGACGAATGACTACCATCGTTACGGCGAAGGTACGCATACTATCAATGGTGAAGACGTTAAAATCAGCCTTCACGAATTGAAGAAGAAACTGTACGTATGTTTGATGTCTGTAAATGCACTAGAGGCAATCCGTTTCTACGTCAGCTTTGCTTGTTCATTTGCATTTGCAGAACGTGAACTGATGGAAGGTAATGCGAAGATCATCAAGCTTATCGCGCGTGATGAAGCCCTTCACCTGACGGGTACACAGCACATGATCAACCTTCTACGCAACGGCCAGGATGACTTCTCATTCATGCAAATTGCTGAAGAGTGTAAGCAAGAGTGTTTTGACCTGTTTAAAGATGCGGCTGAGCAAGAAAAAGAATGGGCGGAATACCTGTTTAAAGATGGTTCAATGATTGGCCTGAACAAAGATATCCTTTGCCAGTATGTTGAGTACATCACTAACATCCGTATGCAGGCAGTAGGACTGGATGCCGCTTACCCAGAGGCAACATCTAACCCGATTCCATGGATTAACGCTTGGTTATCTTCAGATAACGTACAGGTAGCACCACAGGAAGCAGAGATCTCCTCTTACCTTGTTGGTCAGATTGACAGCGATGTACAAGCGGACGACTTCAAGGACTTCGAACTGTAATGCCCAACATAAAAATCAACGGTATTACTGCGATTCAGTCTAATCCTTCAAACACCATCCTAGAGACGATGGAACAAGCGGGGATTGAACCTGAATATAACTGCCGAGATGGCCACTGTGGTGCATGCCGCTGTAAGCTCGTCAAAGGTGAAGTAGAATATGTTGGTTTTGCGATGGCGTACACTCAGAGTGATGAAATTTTGCCTTGCATCTGTAAAGCAAAGTCAGACATTGAAATTGAAGATGTCAACTATTCCCTGAAGGAAAAACGCGCATAAATATGCAAATTATAAAAAGCCCGGCTAGCATTGCCGGGTTTTCTTTTATTATTTAGGCACGAATCTGAATACCGGATAAGAACTCATCGGCGGTCAACATAGACACTGCTTTGTCGGCAATCTCTCGCCCATCATCGTCAAATAGGGACAAGCGATAGCCTAATGAATTTTCTTGATTTTTTTCTTCCGGAGCATGAAGCCACATAGAGATAACGTCCTGTTTATCATCACTAAGTGCTTCTCCCAAAACAACTTTCTGACTCGCCACCTGATACCAAACCATTATTTTTGAATGATGGAACATGCTAACCTCCCTGAGCAAAACCTGCGACGAACTATCATTTTAAGCACAATTGCAACAAATGCACGTTGCAATTAGGAGACAAAGTTGGCATCTATTTAAAATCATCCATTTAAGCTATAGATGATTTTCTTCTAAGAAATAATTATGAAAGCATGCGAGTAATAAGAAACATATTCATTCACTTATTACTGCATGCCACTCGGTAGGAGTTTGACAGATATTCGGCTCTGTTCTAGCCAGAAATAACGTTTTGAGGGACATACATTTCTTTGTCCCGAGTTAGTGAGCTGTAGTTAGGAAACATGGTTTTGCCTGACAAATAACGCCTTAACATGTCCGCAGCCACCGTGGTAATAATCGTGGTTTGATCTGCTCTAGAGAAATGACGATTAAAGGTCAACGTCTGCCCCCACTCACCTTCTCTTGCAGAAATCGCTACTGAGAATGTGCGTTCTTTAACTTTTCCCGTTGCAATCGCTACATCGGTCGCACATTTATCTTTCGTGGCTCCAGCTAAAGCAAATGCAGCCGCTAAGTCATCGTTATCGCTATTACCGACATCGACTTTATTGCCCAAAACCCAGCCATGTCCGCAGTAGTCTGCCGCTTCTTCGTTGGAGTGAAGCCATAATGATAAGTTACCGTGTGTAGACTGTTCTGCGGTTGAAATTGACCATTTCTTCTCGAGAATCAAATGACCAACATTGTCTTGCATAGACTCATCAACACTCACTACGTTACTTTCAATCAAGTTGTAGACTAGCTGGAGTAACTTAACGCGATTGTCCAAGTCATCCTTAGGGCCAAACAGCTTGACCTCAATGTAAGGCATGTAGGAGCGGTAACCTAAAAAGTAGCCTTCTGGAAGTTGTACTTTGTCCAGCTTATCTGAAAGCGCAGATTCAGAAGTGCCAAAGGTATGTAGCTTACTGCATTCATAACCAACAACATCACTGTGATTTTGTTTGAGGTGCGGAATAATTTGCGCTTCAACCATTAACTTAAATTCACTCGGTACGCCAGGCGTAAAGTAAAAATCACACTCATTGAAATTCACTAAAAATCCGCAGGCCGTACCCACTGGGTTGTCTAGCATGAGTGAGCCTTTCGGAAGCATCGCTTGCTTGCGGTTGCTTTCCGGCATAGGAAGCCCTCTTGCGGCGAAAAACTGCTCCAGCCTTTCTAACCACTCAGGGTAAAGCTCCAACTCAGTCTCTGACGCCTGAGCTGCCGCTTCGGCACTCAGGTCATCGGATGTTGGGCCAAGTCCACCATTCACAATCACTACATCGCAGTTGAAGCTCAGCATCATCAGCTCTTCCACCAACGCTGACTGACTATCACCAACGGTTGAACGTTTCGACAGGGAAAAACCGTGCTGAAAAAACTTTTCAGACAACCACGCCGCATTGGTATCAACGATATCGCCGTGAAGCACTTCTTCACCGGTACTTAACATCGCTATTTTCAACATAATTATTTTCCTTTTCAGGAAACCTCTGGTCCTGAGTCACAAACATGAACAATCAAACTGATCATTTTCATTGTTTGAGTGTTTTTTAGAAACTAAGTTTCTTAATTAGGACAATTTCCGGTTTCCATTCCTCTTGCTTTGGTGGATAATTGTGAGCCTGATCATTATTAGAAATAGACTGTGGAGTTTATCCGTGTACAAAAAACACATCACCGCTTTGATGTTGTCGGCTTCTGCTTGCGCCAATGCCAATACCTACGATTCTCCGAAACACATTGAGTTTTCATACACCGCAGATAACACAGAAAACTACAGTCTTTTCAGCAACTCTTATTCTTATAAGCCTAGCAATAGTTATGCCTTAGGTTTAACTGAAAGCGAATTAAAACTGGAAGAGCCTGAGTTGCCTAAATACCTCACCGTACAAAGTGAGAAAGATTGGGACTACCTTAAAGGCCAAACTTACACGATTTTGGGTCTTAGTGTTGCGACCGTAGGCCTGATGACTCTCCTTCCAGAATCTATTACAAAATGGGATGAAGAAGACCGCGATTTGAGTGGCTTAGGCACTAAGTGGAAGGATAACGTAACCTCAGGGCCGGTTTGGGACCGAGATGACCATTTCCTAAACTATGTGATGCACCCTTACTTTGGTGGTGTTTACTATACAGCAGCCCGTCACGCTGGCTTCAATGAATTCGAATCTTTCCTGTATTCTGCAACTCTGTCGACCTTCTTCTGGGAGTATGGTGTTGAGGCTTTTGCTGAAGTTCCTTCTTGGCAGGATCTGTTCATTACGCCTTTCTTCGGGGCTGTTGTGGGTGAGATGATGTTTGAGGCTGAACAAGAAATCGTTGCGACTGGTGGTGAAGTCTGGGGCTCTCAAACCATGGGTGATGTAACCTTATTCTTCCTTAACCCTGTTGGTCACATCCACGGGTGGGTAAGCGATGCTTGGGGCGGTAGCGCAGATTTCCAATACAACAGTAAACCTTGGTTTGGTAACCAAGACGCAGCGAAGTTTGCAATGGATGCTGGCGCTAGCTATGACAGCGTATTTTATGGTGTCGAGATGAAAATCAGTTTTTAATCTGACACTTGAGCAAAGAAAGCGGCAGCGAATTGCCGCTTTTTTTGTGTCTGCCATACCATAATGGTCAAGACAATCCGCTATCAGGTCAAAAACTTGACCTGAATCAAACCTAACTTCCGCCCTACTCCTACACTAAATTTAGCCCTATAAAAAGAATTGCTTGCATTTAGGAGGCCCGTTATGAATAGCACTTTTATCGTCAATTTCGTCGGTAAAGCAACACCTGCCACAATCAAGCAGCTGGCGGCTATCACTCATGAAAATGGAGGGAAGTGGCTGATCAGTAAAGTGAACTTTATCGAAGATCAAGTCGCGGCAGTCATCAAAGTCGAATTGCCAGAGGAAAAAGCGGAGTACGTTAAAGAAGCGTTTCGCAGCCATGACGACCTGCTGGTCCAGTTTGTCGATTCAGATAGCCACACACACAATGCCGATGCCATATATCAGGTCCGATTAGACTCCAATGACCGAGCTGGCATTGTTAATGAAATTACGCATGTTTTGGACAATCAAGGCATCAATATTCTGGATATGGACTGCCAACGAGTGTTCATCGCAGGTGGTGGAGGCGTGAGTTCCAGCTTGTTCACGGCGAATATCGCATTGAAATTACCGACCGAAGTTCAGATAGACGATGTAGCCAAAGAACTCGAAGCTCTCAGTGAAGATACACGAGTGATGGTTGAAGCGTAAAAAAAGAGCAGCTTATTCGGCTGCTCTTTTTTATTGGGCTACTCGACGCTCCACTGTGAGAGCGAGCGTTTGAAATCTGAATAGTCGAACTCATTTAACTTCTGAATTTCACCGCCTGAGCGTTCACAGTACACGGAAGGCATTCTTAAACCGTTAAACCAGTTAAGCTTCACCATTGTATAGCCCGCACTATCTAAGATATGTAGACGCTGACCTATTTCCAAAGGTTTATCAAAGCTAGCTTCACAGAACTGATCACCCGCCAAACATGAACAAGAGCCAATCACATACTCATGTGCACCTTTATACGAAGCTTCTAGAATAGAAGCGGGTTCATTGTAAATTAGCGTATCCAAGCGATGAGCTTCCGTTGCAGAGTCTACAATCGCTGTCTTTTTAACATTCTCAACGATATCCACCACGGTCACAACCAAGTCTGTTGTCTTGGTAATGATAGCTTCACCCGGCTCAAGGTACATCTGAACACCGTGCTTCTCAGAAAACGCTTTAAGCGCTAAGCCAAGTTTTTCGATGTCGTATCCCGGCCATGTGAAAAACACACCTCCGCCCATACTGACCCAGTCAAGCTTATCCAAGTAGTGGCCAAACTGCTCAGAAATAGAGTCCAGCAGATCGATAAACGCGTCGACGTCTTTGTTCTCACAATTCATGTGGAACATCACACCATCAATATCTTCAAAGACTTCTGGATCAATATGGTCCGCTTGCACACCAAGGCGAGAAAACTGACGTGCTGGATTTGCTAAATCTTGCCCTGCATAACTCACACCTGGGTTAAGGCGTAAACCAAGCGAAGCCTTTCCTTCTACTATGTGACGATACGCAGCCAATTGATTTTGTGAGTTAAAAATCATTTTGTCGCAAATATCAGCCACATCACGTACATCATCCTCACTGTATCCGACACTGTACGCGTGAGTTTCACCACCAAAAGTTTCATGCCCCAGTTTAACCTCGAATGGGCCAGAACTCGTTGTACCATCTAAGTAAGGCTTGATGATGTCGAAAACACCCCATGTAGAAAAACACTTCAACGCCAATACCAACTTCACACCCGAGATTTCCTTGAGTTGCTTGGCTTTTTCTAGATTTTCGACCAACTTATCTTCATTGATCATAAAGTATGGTGTTTTCAGTTCGTTTTTTTGCATTTTATATTCTGACCTAATTACTACCGTAAAAATCGAACAAAGCCGACACTAGTGCATCGGCTTAATCTTATAAATCCAAATTAAGAACAATAAGTGCTTACTTTAGTTTGTGGATAACAGGTTGACCCGGCTCTAGTTCCTGAACATGCCAATCAAGACCAATGCTTGGCATAGTCTCAAGGAATGGGTCTGGATTTAGCTGTTCCATATTGAACACACCTTTATCCGCCCACTCACCGCGGAAGAACTGAAGTGCAGCGGTGATCGCTGGTACACCTGTGGTGTAAGAAATTGCTTGATGCTCAACATCTTCGTACGCGACTTCATGATCAGCGTTATTGTAGATAAATACGCTACGCTGCTTGCCATCTTTCGTACCCTGAACCCAAGTACCGATACAAGTTTTACCAGTATAACCCGGAGCAAGAGAAGTTGGGTCTGGCAACAGTGCTTTAAGTACATGTAGAGGCTGTACAACCGTACCATCGTGAAGCGTCAGCGGATCTGGGCTTAGTAAGCCGATGTCACGCATGCAGTTGAAGTAGTTTAGGTATTTGTCACCAAAGCCCATCCAGAACTCGATACGTTTAGCTGGAATGAACTCTTGCATAGAACGAACTTCATCGTGCGCCATAGAGTACACTTTGTGCTTGCCCACTAGCGGGAATTCAAACTCAAGCATGCGCGAATGACACGGAACCTGTTTCCACTCTTCATTTTCCCAGTAGAAAGAATCACCTTGGATTTCTAACATGTTGGTTTCTGGGTCGAAGTTGGTTGCGAACTTCTTACCGTGATCGCCAGCATTCACGTCCATTACATCAATGGTGTCGATTTCATCAAACAGATGCTTCACTGCGTAAGCCGCAAATACCGAAACCACGCCCGGATCGAAACCAGCACCCAAAATACCTGTGATGCCCGCTTCAGCAAACTTCTCACGGTAGCCCCACTGCCAATCGTAAGCTTGAGGAACTTGTTGGCCTTCAGAACATAGATCAACAGCAACAGAGGTATCTAGGTAGTTCACTTTTGCTTGGTAACATGCTTCCATGATCGTCATGTTAACCCAAGGAGGGCCTGCGTTAATGACAAGGTCAGGCTGAACTTCTTTAATAAGAGCAACTAATGCATCAACGTCATCCGCATCAACAGCACGCGCTTCCAGTTTCTTCGATGGGTCTTTCAGGTTGTTTTTCTTCTGAATAGATTCGATGATTTTTTCACACTTGCTCACGGTACGCGATGCAATGGTGATGTCACCCAGTACTTCGTTGTTTTGCGCAGCTTTATGTGCAACTACCCAGCCAACGCCGCCTGCACCAATCTGTAGAATTGCCATAGTTTTCCGTTACCTTAATTACGCCAGCTCAGAAGCTAGCTTATTGATTTTAATTAGTAAAGATTCAAAATCAGCCATCGTCAGGCACGGATTAAGAATCGTAAATTTCAATGCGGTTTTACCATCAACAATGGTTTCACCTAATACCGCAACGCCACGAGTCAACGCTTCTAGTCTTACGACTTTGTTCAGCTCGTCCAGATCCGCTACTTGAGCATTTGCTACGCGGAATAACACGGTCGACAATGATGGCTCAGCCAACAATTCTAAGTTGTCGTCGCTACGAACGAGATCCGCCACTTGCTGAGTTTGTTCGAGAAGATGGTCATACATTGCACCCAATGTATCTGGACCGACATTCTGCATCGTCATAAAGACTTTCAATGCGTCGAATCGCTTCGTCGTCGCAATCGACTTATCTACCAAGTTAGGCAACTCATCATGCTCACGGTTGAGGTAATCCGCATGATGCAGCAGATACTTGAAGTTGTGTTTTTGTTTAAGTAACAAAGCCCCACAACTGATCGTTTGGTAGAACAATTTATGGAAGTCGACACTGACTGAATCTGCGCGCTCAATACCCGCTAGACGTTCTTTGTGGCGGCTTAAAATCAGTGCACCACCGTAAGCACCATCAACATGCATCCACATCTGGTGTTTTTGCGCTGCATCGGCAATCACATTCAAATCATCAATTGCACCATGGTCAGTGGTTCCTGCCGTCCCAACGATGGCAAATGGAATCAACCCTTGAGATTTCGCCTCACTAATCACTTCATCAAGCTGAGCAACATCCATCGTGCCGTTGTTATGAGCATCAACAGTTAGCACCGCTTTCTCGCCTAACCCCATCCAAGATGCAGATTTCTGAACCGTAAAATGAGATTTCTTCGAGCAGATGATACGAAGTTTGTCGGCGTAATCCGGCAATCCAAATTTCTGGATAGAGTGTCCTGACAGCTTGTCTGCAACCCAATCACGAGCCAGCATTAAACCCATTTGATTACTTTGGGTACCACCACTGGTAAATATGCCATCAGCCTGTTTGCCAAGCTCGTATTTCTCACATAGCCAATCCACCACTTTCTGCTCAACATAAGTCGCAGAAGAGGCTTGATCCCAGGAGTCCATTGACTGGTTTAGAGAGGCAATCATCGCTTCTGCTGCCACTGCAGACATTAATGGCGGGGTGTGAAGATGAGCGATACAGTCAGGATGCTGAGTGAAAATAGCATTCTTTGCGACTAGTTCAGCGGTATCAGTGATCACATCCGCTAGGCTGGCATTTTTGTTGTTTAGATCAACCGCATTAATCACCTGTTCTAACTGCTTTGGTTCAAGCCCTGAATAAGGCGCATCGACTTGTTCAAAGACTTGTTTCATTGCCGCAGTTGTGTGATTCATGACTTTACTGAACTCATCACTGCCAGACTCACCGGTATGAATGAAATGCTGTTTCCATTGTTGATTGGCGTCTTGTGGCTCAACATGGCTCCCACCAGCAACCAGAATCGCTTCTTCCAGCACTCGAAGTGCAAAATCGATCTGCTCAAACGTGATGATCAATGGTGGCAGGAATCGAATCACCGAACCATCACGCCCGCCTTTTTCAACCATCAGTCCGCGTTCAAGGGCTGCTCTCTGAATCGCCAAGGTCAATTCCCCATCAGCGACTGGCTCACCAAACTTATTGCGCTCTGTACCGGGTTTGCGGATTTCCACACCAAGCATTAGGCCTTTGCCACGAACTTCAGCAATACAGTTGACGCGTTTTTGAATCGACTCAAGCCCTAAACGCAAATACTGACCAGCAACATTCGCGTGCTCAACAAGATTATCTCGCTCGATGATTTCCAATGCTTTAGCGCCAGACACCATAGCCAGCTGATTGCCTCGGAAAGTGCCCGTGTGCTCACCTGGCAGCCAAGTATCATGTTTCTTATTGATGACCAGGAGCGACATTGGCATACCGCCACCAATCGCTTTCGATAAGCAAAGAATGTCTGGCACAATGCCCGCTTCTTCAAACGCAAAGTTGTAGCCTGATTTGCCCACACCACACTGAATCTCATCAAAGATCAGTAAGATACCGTGCTCATCGCAGATACGACGTAATTCTTTCAACCAAAACGCAGGAGCAGGTACAACACCGCCCTCGCCCTGAACAGGCTCAACAACTATAGCGGCTGGTTTCATGATTCCAGCTTCATCGTCATTGAGTAAACGTTCAATATAGCGAATACCCGCTCTGGCGCCTTCGTCACCGCCCAAACCAAACGGGCAGCGCAGATTGTATGGGAAGGGCATAAAGTGCACGTCTGACATTAAGCCAGTGCGACGTGCCTTCGTCCCTAGATTACCCATCATGCCCATAGTGCCGTTTGTCATGCCATGATAAGCACCACGGAAAGCAAACATGGTATTGCGACCTGTTGTTTGCTTTGCGAGTTTGATTGCGGCTTCTACAGCATCCGCACCTGAAGGACCACAGAACTGGAGTACACAGTCATCACTCAACTCCTGAGGAAGAAAATTCTTCACCGAGCGAATGAAATTTGTTTTTGCTTCTGTTGCGATATCCAGTGTCTGGTAAGGGAGACCAGAGTCGAGTTGGTCTTTAAGTGCCTGGTTGATTTCCGGATGGTTATAACCCAAAGCCAACGTACCAGCACCAGCAAGACAATCTAAAAATATTTGACCGCGAGTGTCTTCAACCAGTGCGCCATAAGCTTGTTTGATCGCAATAGGAAGGCGACGAGGGTAAGAACGTACCGCAGATTCATGCTCGGCCTGATCTTGTAATACCAGATCAGGCGTCAGGTCATAAACGCCTTCTACGGCAGGAATCTGGGTGGAAAATGGTGTTGCGATAACAGTGTCGTTCACTGGATTATCGGCTTCAAAGGCTGTGCTCATGATTTAATCCCTTTGAAATGTAATTCTCCTGCCATACGTGAAACGTAAATAGCAGGTACAGTTATCCCTTTCGTGTTAGCAACCCAAATAGCGCATACACGAAATCGCTCCATCATTTCGATGGACTACATGTTCAATAGGTAAATCAAGGTTCAGTAATGCTGCTGTTTTGCAAAACAGGGCATTTAGGAAGAACTAAGCTGATTAATGGTTGTTTGTTATGTGAATTCAATGTTGGGTTTCCCATAAACATGTCGCTACAGCGACAACAGTATCCCGTCTATCGACAAAAGGACTTGCCGATACCTACCCTACGGAGTGTTCACTCAGCCTGAATGCTCACTACGCGTATCCCCCAGAATGTCTTTTTGCGACTCACCTCCGAGATTGCGCGCGAAGTTATCACAAAATGAAAACGGTTCGCAACATTTTTTAATTTTTGGCTTTCCGATTATTTATCAACGTATCAAAAAGGCTGACTTAAAGTCAGCCTTTTTGTCATTTAACGCCTAATTATGCTGCATCCGTTTTTAGTATTTGGGTTAGCATATTGAACTCATCGGTAATCGCGTCGTTGACAATCAAACCCGCATCCTCAAATGAAGAAGTCACACCTTCCATTACAATGGTTTGTTCCTTTCCTTCATCTGTAACTGTCAATACAACATCATCTTCATCGACGGTTACTTCTATCTTATCAATCAAGTCCGCGACTTCGACATTATCGTCGTCATCCAAAATATCAGTAAGGTCGATTAAATCGCTGCCTAATTCAAAGTTATCGACAACATCCGTCCCACTATCCAGTGTTGAATCGAGCCAAGTAAAGACGTTGTCATCGCTGTCACCAAGCATCATTTGATTGCCCAGTTGAGAGGTCAGTTCACCTCCCTGCTCAGCAGACAAGACTTCATATTCAGGTGAATCTGATACATCAATTGTCACCGTGGCTTCATTACTCACAGCGAGATCTGAGTCAACAGCCACATAGTCGAACGTAACGTCTTCGGTTATATCCTGAGTACCGGAAATATATCTTAGCTCCCAGTTACCACCCGTTGATGACAGCTCCATTTGTACTATAGGGTTATCTGGCGACGAATAACTAAAATCGTAAAGGATCTGGCTATTACCTACATCACCTTCATCTTTCTGATACTGCTCGACATGCGTGGTTCCATCTTCAAATGTATAGGTGACCTCAACATAAACATTGCTATTGGTGTTGAACGAGCCGCCCATACCATCTAAACCAAATGTAACAACATCTAGCGGGTTATCACTAAGATCAACAATCAGAGTTTCCTGCTTGTTCATACCGTTACCATCAGTATCTCCGATCCCCCACCCTACATGAGGTTTACCTCCGGTATATTGTTTTAGAGGTTTGTCATTGTTGTCAGTGATGCTGATTCCAATCGTATTACCGTTCTCCAGTGTAATAAGACGCTCTGTGTCGCTGACATATTCACCCCAATTGTAAAAACCATCATCATCTAAAACAATGTCTTCAGAATCACCACTGTAACCAATTTCAAACGGGTCACCTACGCCTGGTACATAAGTGATGTTATCCGGGTTAAACAATTTATCGATATCAACTGCATCTCCTATTGAATGGAGGTCAGCTTCGGTGAGCACTCGTGTTTCACCAAATTCATCTGTATATAGTAAGGTTCCGTACTGTGGGAGTGATGTGATCATCACATTGAGCTGAACATCATTAAAGTCGTCATCCTCATCAGAGATGTGGTCTAACGCCTCATCATCTGAATCAAACACAATAGGGACAATAATTGCGTCACCGGCATCAACATCAAAATCTTCCGCCACTGGAATTTCATTCACATTGAGTTCTGAAAGAACCACGTCAATATCCGTGGCTTTCTGTGTGCCAAATCCATCAACTTCCGTCGCCGTTATGACGAGGTTATGAACGTTCGCCAATGCTTCGAAATTATTAGTAAATGCCAAGACGCCAGCGGATGTGAGCGAGATTGCTCCTGAACTTGGGTTGATGACAAAGAGAGGTTCATTTGAATCGTTAAACACATTGGTTTTGATGCTGTAGGTAACCGCTTCACCATCAGCATCCGTTGCAGAAACTGTACCTATAACGTATTCATCATTATTGTTTTCAAAATACGAGAAGGAGTATTGATCACCATCATTTGGATCAAATACAGGAGCGTTGTCATCTAAATTTATTTCTTCCAGTGTGACATTGACATCTGTAGCCTTCACCTCGCCTAGACCCGCAACTTCAGTAGCGGTTACGACAAGGTTATGGACATTAGTCGCCAACTCATAATCGTTGGTAAAAGCGATAACCCCCGCGACAGTCAAGCTGATCTCACCAGTCCCCGAATCAATCTCAAATAGAGCTTCATCTGCATCGTTGAACACGTTGGTTTTAATGCTGTAGGTTATCGCCTCTCCATCAGCATCGGTTGCACTGACTGTACCGATAACATAGGCATCAGTAGAGTTTTCGTCATAGCTAAAATAGTATTCGTCTTGCTCATTGGTGTTTTGGAATACTGGTTCATTATCATCAAGATTGAGCTCGGTTAACTGAACAGGAACATCGGTGGTTTTGACTTCACCTAATCCTTCATCTTCCGTCGCAGTCACCACGATGTTGTGCACATTCGCGGCCAGCTCATAGTCATTCGTGAACGCAGCGACACCCGCAGCAGTGAGGCTGATTTCACCACTGTTCGCATCAATTTCAAACAAGGGTTCATCGGTATCATTTAGCACATTTGTGGTGATGCTATAGGTGACATTCTCACCATCGGCATCGATGGCGACCACAGTACCTAGGACATCACCATCTGCTGAGTTTTCGTTATAGCTGAACGCATAACTCTCTGTTGGCTCTTCTCCGTCATAAAAGACCGGCGCATTATCATCAAGATTGAGCTCGGTTAACTGAACAGGAACATCGGTGGTTTTGACTTCGCCTAACCCTTCATCTTCCGTCGCAGTGACCACTATATTGTGCACATTCGCGGCCAGCTCATAGTCATTCGTGAATGCAGCAACACCCGCTGCCGTTAGACTGATCTCGCCACTGTTCGCATCGACTTCAAACAAGGGTTCATCAGCATCATTTAGTACATTTGTAGTGATGCTATAAGTGACATTCTCACCATCAGCATCGATGGCAAGCACTGTGCCGAGCACGTCACCGTCTGCTGAGTTTTCGTTATAACTGAACGCGTAGCTCTCTGTTGGCTCTTCTCCGTCATAGAAGACAGGCGCATTATCATCAAGATTAAGCTCGGTTAACTGGACTGGAACATCGGTGGTTTTAACTTCACCTAATCCCTCATCTTCCGTCGCAGTCACCACGATATTATGCACATTCGCGGCAAGCTCATAGTCGTTGGTAAAGGCAGCAACACCCGCTGCAGTGAGGCTGATTTCACCACTGTTCGCATCGATTTCAAACAAGGGTTCATCGGCATCATTTAGTACATTTATGGTGATGCTATAGGTGACATTCTCACCATCGGCATCGATGGCGACCACAGTACCTAGGACATCACCATCTGCTGAGTTTTCGTTATAGCTGAACGCATAACTCTCTGTTGGCTCTTCTCCGTCATAGAAGACAGGCGCATTGTCATCTAGGTTAAGCTCGGTTAACTGAACAGGAACATCGGTTGTTTTGACTTCACCTAACCCTTCATCTTCCGTCGCAGTGACCACTATATTGTGCACATTCGCGGCCAGCTCATAGTCATTCGTGAATGCAGCAACACCCGCTGCCGTTAGACTGATCTCGCCACTGTTCGCATCGACTTCAAACAAGGGTTCATCAGCATCATTTAGTACATTTGTAGTGATGCTATAAATGACATTCTCACCATCAGCATCGATGGCAACCACAGTACCAAGCACATCACCGTCAGTTGAATTCTCGTTATAGCTAAACGCATAACTCTCTGTTGCCTCTTCTCCGTCATAAAAGACCGGCGCATTGTCATCAAGATTGAGCTCGGTTAACTGAACAGGAACATCGGTGGTTTTAACTTCACCTAATCCTTCATCTTCCGTCGCAGTCACCACGATATTATGCACATTCGCGGCCAGCTCATAGTCGTTGGTAAAGGCAGCAACACCCGCTGCAGTGAGGCTGATTTCACCACTGTTTGCATCGATTTCAAACAAGGGTTCATCGGCATCATTTAGTACATTTGTGGTGATGCTATAGGTGACATTCTCACCATCGGCGTCAATGGCAACCACCGTGCCAAGCACGTCAGCGTCTGCTGAGTTTTCGTTATAGCTGAACGCATAGCTCTCTGTTGGCTCTTCTCCGTCATAGAAGACCGGCGCATTGTCATCCAGATTTAATTCAGAAAGATTAACCGTGACATCTGTAGCTTTTACTTCACCAAAGCCTTCATCTTCGGTTGCAGTAACCGTAATACTATGTTCGTTTTCCGCCAGCTCATAGTCATTGGTAAAGGCCGCAACCCCTGCGGCCGTCAAGCTAATCTCACCTGAAATAGAATCGATCTCGAATAAAGGCTCGTCAGCATCATTAAAGACATTGGCAGATATACTGAATGTAATGTTCTCTCCATCAGCATCACTTGCGCTCACTGTTCCGAGGACATCTGCATCTACAGAGTTTTCATTGTACTCAAAGTTGTATTCACCTGACTCATCAGTGTCGGCGAAAACAGGAGCATTATCATCAAGATCCAGTTCTTCTAGGTTAACGGTCACATCCGTAGACTTGATGGTACCAAGTCCATCATCTTCCGTTGCAGTGACAATGATTTCATGGATGTTAGCTTCAAGTTCAAAATCGTTGGTAAACGCTGCTACACCTGCAGCGGTTAAGCTGATTTCACCTGTGGCTGAATCGATCTCGAACAGAGGTTCATCTGATTCATTAAGAACATTCGTTTTAATACTGTACGTTACGTTTTCCCCGTCCCCATCATTTGCAGAGACTGTACCGATCACATCCTCATCCAATGAATTTTCATTGTACTGAAATGAGTATTCACCGCCTTCATCAGTACCTTCAAAGATAGGCTCGTTATCATCTTCATTGAGCTCATTGAAGAACACGTCAACATCAACTGACTGAGGCTCTCCAATACCATCTCCTTCGGTCACTGTAACCACTATTTGATGGGCGTTTTCCAGCAATTCGAAATCATTAACGTAAGAGGCGGCCCCTGCATCTGTAAGGCTTATTTCACCTGTATCAGGATCAATCTGGAATAAGTCTTCACCTTCACCATTCTGGATATTTGTTGAGATACTAAAAATAAGAACGTCATTATCGGGGTCAACAGCCGCTACTTGTCCAAGAACGGCGCCTGATAACGAGTTTTCTGGAATGTCAAACGAGTAGACACCATCTTCAAAAGCGAATGTCGACACGTCACCATCGCTTTGAGTTTGGATATCATTGGTAGCCACAAATTGAGGCAGGTCGTTGGTACCATTGATAGTGACGGTCACGCTACCGACAGTGCCATCTGCAGATTCTATTGGGAATACGTCAACGAGAGAGTCGCCTATATTCAATTCATCAAACGCACTATTGGCAACATAGGTCCAGTTACCATCGGCATCAATAGAGAAAGTTCCGTTTTCTCCTGCAACATCTTCTTGAACGATAAATGTAGGCACGTCTGTTTCAGTTGCTTCAATTGACCCGTTAACCACCCACGCTGCATCTGTTTCAAAAACAGTAACCGAGTCATCACCAACAAATATGGCCTGCGCTACTACGTCTAATAGCGTTAGGCTCTGAGTTTCAGATAAGCCTTGAGACTCCAAGCCAGAGGTATCAAACTCTGTCTCCGCTAGGGTTTCTGCACCCGTTCTTTCAATATCACCGGACCCTGTTGGGCTTGAACCGTTTTGCCCACCAGCTGCAGTAGCAAAATCTTCGTTTTGAGTAGGGTCGACGCCTTGTTCAATTTGTTCGAAAATGGACGCAATTTCATTATCCAAATTAATATCGAACGTTTCACCATCATCAGTAACAAGTTGTGCATCAATGTCCGTTGCCGCTGTGGCCCCCTGACCCACGACAACAATTACTTCTCCTGGCCCAGGCACTTCGCCCGGTATAAGCTCTCTTAACTGGCCATTAATATCAATAACAACGGTCGTGTTCGCCATCAAAAATGGCGCTAGTGTTTTGGCATTCATAAGCAGATCCCCGCCCTCAAATACGCGCAAAACCCCCACCCCAATTTTAGAGTTTTTTAAAGCGCGCATTTCTACATGCTATAAACCTTAGTTGTCGCATTATTGATAAACCAGTTAATAGCAAAAAAGTCCATACGAAAGTTTATAAGATCCAGATAAAGTTCGATTTTTTATTTTCGAAAAGATTCTCAAATTGCAAGCGATTCTACTAAGCTTCCATTAGTGTGTTCGTGCCCGAAGCCCTACACCTGAGTAACATCAAATTACATTCTCCTTTTTACTAACAAGGAAATTAAAGGAGGCTCCCTTGAACTTGAAAAGAATTATTCTGGCAAGCTGTATTATCGCAATGAGCTTTAGCAGCTACAGTCAGACACTCGAGCAAGCGGTGGCAATTACACTAGCGACTAACCCTGAACTGAAAAGCTCCTTCAATGAGTACAAGAGTGCCTTAAAACAAGCGGATGCTTCCGGAGGCGCATACCTTCCGAGCATCGATCTTGACGCAGGCATTGGTTACGAAGAGATCAACCCAGCAGAATCTACAGGTCGTGCAGATACCGACCTAACACGTAAAGAGGCAACAATAAGCCTGACTCAATTGATCTGGGATGGTAACGCTACGCTCAATGACATGGACCGAACCGCCGCTGAAGCCGAATCTATTAGACTTCAACTCTGGGCAGACGCCTCAGATCTAGCGTTGCAGGTTACTCAGGTTTATCTTGATGCAGTAAAAGCAACGGAAGTCCTCGCTCTTTCTGAAAGTAACCTCGCCGTACACAAAGATATTTACCGAGATATTAAACGTCGCGCAGACTCTGGGATCGGTTCAACAGCAGACGTATCCCAAGTCGAAGCTCGTATCGCTAAAGCGCATGGCAACTTACTCGCAGCTCAGAACAACCTTGTTGATACTCACACACAATTCAGAAGGCTGGTCGGGCAAAGCCCGCTTGGCTTAATCTACCCACGTGCGGATGAGTCAAGATTGCCTCTTTCTCTGGAAGAAGCCTTGGATACTGCTTTTGATCGACACCCTGTTATACAGGTTTCTAAAGTCGATGTAGATTCAGCTCGTTATCAATACAAGCAATCAAAAGGCAGCTACTTCCCAACAATTTCAATCGAAGCAAGTCAGACTTGGCGAGATGACGCAGGAGGTGACGTAGGCAGCAGTGACGAAGCATTAGCTATGCTCAGACTCAGCTACAACCTATACAATGGTGGTTCAGATAGTGACTTATCCGAACGTGCCGCGTATCAATTAAACAAAGCAAAAGACTTGCGCAGTAACGCTTATCGACAGGTAGAAGAAAGCTTAAGGCTTTCTTGGAGTGCACTTGACCTTACTCTGCAACAGAAAAATTTCTTGGCTGACCACGTTGATTCAGCCTCTGAAACAGTCATCGCCTACGAAAAACAATATCGAATTGGCCAACGTACGTTGCTCGATTTGCTGAACACTGAGAATGAGCTCTTCGAAGCTAGGAAAGATTACCTTGACGCCCACTACGCCGAGCAGTACGCAAAGTATCGTGTGATGAACGCTACAGGTAACCTGCTGGACGCCCTGTTAGTTGACGTTCCAGTGGAATGGGCACAACGAGTGGAGTATTGATTATGTTGAAGAAAACCTTACTCTCGCTCTCCGTTTTAAGCATGGCAATGTCAACCACATTGACGGCGAACGAGGATGAATACGAATATATAGAAACGCCGACTGCCAACCAGGTATCGGACCTAACTGACGACGATAGAGATGGTGTAGTCAATGCTAGGGATATATGTCCTGGCACACCAGTCAATGCTCAAGTAGACAATGACGGATGCGGTACATCGATAAGAGAAGAAGAAGAGCTCCAACTAAGGATTCTTTTTGCCAACGACTCTTACGAGATTAACCCTATCTTTTCTGATCAAATCCAGACCATGGCAGAGTTTTTGGCCAAATATAAATCAGCCTCAATTCAGATTCAGGGCTACGCCAGCAAAATTGGCACACCTGAGTATAACCTAGAGCTATCCAAGAACCGGGCTCACGCTGTACAGGATGAGCTCTTATACTTCGGAACTGAGCCAGAACGAGTAACCATTGTAGGCTATGGTGAAACTCGATTGGAAACTGATGGAGATGATGAAACTTCTCATGCATTAAACCGGAGAGTTACGGCGACCGTTGTTGGATTAACAGAAAAAGTTGTCGATGAATGGACCATCTTTACAATCATTGAAAAATAGTTCATCCAAACAAAAAAACGCTCCTATCTGAGGAGCGTTTTTTATTTAATGTTCTTAATTATTGGTTTGCTTCAGTCGCTGGCTTATCTGCCAGCACTGTCTTTTTTGGTAAAGAAATGTGCAGTAACACGTATCCTATAATCGCAGCTGTCGTCGACCCCATCAGGATACCCAGTCTCGCATAGGTATCAAACTCAGCGTTAACCGGACCAAAGGCCAGCGAAGAGATGAAAATCGACATGGTGAAGCCGATACCACACAACACTGAGACTGCGAAAATATGTCTGAAGGTAATGCCTTCTGGCAATTTGGCTACGCCAGACTTAACCGCAACCCAGCTGAAGCTGAAGATACCCAGAGGCTTACCAACTAACAACCCTAATGCAATACCCAGTGGTAGCATCGAAGTCAGCCCTTCCATCGAGATCCCCTCAAGAGAGATACCGGCGTTGGCAAACGCAAACACTGGAAGAATACCAAAAGCAACGTATGGGTGCAGTGCATGTTCCATGTGCTTCAGCGGAGAACCCTCACCTTTGTTTCCTTTAAGAGGAATTGCAAAACCTATCACCACACCAGCTAGTGTTGCGTGCACTCCCGATTTCAAAACCGCGAACCAGAGTATCGAACCGACTATCATATAGGGGAGCAATTTGGTGACCTTCTTCGAGTTGAGTATGAACAAGGCTGCGGTCATGGCAAACCCGACGGCTAATGCTGAAGTAGAAAGGTCTCCTGTGTAGAACAGGGCGATAATAACAACAACACCTAAGTCATCAATGATTGCCAGCGCAAGTAGGAATACTTTCAGGCTGACAGGGACACGCTTACCTAGCAACGCCATGATACCAAGTGCAAATGCGATGTCTGTCGCAGCAGGAATCGCCCAGCCTTGAATTGCCTCAGCGTTGCTGTAGTTGAATGCGACATAAACCAATGCCGGCGCTAGCATACCACCAACAGCAGCAATAGCAGGGAAAATAGCAGTTTCGCGGGATTTAAGCGCACCTTCTAGAAGTTCACGTTTTACTTCTAAACCGATGAGAAGGAAGAATACAGCCATTAGGCCGTCATTAATCCAGTGAGATACAGACATGCCAAACACATAAGAATGCAATATTGCCTGATAAGATTCGTTCAGTGGCGTGTTGGCAATGGTCATTGCGATTGCAGCAGCGATTACTAGAAGAATCCCCCCTGCTGACTCCATTTTGAAGAAATCGCGAATAATATCACTCATGATATCGTCCTTATATTTATTATGTTAATAAACGATTAACAAAGAATAGAGTTGAGTTTATATATATCGAATCTTAAGGAAAAATCGCTTGTTTGGATGTTTAACTTCGGAATTTTCGATATAAAAATTCTAATGCAACGTTTATTCCTTACGTAAGTATAGGTAAATTCAGAGAATTACCAACACAAACAAAAACGCAGTTTCTCATTAAATGAGAAACTGCGTTTTTAGTCACTTAGCGCCGCTTTTTTAATTTAGTAACCTGTCAACTGCATGAAACCTTTCGCTTGATGGCTACCCGAAGTTTGAACAGGCCCTTCCCAATACGGAACAACAAATGGCAACCAAAGCTCCTGGTTAAGCACTTGAGTTGTAAGGTTAATATCGTACTCAGGGATTTTGATATCCCATTGCAACGGGATATGTTTGCCATTATTGAACAACGTAGATTCATGGGGTTCAATCGACATATCCTCAGCTGACAGTTTCACTGCCTTACCATCTTTACGGGACAAGGTACCAAACAGATATGGCAACTGTTGGGCATGCCGATAGCGACTGATGGAGAGTGTGGTCTCATTATCTAGATGGAGTACAAACCAGTCCCAGCCCTTTTGGCCCTCTGCCATCAATCCACTGCCCCACTCTTTACTCATCCAAGCTTCCCCCTCGACAGGAATCAACTTGCGCGAACCCAGTTGAAGCATCCCTTTCACTTTCAGAAACGGATTGGTGAGGTTATAGGAAGCAATTGGCAGTAAATCGTGTTTTTCGACGTACCCTTTGTCGCCCGGTAATACATAAGGGCCGTGAGCAATAGTTTGAAGCTGGACATTAAAGCTATCGCTTACAGCACTTAGTTGCCCTGGGAATGGCGTTTTGCCAAGCGAACGCCAAAACCAGTTATCAATCCAAATACGAAACGGTCGATTCGTCATACCTGCCTGGCCGATTCCACCTCTCGCGAGCCGCTGTTCTTTCCAGACCTTATCTTTATTAGAGACTACCACGTGAGAGATATAGAGTTGAGGGCTTTGCCATCCAATTCCGTCTCTATCATCCATTGAGACTCGAAAGTAGCTCCATTGGATACCATATTCTTCACCATTTTGATCTTTCACATTCGCGAAGAAATGCCACCACTCATGCTGATATTCATTATGGAATCGAAAATCTACTGGAATCTTAACCGGGTTATTGGGCAGGACGGGTTCAAACACCTGAGTCGGCTCTGACTGCATCACGTGATTCACCGAGCTGTTTTTCGCCGTCTGAGGCATAACGTAGTATCTGAGATAAGCAGCCCAAACGAGCACGCCTACTACTATGAGCAATAGCAAAGCTCTCACAAGGGTTTTCGCTTGAATGGACTTCCTCATTTTACAATGCGTCCCTTAGTGATTTCATTGGTGTGTTTCGAATCATCCTCAATACTGGCAAAGCACCAGCCAGCATCAGCGAGCCCATCGCCATCAAACTGGTGTGAAGATATTCTTCAGGGATTAACTGAAGCTCAAGTGTCCATCCGAAAGACTGCTTAATGACGATATCTACCACTAAATTAGCCAGAGCCAAGCCAAGCGGTAACGCAATTAGAATCGATATTGCCCCGAAGACAAACAGTTGTAGACCACCCATAACAACCAATTCTTTACCAGACATCCCTAGGCAACGCAGCAACGAGACATGACGTTGACGTGATACCTCACCAGCGACCGTGGCAAAGAAAATACCAAATACTGCGATGATCAAGGTGATATTGCCGAGTGTATCGGCTATTGAGAAGGTCCGGTCAAACACCCTCATCGCCTGCTTATGAATATGGCTATTGTCGAAAATCCTTTCCGAATTCAAACGGAACACCGACTCCATTCGCCTTTTAAGACCAACAGAATTAACGCCATCTTTCAATACAGCGCCTAAAGCAACGGTACCTCCGCCAGCGAAGGCATACAGCCAATTACGGTGTGAAAGCAGAACTTGATTATAGGGGTTACCATAATCGTAGTAGACACCGACCACCTGCCAGCCTTTACCAAGCTTGCCAGATAAATCGATAGAGTCGCCCGGGCGAATACCTAGTTTCAGTGCCATCGATTCACTGATCATCACACCTTTAGAGTGATGTAAGTGATACCAGTAGTTAGGAATGCCCAGCTTCACGGTTAAGGAGTCCAACTCCCCTTCTGAGGCACCTGTACTGACAACCTGAAGAACTCCTTTATTAGAATTGACCTCTTTCTCCCAGCGCCACCAAACAGAATCAACTTCCGGCTGTTTAGACAACCAACCGCTCATACGAGCCGCAGCACTGTTATTCGGATAAATGTACAAGTCAGCGGCTAAACGTTGGCTCAGCCATTTGTCGGTTGTATCACGGAAGCTACCAACCATGGTTTCAACACCAATGTTGGCTGCCATTGCCAACATAAACGCCATGGTCGCTACACCTCGGTAACTCATGCTGGCTGCCGCGTCAGCGAAGAACCAGCGTGTTTTCACCCATTTAAGCGAATAAGAAAGGCTATCAAATACTTTCCAGATTAGGAACGGAGTAAACAACGCCACACTCAGTAGCATCAAAGCAACAATCGCAAAGCCAGATTCCTGTGTTTGCGGCGCCTGATAAATGGCGATTGCTGTCACACACAACGCGCAAGCTAGCAAGGCTTGGATCGTAAACTCAGTGCCCGCAAAACGAACTAAAGATAAGCGTGCTGTTAATCGAATCGGCTGTGAACGCAGTAAACGCACCAAAGGCCAGGCACAAGCAACAAAAGCACCAATGATCGTCATGTATAGGCTGTATATACTGGATTTCCAGCTCCACGAGATCAACAAGCCAACATTCGCGTCATAAAGGTCGCCCAAACTGGCCGAAACAGCAGGAATAAGCTGATTAGCAAGCAAAATGCCGAGCACGTTACCACACAACCAGCTGATCGTGATCAACACCAAAAGCTCTAAACAGAGTGCCTTAGCCAGTTGCCAACCAGAAACGCCGGTTTGACGCATCGCACCGACTAACGGCTGCCTTTGAGTCAACGAAAGTGACATCGCTTGGTAGAAGATAAATAGACCAACGAGAAACGCCAGCATCCCCATAGCGCTTAAGTTCATGTGGAAGGCTTGCGTCAGTGATTCAAGCTCAGCACGTGAATTACGCATAATGCTCATGCCGTTGGGTAAGTACTCTTTGAGACGTGCTAGTTTTTCCGGAGGCATTTCACCACAGGCAATGACTGAAATTCCGGAACTACGCTCTAACATTCTAAGCAATGAAATATCGGCGATAATCCGAGTACCGTTCAATCGGTCTTGGGTATCAACAACAATCGGCCCTAATTTACTGCCATCACTGAGCGGGATAAAGTCATTGTCCTGCCATTTCATATGTGCGGCGAGATCGGAACTGACCAAAATCGGATATGGGCTGTTCATCAATTGCAGAGAAGAGAAATCTTTCAGAATCGTCGCGGGCCTGAATTGCAACATAGCCACGGGATCAACACCAACTAGCATCAGATCCGTCCCATTGGCCATGTTTACTCGTAGGCTTTCAAATGGTGCGCACTGGTTGAACCCATCGCGACGAAGTTGGACATAGAAGCCCTGAGGAATCTTATTGGTGATGTGTTTAGGGCGAATACGGTAAGGAAGAGGATTAGAAAAGAGTTTTTCACCGTGTTCGTAGCTTTGCCTCGCATGATCGTTAATAGAGGTCACACCCACTAAAAGTGACACACCTAACGTAAGACCGAGCCAGACAAGAAGGATTTGAAAAGGGTAGCGTCTGTAATGGCCGAGTAGTGCTTTAACTACGGGCCATAACATGAAGCTGCCCTCCTTGAAGACGCACTCGACCTTCCATGTGTTCCGCTACCCGCTCGCTGTGTGTCACCAGTAACAATGTACACTCTAGCTGGCGAGTCAACGTAGTAAGAAGGCGCATCACTGCTTCGGCATTTCGCTCATCAAGGCTGCCGGTTGGTTCATCGGCAAGGAGAATTTTGGGTTCCATATAAAGCGCACGGGCAATAGCGGCTCGTTGCTGCTGGCCACCCGAGACTTCTTCAGGGTAACGACCCAACAGTGGCATTAAATCTAATGCAGAAAGGATTTGACGCCATAGACCTTTGTCTTCGGGGAGCCCCTTAAGCTGGCGACAAAAACGAATATTATCAGCGACGTTGAGTGTTGGAAGTAAGTTAAATTGCTGAAAGATAAGGCCAATGTTGTTACGACGATATGCAGTACGTTTGGTTTCGGCAATTTCATGCATAGAGAAATTCGGAAACCAAATTTCGCCAGAATCGACAGTATCCAACCCCGCAATCAAATTCAGTAACGTACTCTTTCCTGAACCACTTTCACCCATCAGAGCGACTTGCTCGCCTTGTTCTAATGACAACTCAGCACCTTGCAAGACAGGGTGAAATTCACCACCATCTACATAGCCTTTACATAGGTCTGTTAGCTGAAGCATTAAAAGTCTCGCAATCGTTCAAAATTGGACTGTGAATCTACACTAAAACCACGCTGGGAGGAAGTATTTTGGATACTAGATCACAAGATATGCATCTAAACACAACTCCTGGACGATTCATGTCTAATTTTCGATCAAATTTTTCATCCAACGCTGTGTTTTCATCCTATAAAGCGAACCGCCCCATTTAATGACTTCCTCGGTCAAAAATAGTAGGAAAACCCACTCAGGCTCCCATCCTAGGCCAATGGCTGCGAACGCGGCGAGCGGTATACCAATCAGCCACTGAGCAATCAAGTCTTGATAGAGGCAGAACTTCACATCACCGCCAGCTCTTAGTACACCAACGATCACCATCATAGGAATTGAGCGTAAAATAATGCCAAAGCACAGAATAACCATGAACTTCTCAGCCAAAGCACGAGTCTCATCAGTCAATGCACTAAAAGCATCAAGAACAAGTCCCTGACATAAGTACAAAATCAGAGCGACAACAATGCCTACAATCAAGCTCAGTATGGTCATGCCAATCGCCTGATAATAGACTGCCTCATAATTCTTGGCGCCAATCTGGTTACCCACTAGCACAGCAGCGGCATTGGACATTCCGATCAAGAGTGCCAAAGCGATCGATTCAACCGGCGACATGACCGACAGCGCAGCCAATCCCTGAACTCCGGACTGCCCCATGATCGCGTGATAGGCAAACAACCCACCAGCCCAAGCGAGAAAGTTAAACGTGGTGGGTAAAGAAAGTTTCAAAAAACGTACAACCCTTTCCCATTGGATTACCGCTTTAAGATCTTTAGCTCCGAAAGCCAGCAAGTGCTTTTTTGCGTAGATATAGCCAAATAGTGTTGCAACTTCAATCGCTCCACTTAGCACTGTGGCGATTGCGGCACCTTTGATCCCCATCGCGGGAAAACCCAGCTTACCGAAGATAAGTACCCAGTTAAGAAAAATATTGGACACAATACCAATACCACTAAAAAAGGTACTGATACCGGGTTTATGCATCGAGCGGAGACCAACAGACATGCTGGCAACGCACGCGACAGCAAACATTGTCACTGCTGTAATCACCAAGTACTGACTACCTAACTGATTTACTTCCTGAGATTCAGTGGTCAGAGCCATGATTTCACTTGGGAACAAAACAAAAATCGCTACGGTAAACACAGCAAAAATCATTGATACCAGCCAAGTCAGGGCAGTACTTTCTTTGACGCCCTGACGGTCAGCTGCACCCCAATATTGGGCTGTAAGCAGCGCTCCGCCTGTCGTTACACCTACCAGCATAATCGTTGTAACAAAGGTTGCTCTGGCCGCAACTCCGACTGCAGCAATTTCCGCTTCACCTAATTGGCCAAGCATCAACACGTCCACTAAACCACGGCTAGAGAACATGATACTTTGCAAGGTAATAGGTAAAGCGATAGCGATCATTCGTCGCAAAAACTCACCGCGCGTATGGAATAGAACCTGTGAGATCGTGCTCAATTACTCACCTCAATCGACAACACTATGATAGGAAGGGAAAAAATATACCGTTTATTATATGATCAGCCTTGCGCATAAACCATATTATTAATAAGGGGTCGAGATGAAAAAAGTGCTAGTACTGGGCGCATCCGGCTATGTGGGCTCGCAGTTGCTGCTTCAACTATGTAACAAAGGCTACCATGTGACGGCAGCGGCTCGACAAATTGAATATTTGAAAGCCCGAGTCACTCCCCACCCTAACCTTGAATTGATTTATCTTGATCTCGCTGACCAAGAGGCAACACTGCGTATTGTGCCTGAATACGAGGTTGTCTATTTCTTGGTTCACGGGATGGCGCACGGCCATGACTTTCTTGAGTATGAGATATCCCTTGCCGAAAATTTCAAATCAGCACTAAAAAAGAGCAGTCATACTAAACACGTCATCTATCTCAGCGCAATTCAACCTCAGACTGGCAATTCAGAACACCTTAAAGCGCGCCGAATGACGGGTGACATTATTCGCAAAGCGGGAATACCCGTCACTGAGCTACGAGCGGGGGTCATCATAGGCCCCGGTTCAGCGGCTTTCGAGATCATGAGAGACTTTGTCTACAACATGCCTCTACTCGTCACTCCGAAATGGGTAGACTCGAAAGCCAACCCTATCGCGCTGGAAAACCTCAACCACTATTTGTTGTCGCTTATTGAGGAATCCCCTACCAGTCATGCGCTATACGAAGTGGGAGGACCGGATACTCTCAGTTATCGTGAGCAATTCGAAACCATCAGCACTGTAATTCGAAAGCCCATCAAGCTCTGGTCAACATCATTACTGACGCCTCAACTCGCATCGCGCTGGCTGGGTATTGTTACTTCTGTTCCTGCCAGTATTGGGGCTGCTCTGCTATCTGGCTTAGAGCACGATTTTATTGCCAACTCCAACGACATTCGCCAACGCTACCCTCAAGCACTTGTCAGCTACGAACAAATGGTCAGAAAAAGCATCGACGAAGAAGGTCATTTTGTTCGTAGCGAAGTTTGGGGGTTCGACCCTGCTGCTCTAAAGCGCTGGCAAGCTGGCTATGGCTATTACCCAAAACAAACAGGTGCAAGTATAGAAACGGATTTAAGTTCAGAACAACTGTGGGAAATAGTCAAACAAATTGGTAGCAGGAAAGAGGGTTACTTTTTTGCCAACCCAATGTGGCGCACAAGGGAATGGCTCGATCTATTTTTTGGCGGAGGGCGACCTGTGCGGCGCTCTCCTCACGGGCCAGAGTTGCAAGTGGGCGATTATATTGACTCTTGGAAAGTGATTCGCTGCGAAAAAGAGCAATTTCTGTCATTACTGTTTGGGATGAAAGGCCCCGGCCTGGGCCGCTTGGAATTTTCATTGGAAGACTTAGGCAGCAAACGCAAACTGACTATCCAAGCCTGGTGGCACCCACAAGGGTTAAGAGGCTTACTGTACTGGTTCGCGATGATGCCTGCACATCTATTTATCTTTAAAGGTATGGTGAAAGCCATTGTCCGAAAAGCAAAAGAGCTTCCATAATGGAAGCTCTTTTCAAATAAAATAAACACTGCAAGCTAAACTTGATAACCGATTGGAATCTCAGCTAATTGATTTCCTTGGTTGCCTGGATAAACCAGATATTCCCCATGGTACTTAACGTTTGATTTGTAGTCAGTAATCTTGTGTAGCATGAATCCTGCGGCTGATGCTTTTTCAACAAACTGCGCGTGGTTACCACGAACAAACCAACTCATTGGCTTAATAAGAGTGTCCCCGTCAAAACAGTCGTCACACTGGTTAGTGCACAACGCGAAAGAGTTTGGGCCTTCAGTAAAAATCTGAACTTTACCGCAGTTAAGAAGCGGCTCTGACGTTGACACTTCCCAACCACTTTCTTCCATCTGGTCGAGAAATGCATTAATTTCACTGTCTTTAATCACTCGCTCCGCTTCTCCTTGAGGGAAAAACTCAGCGTAGAACTTAGAAATACGCTGGAATGTGAACATCAACCCGGCTTCGTTACCTTTCGAGCGCCCCGCTTTTTGCCAACGAGTGAGATCATCAACCACACAACGATGAAAACGCTGTGACTTGAGAGCACGGGTTACCCAACGCACCAGATAATGATTGTTTGCCACAGGTGCATCCACGGCTTTACCTGATTTATGGTCTGCGGCCAATTCTTCTAGAGCGGTATTGACCAAGTTTTGTATTTCAACAGTGTACTGAGACATTACGCCTTTCTTCCAAATATCCAGTAAAATGCGGCGGACAGAATTGAACACGCCGTCATAACAGTAATCATTGGCCAAGTCGCCCCATCAGGCAACATAGCAACGACAACGCCAATCACAGAACCCGTGCCAAAACGCAGCGTTCCTGCCAATGAAGAAGCCGTACCCGCCATAGCTGGGTATCCACTGAGTAATAAACCCATGGTGTTACTACCAATTGTCGACAAGGTACCAATGAAAAGGACCACGAAAGGTACAGTGCCCCACAGCCCTAGGTCAAGCATCCAACCAACAAATAACCCCAATCCAGCGACAAGTTGAACCAACAGAGCAAATCTGAGCATGGCATGGGAGCCGACCTTCTTCACCAGACGGCCATTAATCATGGTCATAATGATCATCGCGACGATGTTTAACGCAAACAAATAACCAAAGTGATTCGGCTGTACACCATAAATATCAATGTAGACGAACGAACCTGCGGTCAGAAAGGCAAACATACCGGCAAAAGAAAATGCGCCAGATAAAATCAAACCCATAGCGACTGAATTCTTACACAGGCGGAAATAGTTACGTATCGTCGTACCAAAGCGAAGGCGCTGTTTGTTCTCTTCGCTCAACGTTTCTGGAATTTTCCAGAAAACCAAAGCGATCACCACCGCAGCAAACGCGGCCAGAATCCAGAAAATCGCACGCCAGCCAAACCAAACGGCGATATAGCCCCCAATCATAGGAGCTATCAAAGGAGCAATCGTAATAACTAAGGTCACAAACGACATGGCACGAGAAAAATCCTCGCGATCAAACATATCGCGAACCACAGCCTGAATGATGACAGCCGCTGCTGCGCCCGCAAAACCTTGAGCTGTGCGTACCCAAGTCAACGCTTCAATGCCGGTCGTGGTTGCGCTAACGACGGAAGCCAGACCAAAAAACAAAACGCCTAAGATCAGAACGGGCCTACGGCCATAACTGTCAGCGAGTGGACCATGGATCAACTGGCCAATGGCAAAACCTGCGGTATACGCGGTTAAGGTAATTTGCACTGCCCCGTCTGCAACGCCTAGGTCACGGGCGATGGTCGGCATCGCTGGCAAATACATGTCGATGGCTAGTGGCGTCAATGCGCCGATGGCACCCAGAACAAGAAAAAGAAGAAAAGTGATTTGGGGTGCTTTGGTTTGCTCTAATGCAGTATCAGACATAAATCTCCTACTCGGTTGCGTTAGATATGCAGCTTCCGTGCTGCAACCAAACAGAAAAGAGAGACTCGCATCCACGAGTCTGTAGCCGATCTATATTGAGCGATATCTCTATAAAAGACTAGTTCCTAATTGGAACTAAACTATTTCCAATTTAGATGATTAGTTCCAGACTGATTCAATTTCTTCTTGCGTCAGATAGCGATATTCGCCTGGTTCCAGCTCGTCATCCAGAACGATATTACCGATACGTTCACGGTGTAGGTGCTCCACCTTGTTACCCAGTGCGGCAAACATGCGTTTCACCTGATGGTATTTACCTTCGGTGATGGTCAGCAATACTTCTTTTTCTTCTTCATCAACGATTTCCAGTTTCGCTGGTAACGTCGCCGCCTTTTCATTACGAAGCTCGATGCCCTGTTCAAACTGTGCCACGTAATCAGCCCCAATCGGGTCAACCAGCCAAACGCGGTAAGTCTTTTCGCATTTGTGCTTTGGCGAAGTAATACGGTGTGACCACTGACCATCATCGGTGATCAACACTAAACCCGTTGTATCGACATCTAAGCGCCCTGCGAAATGAAGATCTTCCATCTTCACTTCGTCGAGTAGCATGAAGGCTGTTTGATTAAATCCATCTTCATGCGAACAGACAAAACCATCGGGTTTGAACAACATGATGTAACGAGGACCCGGTTTCTGAATCTCACGTCCTTGCCATTCGACAATACAGTCGTCCGTCACTTTCACCGCACCACTTTTCTGCACGATATCGTTGACGGTGACATCACCACTTTTAATGATTTTTGTTGCTTCTTTACGTGTCGCACCCAGTGCATCACACAAGTATTTATCTAAACGCATGAATACCTCATCTCAATCAGGTGAGGTATTATAGAGCCACTAGACTAAATAGTTGAGCTATTTCACACAATTTATGTATACACTCCGACCTTACCAAGCCGACTCGGTGAAAGCCGTTATTCACTATTTCCGTAAACACTCCAGCCCAGCCGTCCTTGTGCTACCAACTGGAGCAGGAAAAAGTCTGGTTATTGCTGAACTCGCCAGACTGGCTAAAGGTCAGGTATTGGTCATGGCGCACGTCAAAGAGCTGGTGGAACAAAACCACGCTAAGTACGAGGGGTACGATCTCAAAGGGTCAATCTATTCTGCCGGTTTAGGCCGTAAAGAGACTGACCAACAAGTGGTGTTTGCATCAGTTCAATCTGTGGTCAGAAACCTTGATGACTTCAAGAACCAATTCTCGCTACTGGTGATTGACGAGTGCCACCGCGTGCCGGATAACAAAAACACCAGCTACCAAAAAGTGATTTCTCACCTGCGTGAGCTGAATCCGGGCATCAAAGTGCTCGGTTTAACTGCCACTCCTTATCGGCTTGGTATGGGTTGGATTTACCAATATCACACGCGCGGCCTGGTCAGAACAGAGGAACCAAGGTTCTTTCGAGATTGCATTTTCGAGCTGCCTATTCGTTACTTACTTGATGAAAAGTTCCTGACCCCTGCTCGCATGATGGACGCCCCCGTACTGAGCTACGACTTCTCACAGCTCAAACCCGCAACCACAGGCCGCTATAAAGAAGCGGAGCTGGACATGGTGATCGACAAAGCCAAACGGGCGACACCTCAGATTGTCGAGCAAATCATTCATCTTGCTAAGGACAAACAAGGCATCATGGTCTTCGCGGCAACGGTTCGACATGCTCAAGAAATCTATGGTCTTCTTCCTGAGGGCCAAACTGCACTTGTGATTGGCGACACCCCAACACCTGAACGCGACACCATCATCCAAGATTTTAAAGACCGTAAAATTAAATACTTGGTTAATGTCTCTGTGTTAACCACAGGATTTGATGCCCCTCATGTCGACCTGATAGCAATTCTGCGACCAACAGAATCAATCAGTTTGTATCAGCAGATTGTTGGACGAGGGCTGCGTCTTTCTCCGGGCAAAGAAGAGTGTCTGGTACTGGATTATGCAGGCAACAGCTACGATCTCTATCAGCCGGAAGTGGGTGATGCCAAACCTGACTCCGACAGCGAAATCATCACCATCCCCTGCCCGGCTTGTGGCTTCAACAACAACTTCTGGGGAAAGCTGGATAACAATGGCTTTCTGATTGAGCATTTCGGTCGAAAATGTCAGGGCTTTTTCGAAGACGAAGAGACTGGCGAGCGAGAGCACTGTAATTATCGTTTCCGCGCCAAATACTGCGGGGAATGCGGCGCAGACAATGATATAGCTGCGCGAATTTGTCACGAATGCGATGCCACCTTAGTGGACCCTGACAAGAAGCTTAAAGAAGCGTTAAACTTAAAAGACGCTTTGGTATTCGAGTGCTTGTCGATGGATTTGAGTGTTCACAAAGATGACAAAGGCAAAAGCAGCCTCAAGGTCTCTTATGTGGGGGAAAACCAAGCTCAAGTGCACGAATTCTGGTCTTTAACGACCAAGAAGCAGAAGCAGACATTCAAAGAGATGTTTGTTCGGCCTCATCTCGCTGACAAACATCGTCCGTTTGACGATGCCTCTCCGACCAAGGTGGTCAATAATCAGCATCGTTTTAGGCCACCTCAGTTCGTGATCGCGCGTAAAGCTGGGCGATTCTGGAAAATGCGTGACAAAATCTTTGAGGATGAGCTAACCAACTAGGGTCTGTTGACCTTTTGCGGTTAAATTTTGTTCGAGATAAAAGCGTTTTAGTCGCGGCGAGAGGTTTGTCGCCTAGTGACCTAAGCAAAACACCTCTCAACAAAGAGTAAAACGCTTTTAGCCGAACCCTCTGGGCAGCGTTTGTGGTTCCTTTCTACTGCGTTATCGGCTTATCAGGTAGGGCAACTACATTTCAAATCCTCTGCCTTGTATAAAGAACCCACAAACTGCTGCAAAAATCAGCTCAAAAGGTCAACAGACCCTAAGCACTCTATCAGCTCATACTTAATATTCACTTTGTATTCAGAAAAGATTCATTATACTGAGTCATAGAATTTCCGAGAAGGTAACGCTATGTTTCATAAGCAGTTAATTTGCTCCCTTGCTGTCACGTTTTGTATGGTGCTTGCTTACCCTACCTACGCTGACAGACACGATGATAAAGATGGCCATGCTCTGGTACAGGATGTCCATAAAGCAGGGACAGAAATTGAATTTGAAGAAGATCAGGACGAGGTCTACGACGCTGTTCGTAAAGGCTATATTCGCCCATTCTCCGATCTTTACGCTGCGGTGGAACAAGACCTTCACGGACGCATTATCAAAGTCGAACTTGAAGAAGAAGATGATATTTGGATTTACGAACTAAAGTTAAATTATAACAACAACATCATCAAAGTTGAGTACAACGCCAAAACGCTGGAAATGATGCTCATCAAAGGTCGCAATTTCAAACAAGCCCTTAAGAATTAGAAGAAGAACGTCATGAAAATACTTGTAGTGGAAGATGAACCTCGCCTTGGGGAACAAATCATAGAAGCCCTTGAACAGAATGGTTGGGTACCAGAACTGTCAGCAGATGGCATTGATGCACTCTATCGTGCTACGTCCGAGGAGTGGGATGCGATTGTACTCGACCTTGGCCTGCCAAAGCTTGATGGTTTGACCGTCCTAAAAGGTATCCGAGATGAAAACATCAACACGCCCGTCATTATTCTGAGCGCGCGTGATACCCTAACTCAACGCGTTGAAGGCCTTAATGCAGGTGCAGACGACTACCAGACCAAACCGTTCGAAATGGTTGAACTGATCGCTCGAATTCGCGCCCAGCTTCGCCGCGCATCAGGTAACGCATCTCCTGTGATGCAAGTGGGAAGTCTGAGCTTAGACACCCGCTCTTCTAAAGTCATGTGGCAAGGCCAAGCAATTGACCTAACCGCACTAGAATATAAAGTCGTTGCTTACTTCATGCATAACCCAGAAAAGGTAATCTCGCGAACCGAGTTGGTAGAACACATCTACAAACAAGACTTTGACCGCGACTCCAACACCATCGAAGTGTTTATCGGGCGTATACGCAAGAAAATCGCACCTAAAGTGATCAAAACCGTCCGAGGACTGGGATACCAGCTTAATGCCGAATAAAAAAGCGCATTTACTTAAAAAGCTCAGCCTCAAAAGCCGCCTCGTTCTGGCGGCGGTTGTTTGGTTGACCGCGATGATCGTCGCCGCCGGTGTCATGGTCCCTTCTCAGGTGTATGTCTACATGGAAGATGATGCCAAGGCACAATTGGCAACTTACATGGACGAGATTGCCGCGACAATTGAAGCGGACGAGAAAGGCAATGTGGCCATCGGCACTCCCCTTTCGGACCCGCGCTTCAACCGCCCCTACAGTGGCCTATACTGGTCCGCCAAAACGGATAAAGATTTACTACGTTCTCGCTCTCTCTGGGACAAAGCACTGACCGAAAAAGGCGATCATGATTTACTGGGGGCTCGAGATGAGAAGCTCATCTATATCGAATCGACACTCTATTACCCTGATTACGATGGCCCTATCGAAGTCACTATTGGTATTGACGAGCAACCGATAGAAGACACTGTCCGCAGCTTAATGGGCCAACTTTGGGTCATACTTGCACTACTTTACCTTGGCGTCCTAACACTCATTGTTATTCAGGTACAGTGGTCTCTGAGCCCATTGACCAAGATGCACAAAGAGCTCTCTCAACTTCGTTCAGGTAAGAAGACCCAGCTCGAAGAAGATTATCCACGCGAAGTCGCGCCTGTCGTGTCGGATTTGAATGCTCTTGTGTTCCACTATCAGGAGCTGTTAGAACGTGCTCGTCACCATGCGGGTAATTTGTCTCATGCACTAAAGACCCCTCTTTCAGTGTTAAAGAATGAAGTTGCCAACCAAGACCAACAAACCAAGCAGCAACTGCAACCTTCGCTCGATCAAATTCAAAGCCAGATAGATTATCACTTAGGCCGTGCCCGAATGGCTGGCTCTAAAAACATTCTTTCTGTGAAATCCTGCCCGTCTGAGCGCGTTGATGCAATCTCAATGGCTTTCGATAAAGTCTATGCGGAGCGCGGTATCACACTGATCAATGAGCTTGACTCTGACTTGGTCACTGCGGTCGAAGAAACTGATCTTGACGAAATGGTCGGCAATATTCTAGAAAACGCTTATAAATGGTCTGACAGCATCATCCGCGTTCATGCAACTCAAAATAGTGAAGACGCCGAAACCATCGACATCATCATTGAAGACGACGGCCAAGGCATCCCCGAAGAGAAGCTCAAACAAGTTATTAAACGTGGTGTACGTTTAGATGAGACAACTCCGGGCACAGGGCTAGGCTTGAATATTGTCAGTGAAATGGCCCACAGTTATCGGGGTAAGTTAACCTTAGATCGCAGTTCGATGGGTGGGCTAAAAGCTATCTTATCGATGAAAACGACTCACTAAAAAACTCTCAACAAAACGCTACTAAACAAAGCAGGCATTTTTGCCTGCTTTTCTATTTCAGATAAAACGTTTCATTAAACTTCATTCAATCTTCTTGACCAAGTAACAATACCGTCCAGAACACCAGCGAACTTCCTTTGACAACATTTGAGAAGGCTAAAACTGAGTCAATCATGATTTATGATGATTCAGTTAACATTTGCGGGCATGCAAACATAATGAGCAAACATTGTACAAAGTCCGCTTTATTCAAATGAAAACAAAATCAATGATTGCTCTGGCTGTTGCTCTGGCTACGAGTGCAGCACACGCAGAGGAAGAAGAGACACTTCCTCAAGACCCTTTTTCGGCTCAGACAAAACTGGGCTTTATCTACACCGAAAACACTAGTTCATCGCTGTCTTACAATACCGCGTTGATTTTAGGCTATAGCAAAGACCAATGGGAACACAAAGGTGGTTTTGAAAGCTACTATACGGACGCCGACAACGCCGACGATGGTGCCAACCGCTACACTATTAATGCAGGGTCAACCTATGACTATACTGAAACCAGCTTCTTAAGAGCTGCTACCCGTTTTGAGAACGACCTATACGGCACATATCGCAAACAATGGGTCTTAATGAGTGGCCTCGGTTTCTATTTACATAATACCGATACAGCCAAACTGTCTGTATCACTCGGTCCGGGTTACCGAATTTCTGAACGTCAACCAACCGATAGTGAATTCCCCTCCTTACGCAACTACGAAGTCATCGCAACCTCAACATTGGATGGATCTGTATCGTTTTCAGAAACATTTTCTGTCGGTGCAGTTATGGACGTAGCACACGGTGAAGAGAATACTCACTACAACACCAAAGCATACGTAAAGAACATCCTGATGGGCAGTTTGGCGCTGGTTTTCGATGTGGAATACATCTACAACACCACCGTTGCTGACGATCAATCTAATGATGAAATCTACTCGACGATGAGTCTTAGTTACGATTTTTAAGGTTATTTCATTTATTAATTAGCTTTGCGGTCAGGTAGGTTTGAGTTAAGAAACAACGTCAAAACTCATAAAAGCAAGAGGCTACACAAGGATGATTGTATGAAAAAAGCCCTCGTAGTGTTGTCAATTACTGCCACCACCATTGCCGGTGGCAGCCTTTTCTCCAGTTACTTGCGAATGGAGAAGGACAAACGCGTAGATGAACAAGAGATTCTGACAACGATTCAGAACGACAACCAACTCAGCACACCTGATCGCATCGTTCAAACCTCCGGTATGTTTATCGGAGTCGACTATGAAGCAAATACACTTACTTCCATCAATTCAGATAAAGAAGTGCTGGTTAAAAACTTTAACCACGTCGATTGCTTTACTCTGCTCGACTACGTTACTTCCCTCGCCTTTTCCGACTCCTTCGGCCAGTTCGATAAGAATCTTAAGCTAGCGCGTTACTTATACGGTAACGTAGACTTTCTCATGCGCCGTCATTTTTTTTCTGATTGGTTGGAAAACAGCCCATTTAATGTTCAAGACATTACGCTTGATCTTGATAGTCGAGCGGTCACGACCGTTAAGCACATTAATCAAAAAACACCTGAAGGTGAACGTTGGATCCCTTCTGTTCCGATTAAAGACAAGAACATCAGTTTTATCCCACGAGAATTTGTCGATGATTCTTTAATTAAAGAACTGAAAAGCGGTGATTTAATCGGTATATACAGCCATAAACGCGGATTAGACGTTTCTCATACAGGTATCTTTGTCGAAAATGGTGACAAACCCATTTTCCGCCATGCCTCCTCTATCGAAGGTAAAGTCGTCGACACGCCAATGCTGGAATATCTGAAAAGCAAACCCGGTATCATCGTTTATCGGTTCTCCACCAGTACTTCTTCAAGTTAAAAAAACGGCAACTTAACAAGTTGCCGTTTTTTGTCTGCGATTAACGCCGATTTAGTAAGTCATATGCAATATGACTTTATGCCCCACAAGTGCCGCATTGTTTTCACCCAACTTGGCCACTTTCATGTGACCGTCAAAGGAACCAGGTCTTACGAACAGTTGCTCGATAATACCCTTACGTAACGGTTCTATATCTAGCGGTTGATGTTCTTCCATCGCAAAAAACACACCATCACTATCAAGCTCGTATCGGCCTGAACCGGTATATCCAACACGACTTTTAGGCAATACCGCGTAAACGTCGTAGCTGCTGTTCTCTTTAAGAGTCAGTTCAATTCTCATTGGTAGCGTGGTAGCAAAATCATCATCCGGATCAGTGGATGACACATGTGCTACCGTGTGGCTGATCATATGACGGTTAAGCTGGTTGTCATCAATGTACGAAACCGCAGCCCCGACAGCAACGCCCGCAATAAGCGGAACAATGGCTAATAACTTATTCACAACTGATGACTCCACTATTTGAACTGAAACTCAAAGAGCGACCTTGGCCGTCCACTAATAACGTTAGTTCGCCAAAATCGTATAAAGTCGAGTTCTGGTAATGCACCTTAGCTCCGTTGTTTTCCGGCGTAAACCAGCAAGAGGCAAACTCTTGCTGCTCAAAAGATGCATAAGCCAATGGTGAGCTCGAATTTTCGATGATTGAGTAGCTGGCGACTGCGCCGAAAACAAACAATCCAGTTGCAATAAGCTGGGAGCGGTATTTCGCCAAACGACTGCGTAGCGTTTCTTTGGGTTCCTGAGGGGCAGGTATTTCCACCACCTCAGGAATAACTGCTTCAACTTGCTCAACTTCGTTTGCTGGCTGATAGGCATCGACCCGACCCACAAATTCATAGCCAGTACCACGAACCGTGCGGATGATTTCACCAGCGCGATCTTCCAGCGCTCGGCGACAGTTGGAGATACAGTGCAATAAACTACTGCTCTCTACTACGATGCCACGCTTTAGCCACACTTCATGCATTAATTCATGCTTTGTCAGTGTTTCACCGGTGCGCTCGATCATATAGTTCAGTAGCGCTATCTCATTGATTCCGATCGGATGACGAACATTACTTCCCTGACTGTGAATATAACCTTGCTCAACATCGAGAATATGGCTTTCATTAATCAGTAACATGCTTTACCCCTCAACGAGCTGCTTACGCAATACGCTTTTTTCGCGAAGCTTTGCTACCGCGACATAAGCCATTGGTACAAAGAACAGCGAGAAGAAAGTACCAATCGTCAAACCGCCGACCAGAACCAGACCAATGTTTACTCGACCTAATGAACCCGGCCCTTCTGCCAGAGCAAGAGGAAGCGAACCAATGATCATCGTCAGAGACGTCATCAGGATAGGACGTAGACGAGAGCGCGCACTCATCAATGCAGCTTCCATCACTTCCACACCTTCCTTACGCTTAAGGTTGGCAAATTCAACCATCAGGATGCCGTGCTTGGTCACCAAACCAACCAGAGTCAGCAAACCAATCTTAGAGTACAGGTTCAGGCTTTGACCAAAGACACTTAACGTCAGTATCGCACCTACCAGACACAGAGGAACGGTGATCAGAATAACCAATGGGTCTACAAAGCTCTCAAACTGAGCAGCAAGGATCAGGAAGATAAAGATCAGCGCCAGACCAAACAGCATCTGCATACCCGCTGATGACTCGTTAAGCTCTTTAATCGCGCCATCGTATTCGTAGCTTTGCCCCGCTTTCAGTAACTCTGGAAGCTTCTCATCAAGGAATGCTTGAACATCATCCGCACTGTAACCTGGTACCAAGTCTGCAGTAATCTCTGCAGCGTCTTTACCGCCATAGGTTTTAATATTTGATTCTGCCGTCACAGGCTTAATCGATACGAACTGAGACAGTGGCAACCTTTGACCAGATTCAGAGCTAACGTATAACTTATCTAGAACTTTAAAGTCACCTAACGCTTGGCGGTTTACCTGTACCTGAATTGGGTAGGTAAATCCGTCATCTGCTTGCAGATCGGCAGCCTTCACAGAGCCTAAGAAAGTAGAAATTGCATTGGTTACGTTGCCGTAATCAACGCCCGACAATACAATCGCATTGCGGTCAATCGACATATCAAATCGTAGCTGGTCACGGTGCGTTGAGTTATCAACGTTCGACAGGCCAGGGTAATCCTCAAGTAACTCAACGACTTTCGCTGCAGTATCAGACAGCTCGTCTAGGTCACGGTTAACGGTAGTCACTTGAAGAATCAGATTATCTGCCACATCAAGGTTGTCAGCAGAACGTACAGAGAAAGACGTCGTATAAGCCGAAATAGTTTCCTTCGCTTTAGCAATCATCTCATTGATGATTTCATCAGCGCTCTTATTACGTTCTTCCCATGGTTTCAGCAACACGTGGTTAGTCGGTGCAGTTTCAATGTAAGCAAGATTAGCTTCAATCTCTTTGTTACCTTCAAACACTGCGTTGATTTGGTCAGCGTTATCCAAGTCGTATAGACGACCAGCACCAGCAGGGCCATGAGAGGTCACTTCAATGAAACCAGTATCTTCTGTAGGCAGTAGAACTTTTGGCATAAACCATACAGCAACAACAGACAAAATAGTCAGTACTGCAGTACCCGCTAAAACCTGACGTGGACGCTTGAACCAAGCATTCAGGTACACCATATACTTGTCAGTCATGGCGTTCAGTTTGGTTTCCACCCACTGGAACCACTTTGGTGACGTTGTCACTGATTTCAGCATGTAGGCACTCATCATCGGAGACAGAGTTAATGCTACGAATCCTGAGATGATGACTGATGCTGCTAGCGTAAAGGCAAACTGTTGGAACAGATCCGCCGTCAAACCTGACATCAAACCAATCGGCAAGTACACCACAGCCAGCGTTAAGGTCATTGCGATGACAGGGAAAACAATCTCTTTACAGCTCTTAAGTGCTGCTTCAAATGGTGAAAGACCTTCTTCAATATGTCGGTAGCAGTTTTCCACCACAACGATAGCATCATCAACCACCAGACCAATCGCAAGAATAATAGCCAAAATAGTCAACACGTTGATGCTAAAGCCTAGCATTGCCATTACACCAAACACGCCGATCACACAGACAGGAATGGTTATCAAAGGAATCGCTGCAACGCGCAGTGAACCTAAGAACAAAACTACAATTGCCGATACCAGAACAATCGCTTCAACCAACGTCATAAACCCTTGGTCAATTGCTTCTTCGATAAAGTCAGCCTGATTGTAGACCATCTTCATCTCAACATTGTCCGGTACTTCCATGGTTTCCATGGCCGCTTTTACGCGGTTCGCAACCGTAACCGGGTTCTCAGATTTAAGTGGTAACACCTGAAGAGACATCGCCATATCGCCATCAACATGAAGCATGCTTGGCTCAAGGCTCTCCTCACCCATTTGAACGTCAGCCACATCATTAACACGAACGATGTTGCCATTGTCGACACGGATCACGAGGTCACGCACATCTTCAATAGACGTTACCTGATTGACAGGGTTGATTGAGAAGTCACGAACTTCACCTTTAATCGTACCTGCAGTAAACGTCGCATTGTAAGTGCTCAGCGTACCTACTACGTCAGAAGCACTGACATTCAGAGCCGCCATACGCTCAGGTTGCAACCAAACACGAATTGCACGGTTGGAACCACCATATGGCCCCCACACACCACCAACACCCAGTACGTTTTTGAACTGAGGAGCAATCTGCTGACTGATGAAGTCAAACAGCTCTTGCTTCTCCATCTCACCACGGTTAACGAATGTGATAATGTTACTTGGCATTGCCGTGTCAGAAGAGTCATCCGTTACTGTCGGTTTGTCTGTCATCGCTGGCGGGAAGTCAGAGATACCATCCACCTTGCTGCGCAGATTGTTCATCAGGCTTGCATACTCAACCTCACTGACCCCATCTTCAAATTGGATCTTGAGAGAACAGCTGCCTTCCTGACAATCCGTTGTCATCGTTTTGATCTTATCGAGACCTGTGACCGCAGTGATGAGTTCTTCTGCCACATTTTGTGACATAAACTCAGCACTCGCCCCGGTAATTGAAGCGCTTACTGTAGCCGATGCAGTCTGGCGCTCTGGAAAATATTGAATCGCAAGTTTTTGGTAGGAGACTATCCCCAGTAGAACAATCGCAATGCTCAGCACTGAGGCGAGCACTGGATGTTTAATACATATTTCAGGCAGCTTCATTCGTTACCTCCGCTGGCTTTTCGTTTGCCGGCTCAGCTACCTTTTTTTCTTCTTTTTCTACTTCGGTCGGAAGTTCAGCGGCAGGTTTCTCTGCCTCCGCTTCTTTGACTGGCTGAGCAGGTAAAGTGCGTGACGGCAAAGTCACTGGTGATTTAGTGTTTTGAACAGATACAGGAGCCTCGTGATTAAGGTTTTGTCGGCCTGTTACAACAACGGTTTCGCCTAGCTTGAGACCAGATTCAATCGTCACGTAACCATTATTGGTGTTTTCACCAAGCTCGACTGGACGCTTGATCGCTTTGTTGTCTTCAACGACCCAAACGAAACGCTGGTCTCCGTCAGCGCCAATAGACGTCTGAGAAACCACTAGATGTGAGTTTGCCTCACCAATCGTTTGAGAAACCTTGGCGAACATACCCGGAACTAGAGCATTTTCTGGGTTATCAAAATGCGCGTGAATTTCTACACGGCCAGAACTTTCATCAACAAGTGGAGCGATATAGTTTACCTTGCCAGTGAACGTCTGGTCTTGGTATGCATCGACGGTTAGAGAGACTGCCTGGCCTAGCTTCGCTTTGCCGACTTCTGACTGGCTGATTGAGTAATGTACTTCAACCGGATCAAGTTTAATCAGGCTAACCAAGGCCGTTGCTGCTTCAACACGACTACCAACAGAATGGGTAAAGTTAGTCAGTTGACCATCAAATGGTGCAACCAATTGGTAGTTCTGCATGTCGGTTTTCTTTTGACGGAAGTCAGCACGCGCAAGGTTCGCTTGTTGTTTAAGCTCTTCTACATCCTGAGCCGACATGGAATCTGGTTGTTTCTTTAGCAATGCCAACACACGGTCTAGCTTAGACTCAGCTAATGCCAGTGAGCTCTCTGCTTTATCGAGTTCAGCTTTAGCTTGGTCATCATCAAGTTGAGCAATTAGCTCGCCTTTCTTAACCACATCACCATCGCTGAATTTTAGCGATTTAAGTTTTTCACCAGCACTGAACGTCAGCGCGGCAGAATCTGTTGCTTTAATTTTGCCAACTTCGTTAAGTGAAGCTGCACTTGATTGCTCGGCAACCACTTCGACGGTTACCGGAGTCGCAGGAACTTGATCTTCTGCTATCACGTTAACGGCATAAACGGAGCTAGCAGTGCATAAAATAGACAGCGGCAGAGCCTTAGAATTTTTCATGATTTGTCTCTAATTGATGAAACTTGCCGCTTGTTATACCTAAGATTTTCCTTGCTAAGTTAGGGCTTTGTCAGGTGGATGATATTTAATCATGAACCATTATTAAAAAACCTCAAAACCATGTTTTTAAAAGAAAAAACGTACAAAAAAAAGCCAGCATCTAAATGCTGGCTTTTGCACTATTTTTGAACATTATTGTTCAGCAGTGACAAACAGGTAGGAGTATCTTGGTGCAACCAGAATCGTTTGCTCCTTACCGATACGAATGACTTTCAACTCTTCCATTGAATGCATTCCTCGTTGACTGAACATAGTCTCCATAATGTTCAACTTTTTACCCTCTGGCACAACTTGCTCAGCGGAGATTGGCATCAGTGACAAACCATATGAGTCAAAGTCATAATGCCCTGTGGTATTAAACCCAACCAGATTCCCAGTCAAGAAATACAGTTCGTATTGGCCAGAACGTTTCAGGTTCAGTGACGCACGCATTTTAACCAGCTCACTACCTTCTCGCTTGGGTATAACTATTTGCGTATGACTTTCAAAGTTCTGATTCATGGTCGGTGAGTTGACGTAAGCTGCCACTCCACCAATCGCTAAACCCGCTAACACGCTGGTGATCGTCATCGTCTTATTCACAAATCACCTCCACTTCTTCAGGTAGGTAACTGACTGACGTTCCATCCTGATCAACCAAGATCACCTGATTACCGGTCTGGAAAGCACGGACATTAGCCAATGTAATAGGTTCGTCTGTCTGAACCGTACACCCTAAGTAACGGGTTTCAGTATAGTCAGCTTCAATCCAAGGCGTACGTAGAGTAGAAACAAGCAGATATCCCGCCAAAGCGCTCAGGCTAAACATAACCAGATAGCGCGCATTGCGCTTTTTCAATACCGTTGAAGATACATCGGAGAGAACTTCGCTTTCCGCCGAAGAAGATAAAACAGAGTTGTCAGCTAAAGCCTCTGGTTCGTAATCCCTGACTTCACCGTTAAATTGATAACCAACACCACGAATCGTACTGATGATTTCGCTGTTTTTATCTTGAAGTGCTTTTCGGCAGCTTGATACACAGTGCAGCAAGCTACTCTCTTCAACAATAACGCCTTTTTTATGCCAGACCTGTTCCAAAAGTTCTGATTTAGAGAGGGGCTTATGGGGGTGCTCAATCATGTATTGAAGTAGTGCAACTTCGTTACCACCAAGCATAGTTTTCTGACCGGAATCAGCGTCTTCCACTGAACCAGCAAGCAAGTTGAGAATATGATTATTATTAATTATCAGCATCGTAATAGACTGAATATAGGTACTTTCTATACCTTAACCATATCTTAAAACTTATAAAAAAGAAAAACTCAACCGATTAAGACTGAGTTTTCGTTAGGCTTTTTGTTATCTAGCTTCCAGTCTGAGGGATTATTGTTTCTTGAATGACCAATATCTGACCGTCAGTAAAATAGTCATGTTGGTCATCGATTGCAGTAGGTGCAGATAGCGGCTGAAAGGCGATTGCTTGCTGCGGCAATATCGACTTTACCTGTTGGGCAAGTTTATCCCGCTCTTTATCCACATTTGGATCAATGCTGTGCAGTACAGTGAAAATGCCCGAATAGGCAGTGAATTTTAATCCGTTGTCATAGCTTATTGCACCGAGCCAAATCATCTGATGACTTTGTGGGTCCACTCCCCCTTTCCACCAGCGAATGTGGCTTCGTTGAACCAAATCTCCGGGAAGCTGGAATGCCAAATTTTGAGGGGTTTGGTTCCAAAATAAATCAGACACTGGCGGAGTCTGGTTATTAATCAAATCTAAATATACGGATGGGTCAATGTCATGACGTGAAAATGTGTGATTCTCAATCCAGCCAAGCTGCAACATCAACTCACGTGGTGAGTCGCCAAAATAGAGCACGTTGATAGCCTGTGCATCGAATACCGATGATTTCCCTGGGTACGCTTTGAACTTCAGCGCAGTGGGTGCAATTTTTGGAGCCGGCCCTGTCTGCTCAACAAAGTCATCGGACATATGGAAAAAGTGCGTGTAGTTGGCGTACAGCATCGCACCCAGCAGAAACAACGAGAATTTAGGCAACATCAAACGCCACTTTAAGCGTTTACCAATAAACAGAAAAACCAGACTGGCAGCAACGGCAATGAGGCTGGCTTGGTACTCAACAATGACGGCTTTGACTTCAGCGATCATTGGAAATTTATCGATGCCATAAGCGAGCAGATAACCCCACATCACAAACTGGCCAACGCCCAGTACCAGCCCAATAGAAGAAAAAACGCTAAATCGCGCCCAGGTAATCTTATTGGTGCCCGCAATAAACGGGACGACCCATGCTACAGGCCCAAGTAAACGAGCAAACGCCAATACCGTGTTACCTCGCTTTGCCATCAGATGGCGACATCGGGCTATCGGGCGTCTGGTCTTAGGCTGCCACTTAATCAATTTTTTCTGAGCAGGCACGCCTACTTTTCGCCCAATGAAATAGCTCGCCTGATCGCCAAGAAAACCACCAAGCAGTACCGCGAAGACGCCAGTAATAACCCCCTGATGCAACTGATAACCCGCTGCGATAAGGAAAGGCTCTCCCGGTACAAATAGATTGGGGCCTATCAGCGCATCCAGTAAGGCCCCAACAAACAGACTAGCTCCTTCAAACATAACCAAAGTCCCTGAGTATTACTGTTCTTTGTAGTGGCCGAACTTGTATTCCATCTCGTTATTGCGCATTTCACCAAAGAAGAAACGGCGCACGTTGGCTTTAAAGTAAGTCATACCCATTTTGAAAATACTATCTTGATCTAAACGGCGAGGATCAAAGCCGAACGTCAGATTCAAGAAGCGGAACCGCCATGTTTTGCTGGCGCGCTTCACATAGTCACAGTCTTCACACAATACGATTTGCTCATCAAAGCCATTCAGTTGTTCATGTACGCGTTTGGTCGAAAAAATACACGCCCCAACCGCGGTGGGGAAAATAAACTGCGTCGTAAACAGACCTAAGTTAAACAAACCATAACCCAGCTTGTGTACCACAGGCAGATCTTTGGCGCCCATATACACACCTGCTACCTCAAGCTGCTTTTCTTCCAGCTGGCTGACGGCGTTAGCTAAGAAGTTTGGCGCTAGTCGTACATCCGCATCGAGAAACAACAAACGCTCATGCTTTGCCATAGACGCGCCCGTATTACGCCCTAGGCTCACACCACGAGTATCCATCTTATGCACGGTCAATGCAGGTAAAGAAGCCTCATATGCGCTCGCCACTTCTCTAGTCGCGTCTTCGCTGTCTGAATCAACGAGAATCACTTCGAAGTCACGATGCGTCTGCTTGCTCAAATCTTCCATCAAACGCCCAATGCGCTTTTCTTCATTCAAGGTAATAACAACAATACTTACTGGTCCCATATCGAACTCCTCAATCAATCTATCATTCACGATATGAACAATACCGTGGTGAGACTTAATCACGCGTGAGAAGAATGTTCAGATTCGGTTCATATTGACCGCTTGTTTAGGTGTAAAAATGTAAGTATCTTGTGCCTGCCTCAAACAACGGTAAGCGACTGAAAATATTTACTCAAAAGATAGCCAGTTAAACGGGTTTTCTATTGCGGGAAAATCGAGAGAGTGATAGTATCCGCGCTCGCTTGAAGAGTTACTACCAATTACTCGAAAGCGTTTACCACATTCACGCGAGGTCGCATCGCAGAATGTGACGTTATTTTTTTCATATTTGAGAGTAAATACTATGAAATTTGAAGCAGTAGTACGTACTGAACTAGGTAAAGGTGCGAGCCGCCGCCTACGTCACGCTGGTCAATTCCCTGCTATCGTTTACGGTGGTGAGGCTGCGCCAGTATCTATCGTTCTCAACCACGACGACGTTGTTAACCAAATGGACAAGCCTGAGTTCTACGAAGGTATCGTTCTAGTGATCGACGGTGCTGAAGTTAAAGTTAAGCCACAAGACGTTCAACGTCACGCTTACAAGCCAAAAGTTGAGCACATGGACTTCATCCGCATCTAATTCCCTACCAAGGAATTAAATCGGATTAAATCCAACCTTTTGCATAAAGAATATCGGCCTTACCAACCGAGACTTCTAAAAATTCGAAACCCCGATGCTACCAACATCGGGGTTTCACCGTTTTTGAGCTGTAGAAAAACCTCTACCCTCCTGCAAATCATGTACCCACTAAACTCTAATTGGCCTACTTACATTTAAACTGTCTACCTCAACATGTCGTTTGTCTGCAGGTTCACAGACACGCTGCTAGGTATGTGCCTTTTTGTAGATAAACTCTCAAACAGAGGTGTAAAGCACTCCCAAAGGAAACTTCTTTTCACTTTTTTGTTTTTTTGCATCTAGAGTATAAAAACAAGCGGATTAATTTTTAATTTGCTCGACTCTTGCCAGCTTAAATAAAGGGAGTTTATTTTGAAATACAGAATCCTAGCTTTGCTGTTAAGCATTTTTGCTTACCTACCACACGCTAATGCTTCACTAGATGGCATCTATAAAGGATGTGGTTTAGGGCACTGGGTTGCCAACGGCTATGCTAACGGCTGGCTTGCCGTTACTACCAACGTTACGTGGGACTTAGGTACTACCGCATCTATCTCTTATTATTCAACCCCAGGTTCATGCTCGGGCCCATTTTATGCTGCTGCACAGTTTATCGACAGAACCTACCCGGAACTTGAACAAGAAACGGTTCAAGGTGAAGGTGAGCATATGCTTGCGATGCTGAATATCCTTGAATGCGGACAAAAAGAGCAAAAGATAGTCCGTCAGGGAATCCGAAGTGATTTTGCAAAAGTGCTGGCAAATGATAACTATGCTGAAATGCCTCACCATGAGAAGGCTGACAGCTATTACCGAATTGTGGCAAAACATGCTTCACAGCAGTGCGCGGCATCTTAGCCCATATTAGCAAACAGATGATACGCGTTGGCGTGTCGTCTTGTTTGGGCATATTGCTCTCTATAACACTACTGTCCTCCTGGCCAGCATCGGGGTCAGCTTCACTTAGTGAAAAACAGATAAATCAGTGGTCCAAACTGCTGCACTTTAAAGATGGCAGCAGTACCATCTCCAGCCCAGACTTTTTCCTTTCCGAAAACGGCAGCGTTGATGCAGAAGCCGAATTGATCGCTACTCTCAGCGCTTTTATGACACCTTCAGCAATGGCACACTGCCGCTACCCTGCCCGTTACATCTGGGTTAAGGACAACTTCGGTGCTGATTTAGCCCTGTCTTTACAAGATTGCGAAGACTATCAACAATGGATTCAGCACAGCAAAACCGAGTCGGTCAGTCTTGTTTATGTAACGGGATACCTAGGAAACCCCGCCTCCTTTTTTGGTCACCTGATGATGAAATTTAACCGCCAGGGCGACAATCAAACGGATATCGAACTACTCGATACAGGTATCAACTTTGGCGCGAATGCGCACCCTGACGACAACCCTGTGAAGTATGTACTGTATGGTATTTTTGGTGGCTACAGTGCCACTTACACCACTGCAACTTACTATCTTCATACTGGTAATTATGCTGAGAATGAGCAACGGGAGCTGTGGGAATATGAACTAAGCCTGACCAAACAAGAAGTGGCGCTAATACAGGCGCACCTGTTTGAGCTGCAGGATGTAGATTTCAACTATTACTTCCTTAGCGACAACTGCTCTACTGCGTTTAAGGACATTTTGAGTATTGTGCTGGATCAGCCCCTAGATACCGGGATTCAGCCGTGGGACATGCCCATTGATATATTCCACGCTCTTCCGGATGCTAAGCATCATGGGCAACCTTTAGTGAAAAAGGTCAATCAACGTCAGTCTAAGTACAGCCGTATTCAAAATAAGTACCTCGCCTTAAGTAATTCAGAAAGGCAGCGAGCACTCATCATTGCCAAAGACATTTCAAAGCTGGAATCTTTTATGCAGTCGAGTGATTTTTCTGAGTATGAAAAAGCCAAGGTTCTAGATGTATTAACCGAGTACACAGAATTGTTGTTAGTCACAAAAAATGAAGCTAATAACAACTACAAAGAACAGAAGCGAGAGTTGTTGCTGGCGAGGCTACAGTTGGATAGCTTTAGTGTGGACTGGCCGGAGAGCAAGGCCAAGCCACCCCATTTAGCTCAGCTACCCATCAATCTTGGTATGGGTGCAGGTTATAGTGACAGCTACAAAGGATATGTCAGTCTGCGGGGTTATGGTGCTTATTATGATTTTCTGTCTATTGATGTTGCTCGACTAAAAGATTCTGCTCTTACGGTTTTGGACACTGAGCTGCACATAACCGATGACAAGGTCCGTCTTAAAAAGCTGGATTTGCTTAATGTAGCTTCACTCAACACCAATGATGTGGATTTGTTTGAAAACGATCGCTTAGCATGGCAATTGGCTCTCTCAATTGAACATAGCGAATGCCACGATGAAGAGTGTTATCGCCCATACTTCAAAGGTTACTTAGGTCTAGCTGAACGCCGGTTTAGCAGCCTTTCAGCTTACTCTATGATTGGTGGACAAGTCGATTTCACCTACTTTGATGACTCTGAATTTCAACTTCCGACAGGGGTGCTTTATAGCTGGTCTGATAGCTGGAAAACACACCTGAGAGTGGTTCCTTCAATTGGTTGGGATGGTAATGGCTGGGACTTTATTTTTTACGGGGACGCACGCTACAGCCTCAGCAATAAAGCAGACATTCGTATAAACATCGAGAAAAGTTACGACAAGCTAGTAGGGGTTCATTACAACCGATACTTTTAAGTTACTCTATCCATGCTACTCAAAGCGTTCAACGTCACGCTTACAAGCCAAAAGTTGGAAACATGGGTTTCACTCGCATCTAATTCCCTACCAAGGAATTAAATCGGATTACATCCAGCCTTTTGCAAAAAGAATATTTGCCTTACCAACCGAGACTCCTAAAAATTCGAAACCCCGATGGCTACTAACCGCAAATTAGCCTGTTTACATTTTAACAGTACAACGTCTATTACTTGGCCGAAGATAACTGCATTTGGTGCTAGCTTGTGGCCTGCATCCGAACGTACTTTTCTAACTCGTTTATGCACCTAAATGTGTTTTTGGCCTTATAGATAGCCATAAGGAAATCTAATCTAAGCAAGCCTCGCATTAGGCGAG
>NZ_JPQB01000006.1:0-149637 GCF_000740665.1 Vibrio sp. B183 | reverse complement strand
TGAACGTTTCATCGCCTTCGTACACAGGTGCGTTGTTGTCATCAGTAATCTCAACCGACACGGTGTAAGAACTGTTGCCTGCTGGGACATCAAAACTGAACTCACCATTGACCGCGTTAACCACCGTGCTAGTGCCATCAGCAAAGTTGACGGTAATTTGGTTGCTGGTGTAGTCGTCACTTTCCGCTGTACCATTCGCCAGTGTCATGGTGACAGGAGTGGCCAATTCACTCGGGTTACTAAGCGTGACATCAAACACCGCCGTACCGCCTTCATCGACGGTCGGGCTGGATATGGCGGTAATGTCTGGGCGATCGTCGTCTGGGTTATCCCCAGCACCATTGCCGCTGTCGTCAATAAACGCCGCTGCTTTCGCTTTGCCATTGCTGTCAGTGGTCACGCCATCCACATCACGAACCACAAGCTGGAAGCGTTCACTGCCTTCGTGCACCGGCGATGCGTTGTCATCCACTGTGTCGACTTCGACAAAGATGTCCTGCACACCGGCTGGCACCGAAATCTCGCGACCATCAAAGTCCAGATAAACTTTGTCGTCGCCATCGAGATAGTACGCACGCATCTCACCAATATCGTCCGCTTCAGCGGTATTGGCATTGCCATTGGTTTTGGCACGCAAATCGAGGGTAACGGCATGGTCAACAGGATTGGAGAGATTGATACTGAAGGTCGCCACCTCACCTTCGGAGACGGTACCTGCGCCTGTCACAGTTAAATCAGGGCGATCGTTATCGCTGCCTTCACCACCATCCTGAATGGTCGCTTCACCACTCACTGTACCTGTTTGACTGCTGCTTGCACCGCTTAAGGTGAAGGTTTCATCGCCTTCATACACAGGCTCATCGTTGTCATCCGTGGTCTCAACCAAAACAGTGTACGAGCTGTTGCCCGCTGGGACATCAAAACTGAATTCACCATTAACCGCATTCACCACCGTGCTGGTGCCATCAGCAAAGTTGACGGTGATTTGGTTGCTGGTGTAGTCGTCACTTTCCGCTGTACCATTCGCCAGCGTCATGGTGACAGGAGTGGCCAATTCACTTGGGTTACTCAGCGTGACATCAAAGACAGCCGTACCGCCTTCGTCGACGGTTGGGCTGGAGATACTGGTAATTTCGGGGCGGTCATCGTCCGGGTTATCCCCCTCACCATTGCCGCTGTCATCAATAAACGCCGCTGCTTTCGCTTTACCGTTACTGTCTGTGGTCACGCCATCCACATCGCGTACTACGAGCTGGAAGCGTTCGCTGCCTTCGTGCACCGGCGCAGCGTTGTCATCTACGGTATCAACTTCAACAAAGATGTCCTGCACACCCGCTGGCACTGAAATCTCACGACCATCAAAGTCCAGATAGACTTTGTCGTCACCATCGAGATAGTACGCACGCATCTCACCAATATCGTCCGCTTCCGCGGTATTGGCGTTGCCGTTGGTTTTAGCACGCAGGTCAAGGGTAACGGCATGGTCAACAGGGTTGGAGAGGTTGATACTGAAGGTCGCCACCTCACCTTCGGAGACGGTACCTGCGCCTGTCACAGTTAAATCAGGGCGATCGTTATCGCTGCCTTCACCACCATCTTGGATGGTCGCTTCACCACTCACTGTACCTGTTTGACTGCTGCTTGCACCGCTTAAGGTGAAGGTTTCATCGCCTTCATACACTGGCGCGTTGTTGTCATCCGTCGTCTCAACCGACACGGTGTAAGAACTGTTGCCCGCTGGAACATCAAAACTGAACTCACCATTGACCACATTAACCACCGTGCTGGTGCCATCGGCAAAATTAACGGTGATTTGATTGCTGGTGTAGTCGTCACTTTCCGCTGTACCATTGGCCAGCGTCATGGTGACAGGAGTGGCCAATTCACTTGGGTTGCTCAACGTCACATCAAAGACGGCAGTACCGCCTTCATCGACGGTTGGGCTGGAGATGCTGGTAATTTCGGGACGGTCATCGTCCGGGTTATCCCCTGCACCATTACCGCTGTCGTCAATAAACGCCGCCGCTTTGGCTTTGCCATTGCTGTCTGTGGTCACGCCATCCACATCGCGTACTACAAGTTGGAAGCGTTCGCTGCCTTCATGTACAGGCGCCGCGTTGTCATCTACGGTATCGACTTCAACAAAGATATCCTGCACACCCGCTGGCACTGAAATCTCACGGCCATCAAAATCCAGATAGACTTTGTCGTCACCGTCGAGGTAGTACGCACGCATCTCGCCAATATCATCCGCTTCGGCGGTATTAGCATTGCCGTTGGTTTTCGCACGCAAATCGAGGGTAACCGCATGGTCAACAGGATTAGAGAGGTTGATACTGAAGGTTGCCACCTCACCTTCGGAGACGGTACCTGCCCCTGTGACAGTCAAATCAGGGCGATCGGATTCATCGCTGATCGTGCCTGCCCCGGATTCATTGAGATTAAAGCTCTCACCGCCTGTTGAAGCGTTTGCACTGACATCTAAGGTAAAGCTTTCGTTGCCCTCAAAAATACTATCATCCGTAGTTTCAACAGAGACTTGAATATTGGTTGCGTTACCGGGAATGGTATAGCTGCCATCTTGATTCGCTACAGCTGTCTGCGACAGCCCATTAACTTGATAACTGACATTAAGCGGATTTACGGCAAAGTCATCAAGAGTCGCAGCTTGATCATTGAAATTTAACGAGAAATTATAGGTAACATCGCCATCAACATCATTCGACAACGCAACGTCAAATACTGCCGTGTTGCCTTCTACAATAGACTCAGAACTGACCGTAAGAGTTGGTGTATCTACATTGCTACCATCCACTTGTTCATCGGTAATTGTGCCTGTTCCTGATTCATTCAAGTTAAAACTATCATCACCAACGGTAGCGTTCGCGCTAACATCCAGTTTGAAGTTTTCGCTGCCTTCAAAAATATCGTCATCTAATGTTTCAACTGAGACTTGAATATTGGTTGCATTGCCAGGGATGGTGTACGTACCGTCCTGATTGGCTTCAGTTGGCTGAGTGACGCCATCCAGTTGGTAGCTGACACTGATGGGATTCGTTGCAAAGTCCGCTATCTCGGCAGATTGACCTTCTATGCTAGGTGCAAAGTTATAAATCACATCACCATCGACAACATTCGACAGCGTAACATTAAACACAGCGGTGCTGCCTTCAACGACAGCTTCAGAGCTCACTGACAAGGATGGAGTATCCGCGTTGCCTCCTCCCTGTTGTTCATCACTGATCGTGCCTGACCCGGACTCACTCAGGTTAAAGCTTTCACCACCCACAGTAGCACTCGCATTAGCATCCAACGTAAAGCTTTCACTTCCTTCGAAAATCTCGTCATTTGCGGTTTCAACCGAGACTTGGATGTTGGTTGCGTTGCCCGGAATGGTGTAACTGCCATCTTGGTTTGCGGTAGCAGTTTGAGTAACACCCGCTATCTGATAAGTGACACTGATAGGGTTTTCGGCAAAGTCAGCAACCTCAGCAGTTTCACCATCGAGATTTAAAGTGAAGTTATAGGTAACATCACCATCGACATCGTTTGACAGAGCGATATCAAAAACGGCAGTGTTGTCTTCAAACGAAGATTCGTTACTGACCGTTAATTGAGGCAGATCAGAGTCATTATCGGTGTTATCCAAGATTGCGGTGCTTGCACTCCTGTTGCCAGCACCATCTCCAACTAAACCGAATACAGGCTCGACATTGAGTTGGTATTCTTCTGAACCTTCAAATGTAGTGTCCTGAGTAGTGTTGACCGTCACACGGAGTGACGTAACACCCGCTGGCACTTCAACCGTTCCATCAGCTCCTACGACAAGAACAATGCGTTGCGATGAGCCTGAGTCGCTAGAGGAACTTAATACTTCAACACTCATCCCTGACAAGTCTTCACCTTCAGCAGAGCCCAAAGACAAAGTCAGTTTTAAAGTTGTGGGTTGATTTGATGCTTTATCAAAGTTTACGGTGTAGGTCGCATCGCTACCTTCATCTACCTGAGCATCTCCTGAAACAGATATAGCCGGAATCGGGGTGACATCAACATTAACGACAACAGTATCCGTTCCTCCATTTCCGTCATCCACCGTTACCTCAAACGAATCGGAGCCGTCGTAATTTTCATTGGGGGTGTACTGCCACAACCCGGTAACAGGGTTGATTGTAACTATCCCGTTTTCAGGGGATGAAGAGATAGAAAAAGTAAGGGAGTCATCTGGGTTTGGATCTGTCGCGCTCACCTGCCCACTTATCGACGTATCTTCATTCGTCGTTACAGATACGTCATCGGCAAGAGGGCTGCTATTTGAAGTAGCAAAAGTTGGAGCTTGCTGAATGGATTGATATTGGTCTAAAAGCGTTAAGCTCTGAGTTCTAGAGATACCCAGACTTTCAAAGCCTTGAGTATTAAAATCGGTATTAGCAATGGTTTCGTCACCAGTCCTGACGATGGTTCCAATTGTGGTAAGACTGGAGCCTGTTTGCCCACCAGCAGCAGTTGCAAAGTCCTCGCCAAGCTGGGTTGGGTCTTGGCCCTCTTCCAATGCAGCGATGATGTCATCTATCTCGCCTGTCACGTCCTGTAATAAGGAGTCTTGGTCTACTACATCAATCTTCATCTTGGCTAAGTCAGGGTTCAACTCTTCCATAGACATAATGACTTCACCCGGCTTAGCCAATTCGCCTTTGGAGAGAACTCTTATGTTTCCTAGTTGATCTATAACCAAGGCCTGACCACTAGTTAAATTGCCCATTATCACGTTAGCACTAACACTCATGATGAACCTCTATCCCTTACTACTGGTTGTATGTCAAAGTTGTGACACGCAAAAAAACAAGACATATTCATATGCTGCATAAATTAGCATCTACCACTTTTTAAACAAAACCATTTTTGTCCGTAGTGTTAACAATATCTACTAAACCACACGCATAATAAAGAGCGAATAATTTGGATTAAGATCATATTTTACGTGCACTTATTTGTGATGTAATTCAGAGCTTCAGTCTTACTGGTCATAATCTGTGAAATACAATCTGTTAACGAACCGAGTTAGCAATATCTAAAATGATGTTAGTCATCATTCTCAGATAGTGTTATTTTATTGACGTCACAGATGGATAATTCTCACAAATGAGACCAAACAATTGAGTAATATCCCTCGCTAAGATGTACCCGAGGAGTCCCCATAGTGAAACGGAACCGGATTAAACTTTTGAGCATCGCTACTGTGCTCGCATTCCCAGTACAAAGCCAAACTTTAGAACAAGCTGTCGCTCTTACAATAGCCAGCAACCCAAATGTTAAAGCCTCTTACAATGAGTACATGAGCAAACTTTACGATGCGGAAGCTTCGTCGGGTGCATACTTACCTTCAATTGATCTCGATGCTGGTGTCGGTTACGAACAAGTCGACTTAGCGTCCGGAACAGAAAATGAACTTACCAGGAAAGAAGCAACATTAAGCCTGACACAGCTCATATGGGATGGTTCAGCAACTCTGAATGACATGGATAGAACCGCGGCTGACGCGGAATCCGTGCGATTCCAGTTACTCGCAGATTCACAAGACATCGCTCTTGAAGTAACAAATATTTACCTAGATGCAACCAAGGCTTATGAAGTGCTGGCGCTTTCAGAAAGCAACTTAGCAGTCCATAAAGAAATCTATAACGACATCAAAAAGCGCGTAGAGTCAGGAATAGGTTCAACAGCCGACTTATCGCAAGTTGAAGCACGTTTGGCTAAAGCTCACGGTAATCTACTTGCAGCGCAGAACAATCTTTATGATGTCCATACTCAGTTCAAAAGAATTGTCGGCCAAGCTCCACAAGGGCTCATTTTCCCAAGAGCCGATGAAAATGCGATTCCCTTTTCTGTAGATGAAGCGCTTGACCTTGCAATTAAAAACCATCCAGTGATTAAAGTTGCACAAGCAGACGTAGACTCCGCTCGATTCCAATATGAACAGACGAAGGGGGTAAACTACCCAACGCTGTCCATTGAAGCCAACCAGATTTGGCGTGATGATGCTGGAGGTATACGCGGCAGTAGCAATGAGTCTTCGGCAATGCTGCGTATGCGTTACAACTTGTATAACGGCGGTGCAGATTCTGACCGTACCGAAAGTGCAGCGTATCAACTGAACAAAGCTAAAGACTTCCGCGACCGCACATTCCGCAGCCTTGAAGAAGGCTTGCGTCTATCATGGAGCGCTCTAGACCTTACTTTACAACAAAAAGAGTTTCTTGCTGACCACGTAGACTCGGCATCCGATACAGTTATCGCTTACGAGAAACAGTACAAACTCGGTAAACGTACCCTTCTTGATCTCCTTAACACCGAAAACGAGTTGTTTGAGGCACGTAAGGATTATTTAGATGCTAAATACGATGAGCAATACGCGAAGTATCGTGTTATGAATGCAACGGGCGGATTGCTGGCAGCACTTCGTGTTGATACTCCAAAAGATTGGAACCAAGCGGTTGAGTACTAATATGAACAAGTCGACTATATATACAACAGTCATCGCTCTGGCATTTTCAGCAGCTACATATGCTGAAGATATCTACAGCTATCGTGAAACTCCCGTAGCCAATCAACTGTCAGATCTATATGACGATGATAAAGATGGTGTTATCAACGCACGAGATTTGTGCCCAGATACTCCACTCGGTGCCAACATTGATAACGATGGGTGTGGTACATACGTTAAGTCAGAAGAAGAAATGGATCTTCACATTTTGTTCGAAAATGACTCAAGTGACATTCAACCTGTATTCCTAACTCAAATCCGAGAAATGGCCGATTTCTTAGAGGTATACCCATCAACGTTTATCGAACTACAAGGGTATGCGAGTAAAGTTGGCAACCGTACCCACAATATGGAGCTTTCCAAAGAGCGCGCACAGGAAGTCGAGTCAGCCTTGATTAATAACGGCGTAAGTCATACAAGGATTAAGATCGTCGGTTTCGGAGATACTAATCTAGATGATTTGGGTGACGATGAAATCACTCACGCTAAAAACCGTAAAGTAGTCGCGACTGTAGTAGGACACAAAGGCAACTTTAAAAAGGAATGGACGATTTTCACCAAGAAATCCCGTTAAAGTGCCACTCATACATATCGAATGGGCACTCAATGTGCCCATTTTTATTTAGCTTTCATAGTAAGAGTGTTACCCTAACCGCGATTCTACTTATGAGATAAATCCTATGAGCAAATTAACTGCTGATATTCAAGCTAACCTAGAGCTATTCGTATCTGAAACCAAAGCAAATAGCTTGGTTTGGGGCCTTCGCAATGAAGAAGGTTGGCTGTCTTGCGACTCTACGGAATTTGAAAACAGCGAAGTCATGCCATTCTGGTCTTCTAAAGAAGACGCTCAAGCACATAACGTGGAAGAGTGGTCAGATTTTGAAGTTTTGGAAATTCCACTAGATATCTTCGTTGAAGACTGGCTACTAACACTAGCAGAAGATGGTGTTCTAGTTGGAACAAACTGGAATGCACAGCTAGAAGGCAAAGAGCTTGAGCCATCTGAGCTCGCGAAAATGTATCTGGATTAATAACTCCTGATTAGAAAAACGCCCTCATTTGAGGGCGTTTTTGTATTAGCGATCTTAGAGAAACTTTACGCTTCACTACTTTGCTTGCTGACTAACGAGGCCATAACAGCTTCTCGATTGTCGATGTAATCATTCAAACCCTCTTTTCTTAAATCACACGCTGGGCAATCTCCACAACCATCACCGATAACGCCGTTGTAACACGTCAGTGTTTTTTCTCTCACCAACTGCAGTGCATCGTATTGGTCAGCCAGAGCCCAAGTTTCCGCCTTATTTAGACACATCAGCGGCGTAACAATGTCTAGATTGCGATCCATACCTTGAACCAAGGCACTGTTCATCGCTTTAACGAAATCATTGCGGCAATCAGGATAGCCTGAGAAGTCCGTCTCACACACGCCAGTAATCACAGCCTGAGCACCAATTTGATACGCGTAAATACCCGCTAGAGTCAGAAAAAGAATGTTACGGCCAGGGACGAATGAGTTAGGTAGACCATTTTCCTGCAGCTCATGTGAGACCGGAATGTCATCACGAGTCAATGAGCTAATGGCGAGTTCGTTCAGCAAGCCCACATCCATCACTTTATGCGCTTTAACGCCTAGCTCTTTTGCAAGGCCTTGAGCCACCTCAATTTCCAGCTTGTGGCGCTGACCGTAATCGAAAGTGATCGCATGTACTTCATCAAAATTCTTAAGTGCCTGCACGAGACATGTAGTGGAATCTTGACCACCACTAAATACTACAACTGCTTTTTTCATTTCGTTTCCCTTACGCAATACTTAGATACTTGTGTGTCTGGATAGAGAGTCTCCAGTTACGCGCAATACAAGTATCAATACATAGTTGAGTGGCGCGTGGCTTCTGGCTGATCGGCTGTAGGGCAATAGTCGTGCTCTCAGGCACGCCTGCGCGCTCAATCAAAGCATCGAGTTGCTCAATGTCTTTATCGGTCGCCACTGGATGTTTAATCTCATTTGCTCGAAGTAAAGCACAGTCCAGAACAGGCAGTTTACCTTTCATTGCCACCTTTGGTGACACTGTCACCCAAGTATTTTCACTCGCAAGAACTGGTGATGTACCACTGGTTTCAATTTGGCAACGACATCCAATCGCTTCGAATGCTTCTGTCAGCGGACGCAAATCGTAAAAGCATGGCTCGCCGCCAGTAATAACAATATGCTTAGCCTGATAACCTTGTTGACGATACTGCTCGATAATGTCATCTCCAGACACACTACACCATGTTGGTGAGTCTCCCGTTTTCGCGAGCACTTCCGCTAACGGGCGTTCGTCTTGAGGTGTCGCATCCCAGGTTTGTTTCGTATCACACCAAGCACATCCTACCGGACATATCTGCAGACGAACAAACACCGAAGGAACGCCAGTAAAGACACCTTCGCCCTGAATGGTTTCGAACATTTCGTTTAATTTGTACAACTTTGTCTCAGCCTAACTCATCATCAATATTTAGCAGGAACGAGACCATAAATGACTGCACTGCGAAGGTCAACTAAATCAGAAATTGATCATTCCGATTCACTCATTTAATCTGCTTCTTTCTTTAGTGATAACTTTAAAACTTTTAGGTAAGTATATGTACAAGCTGATTGCTTTGGATATGGATGGCACTTTGCTAACCAGCGACAAGTCCATTTCAGAAAGAACAAAAACCGCCATAGAAAAAGCGCGAGCTCAGGGAGTCAAAATCGTTCTTGCTTCAGGCCGCCCCCTCGCAGGTATGCAAGAGAAACTGACAGAACTAGGCATAGACGGACACAATGAATTTGTGGTGTTCTACAACGGAAGTACAGTGAAAGAAATTGGCTCTGGAAAAGTGATTCATCAAGCCTACATTGATGGTCGACGTGCGAAACAAGTGGCGAAACTCGCTAAAGAGCTAGGATTGTACTGTCATGCATTCAGTACTGAGCACGGCTTAATTACACCCGAGAATAACGAGTTTACTACCTTGGAATCGGACATTAACCAAGTGCCGATTACGGAAATGGCGTTCGATTCATTGGAGGACGACCACCCTATCATCAAAGCCATGATCGTCGGTGAACCATCAAAACTGACGCAAGCAGCGAAAGCCATTCCAGATGTACTTCATCAGGAATTCACCATTGTACAAAGCGCCCCGTTCTTTCTAGAATTTCTCAACCTTGAGAGTAATAAGGGCGTGGGGGTCAAAGCGATTGCAGACTACCTTGGTATCCACGCTGACGAAGTGATTTGTATGGGAGACGCGGAAAACGATCACCATATGATTCGCTATGCGGGGCTTGGAGTCGCAATGGAAAATGCGATGGAACAAACCAAAGCGATTGCTGATTACATTACCACCAGCAATAATGATGACGGCGTTGCATTGGTCATCGAGCAGTATGTACTGAATCAATGATACTTATGCGTTAGCAATAAAAGCTGCCATTAGGCAGCTTTTGCAAATTTCCTAACGCTGACTACGAACAGAATCATAAGCACTGGGTAACGAACGGCGTCTAATCCGAACGACAAAACGCTACTTCTAGAAACAAACACTTCACTGTACTCAAACAACCAATATATCGCGACCATAGAGATGGTAATTGGAATAATCAGTTCTGCTGTGATTCTCTTTTCATTTTCGTCAGCTGTGTAAATCACGCCTAACGCCGTGCCGATTATCCCTAACCAAATACCAAATACCGGAATTGGCCACACAGAGACCATCACCAAGCCAGCAGCAATCAACACAAACCAAAGTGCTTTCGACTGTATCAATGTCATTAGCTCTACATCACGTTTGTTATCCAAACGGATCAGATGCCAGGCACACAGACCACCAATCAACAAACCACTTAGCATATCGACGATAAAGTGCGTCCCAGTGTAAAAACTAGAAATAGCTAGCCAAGTCATCAATCCCACGCTGGTACCTGCAAGATAGTCTGCCCCATTTTCTCTCATTTTATTGATTAGCAAGGTGATCACGCACATCCATACTGCAAACGGTAAACTCGGTAAGCTGTAACCTGAGAATTGTGGCAAAGCCTTGTTCGCAAGATAGACCTGTGGTGGAGGGAGTTGAAATCCTTGTTTCGCAAGTAAAACAATCAATGACGTAATTGTTACGGCGAAAAACACTTTATAGCTAAAATCTCGCCCAAACCGCCAATAAAGATAAGGGAAGAGAACCAACAGAATGATGGGATGGTTAAGTTGAAGGCTTAACTTAAACAGCTCTTCAATAATGGCTTCGGCATGAGTCGGTAGCTTATCTAGCAACAAACGGAACTCATTTAACCAAGCCAACTCCATTTGATTAAAGGTAGGCGCAGATTCAACCAAGTTATCCACATATCGAACAGGTTGAGGGGTTGCTTGCTCAAAATACCCTGCAATCCGTTTGAGTTGTTCTGGGAATCGATATTCCTGAGCATTGATCATCTCTGGCGAGATTAGCATTGCCGATGAAATTTCAACACCATAATGCGGTGCAAACCATATTGGTAACTGGTGTGCATCAAATGAATCGTCAATGTGAAATGCCACAATTTCAGAATCAGAGATACAATCGTAATAAATCGTGTTGTTTCTCTGACCCAGAACTTTATTGATTGAAACAACCAGCCCGGTTTCTTCCCAAGTTTCGCGCTGTGCGGCTGATTCTGGCTTTTCGCCTCGTTTCACATTGCCTGCAGGCAACCATGACTTGCCAGTCAAAATTTCATTAACAAGCACCAGTTTATCATCTGCTCTGATGACACAGGCGGCACCTTCTATTTCTGGCTGTTTTTGCTCAGCGAAAAGCAAAGATGAGAAAAATGTGAGTGTAAAAAACAGAAACACTCGATCCAACTGCTTAAAAATGGTCATTTATTACTTCTTGTTTAACCCACTGGTTTGCGGAGCCAATGGATGTGATGTTCGAAACCCAGTTCTTTATAAAAATCCAGCGCATTGCTGTTGAAATTCCATACCTCAACAAATATCTGCTTTACGCCATAATCATCAAAACGCTGTTCAATCGACTTGCATAATTGTTTTGCAATGCCCGACTTACGACACTCTGGAAGGACATAAAGTTCATCGATACTTCCCATTTGCACAGGCTTACTCACGCTGGAAATCAGCTCGCAAAAATGGCCAGATACAAAACCAACAATCCGTTGATCTTCAAAAGCAATTAGTACAATACATTCTGGGTCATCTAAGTATCGAGCGATGCTCTTTTCCTGCTCTATATCTTCCGCAGTTTTAAAGTGTTCAGAGCATTGCTGATGATGTTCGTCGTGCAGCCTGAACATCATGTCATTGAGCGATTCTAAGTCCTGCGCTTGAGCGACTCTAATTTCTAATTTGTGCATATTTATTTTGATGTCGCAAATAAAACCACAGTGTGAGTCGAACATAAAAATTTATCAACAAAAAAGCCCCTTAAAGAAGGGGCTAATTAATTATTATGGAACGGCGTCTCAACTATGATTCGAGGGCTTTCTGAATTTCTTCTAGACTCGTCGGATCATCGATGGTTGAAGGAACAGTATACTTTTCACCATCGGCTATTTGTCGAATGGTCTTGCGAAGTATTTTGCCCGAACGTGTTTTCGGTAAACGCTCAACGACCAGCGCATGCTTAAAGCAGGCAACTGCACCTATTTCATCGCGTACCTTGCCCACGAGCTCACCTTCAAGCTGTAAGTCATCGACTTTGACACCGTCTTTTAGCACCACAAACCCTAATGGTAGCTGACCTTTTAAGTCATCATGCACACCAACAACCGCACATTCCGCGATAGCCGGATGGCCACCAACAATTTCTTCCATTTCGCCGGTCGACAATCGATGTCCGGCGACATTAATCACATCATCGATACGGCCCATAATAAATAAGTAGCCGTCTTCGTCTAGGTAACCACCATCACCTGACACATAGTAGCCTGGGAACTGGCTCAGATATCCCGATTCGAATCGGTCGTGGTTGCGCCACACGGTAGGTAAACAGCTGGGTGGTAATGGGCGTTTCAACGCAACAAAACCTTGTTTATTCGGCGCGACAGGCTCACCTAGCTCATCCAATATTTCAACCAGATAACCGGGGATGGGTTTAGTCGCTGAACCTGCTTTAATAGGCATCAACTCAATCCCCGTTGGGTTACCCGCAATTGCCCAACCTGTCTCCGTTTGCCACCAATGGTCTACAACCGGTTTGACGGTTTTACTTTCTACCCACTCCAAGGTTGGAGGGTCTAAACGTTCCCCCGCCATAAAGATGGTTTTTAGATTCGACAGGTCATATTGCTTGAGGTACTCACCGTCTGGGTCTTCTTTCTTGATGGCACGAAAAGCAGTTGGCGCAGAGAACAATACATCGACCTTATACTCTTCACACACGCGCCAAAAGGCGCCTGGGTTTGGCGTTCTCACGGGCTTGCCTTCAAACAAAATCGTTGTGCAGCCATGAATGAGCGGCGCATAGACGATATAAGAATGCCCGACTACCCAACCCACATCAGAAGCCGCCCAATAAACACCATCCTGAGGAACGTTGTAAATGGCACTCATTGAGTACTTCATCGCGACAGCGTGACCTCCGTTGTCACGCACGACTCCTTTCGGTTTTCCGGTTGTTCCTGAGGTGTAAAGAATATAGAGAGGGTCAGTGGCCAGAATCGGTACGCACGCGTGAGGTAAAGCATTGTTATACGCTTGCATCCAATCCACGTCTCGCGCCTGACTTAATTCAGCCTCACACTGTGGGCGTTGTAATACCAAAACCTTTTCTGGTTTCCAACGGCTATCCATAACTGCTTTATCAACCATAGGTTTATAAGGGATGACTTTATTGATCTCGATACCACAAGACGCTGTCATGATAACTTTTGGCTCAGCATCTTCTATCCGTACCGCAAGCTCGTTTGGGGCAAAGCCCCCAAATACCACAGAATGAATGGCCCCTAATCGTGCACATGCCAACATCGCCATTGCGGCTTCTGGAATCATTGGCATGTAGATAACAACCCGATCGCCTTTCTCCACTCCTTGCTCTGCTAGCATCCCTGCGATCTTAGCGACCTGGTCTCTGAGCTCTTTGTATGTGTACTTTTGCTTGTTACCGGTGACAGGAGAGTCATAGATCAAAGCTGTTGTCTCTCCTCTTCCTTGTTCACAGTGGTAATCGAGTGCAAGCCAACAAGTGTTAAGCACACCATCAGGGAACCAACGTTCAATACCGTTTTCATCCTTTTGCAAAATGGTCTTAGGTTGCTCAAACCAGTCCAATTGCTCGGCTTGCGCTTTCCAAAATTGCTGTGGGTTTTCCTGTGCCCAAAGGTATTCTTTCTGATATGCAGACATAATGCTTCCTCCAGTATGTCCTGACATTACTTACATCGGGTTTGTTACCGACGAGATTTATTCTTCAAAGACATTGGAGGGAACACGCACAAAGCCCTCCATCAAAATACGAGCGCTTCGGCTCATTGCGGCTTTTTCTACTACCCAGCCTTGGTTTGACTGAGTGGCCCTAGCGCCTACTTTTAGCGTTCCGGACGGATGCCCAAAAGTCACTGAATGCTTATCACCGCCTCCAGCGGCCAAATTGACTAATGTCCCCGGCACACACGAAGCTGAAGCAATGGCAACTGCAGCTGTTCCCATCATTGCGTGATGTAACTGGCCCATAGATAAAGCTCTCACAAGCAGATCTACGTCATTTTCATCAACTTGTTTTCCGCTTGAGGCTTGATAACTCTTCGCTTTGCTGACAAAAGCCACCTTAGGGGTATGTTGGCGAGATTCAGCTTCTTCGACCTTATCGATAAGCCCCATTTTTAGTGCGCCGTAAGCTCGTATTCTTTCAAATCGTGCTAATGCCAACTCATCACTATTGATATCTTGTTGAAGCTCAGTACCAGAGTAACCAAGGGCATCGGCATCAATAAAAATTGTTGGGATACCAGCATTAATCAAAGTAGCGTTAAATGTACCAACCTCAGGTACTTCAAGATCATCGACTAAATTTCCCGTTGGGAACATACTTCCATCACCCGCAGCAGGGTGCATGAAATCCACTTGAATTTCAGCCGCAGGAAAAGTCACCCCGTCTAGCTCAAAGTCTCCAGTTTCTTGAACAAGTCCATTGCGGATAGGTACGTGAATGACAATCGTTTTTCCAATATTGGCCTGCCACACTTTCACAGCAACCACACCATTTTCCGGTATACGCTCTGCAGGGATTAGCCCGGCATGAATCGCAAACGGGCCAACCGCCGCCGATAGGTTTCCACAATTTCCGCTCCAATCAACAAAAGGTTTATCAATAGAAACTTGCCCAAACAGGTAATCTACATCGTGATCTGGCTGACTGCTCGGTGAAACAATAACGGTTTTGCTTGTACTTGAAGTCGCCCCTCCCATACCGTCGATTTGTTTGGCATAGGGATCTGGGCTACCAATGACTCTTAGCAGCAACTCATCGCGGGCCTTTCCCGGTTTTTGCGCCATCTCGGGTAAATCAGATAGATTAAAGAACACACCTTTACTCGTACCGCCTCGCATATAGGTCGCGGCGACTTTTATCTGGCTCGGTCTAATGTTATTCATAATCACTCCTTACTGAGCCAGAAAGTCCTGGGCAAAGCGTTGCAATACACCACCCGCGTTGTAAACAGATACTTCGTCGGCGGTATCAAGTCGACACGTGACTGGCACGTCCAGCTTCTCACCATTTTGGCGTGTGACAACTAATGCAAGGTCAGTCCCCGGCCTAATCTCACCAATCACGTCATAAAGTTCTGTGCCATCAAGCATCAGTGACTGGCGATTAACTCCTTCTTTAAATTGCAAAGGAAGTACGCCCATGCCCACAAGATTGGTTCTGTGGATACGCTCAAAACCTTCGGCAACGATAGCTTCGACGCCTGCTAAGCGAACACCTTTTGCCGCCCAGTCACGAGATGAGCCCTGACCATAATCGGCTCCAGCAACAACAATGAGGGGTTGTTTTCGGTTCATGTAGGTTTCGATAGCTTCCCACATACGCGTGACCTTTCCTTCAGGCTCAATACGAGCCAGAGAACCTTGAACAACTTCGCCTTCTTCTCTAACCATTTCGTTAAACAACTTAGGATTCGCAAAGGTCGCACGCTGCGCTGTAAGGTGGTCTCCACGGTGAGTCGCGTAGGAGTTAAAGTCTTCTTCAGGAACTCCCATTTTCGCTAGGTACTCACCTGCAGCGCTGGATGCAAGAATAGCGTTAGATGGAGACAAATGATCGGTTGTAATATTGTCACCGAGAATTGCTAGAGGCCTCATTGAAGACAGTGTTCTTTCACCCGCCAAAGCACCTTCCCAATAAGGAGGTCTGCGAATGTATGTACTTTGCAGCCGCCAATCGTATAAAGGATTACTGCTGCTTTGTTCATCATCAAGCTTAAACATTTGAATATAAACTTGATTAAACTGCTCAGGTCTAACGTACTTACCCACTACCGCGTCAATTTCTTCGTCAGTTGGCCAAAGGTCATTTAGGTAGATAGGCTTGCCCTCAGCGTCTGTACCCAAAGCGTCTCGCTCGATATCGAAGCGAATCGTTCCTGCCAACGCATAAGCGACAACCAAAGGCGGTGACGCTAAAAACGCTTGTTTCGCGTAAGGATGGATACGCCCGTCGAAGTTGCGGTTACCAGAAAGTACCGCCGTCGAATACAAATCTCGATCAATGATTTCTTGCTGAATCTCAGGGTCTAACGCACCACTCATCCCGTTACATGTCGTACACGCATACGCGACGATACCAAAGCCTAGTTTTTCCATCTCTTCAAGCAAACCTGCTTCTTCAAGATACAACTTAGCGACTTTTGAACCCGGAGCGAAAGACGACTTCACCCATGGTTTACGTACAAGGCCCAATTGGTTGGCTTTCTTGGCAACCAAACCAGCAGCGACAACATTTCTTGGGTTACTGGTGTTAGTACAGGAAGTGATCGCAGCAATGATCACCGCACCATCGGGCAGTTGACCTTCATTCTCTTGCCACTGGCCTGCAATACCCTGTGAAGCTAGCTCTGACGTTGGTAAGCGGCGATGTGGATTCGAAGGGCCGGCCATATTGCGTGTCACTGCAGACAAGTCAAACTCAAGCACTCGTTCGTATTGCGCCGTATCTAAATCATCAGCCCAAAGGCCTGATTGCTTGGCGTAGTTCTCAACTAGTTCAACTTGTTGCTCATCTCGTCCCGTCAATTTTAGGTAGGTAAGCGTTTGTTCATCAATGTAGAACATGCCTGCTGTCGCACCGTATTCAGGCGTCATATTGGAGATGGTTGCGCGATCACCAATTGTCAGGTCACTGGCACCTTCGCCAAAGAACTCAAGGTACGATGAGACAACACGCTCATTTCGTAAGAACTCAGTGATAGCTAGAACGATATCCGTTGCCGTAATACCGGGCTGGCGTTTACCGGTGAGCTTAACACCCACAATATCCGGTAGGCGCATCATTGATGGTCGGCCTAACATTACTGTTTCAGCTTCAAGCCCGCCAACACCAATGGCAATAACGCCTAATGCGTCCACATGCGGGGTATGACTGTCAGTTCCGACACAGGTGTCTGGGTAAGCAATACCTTGCTTGGCTTGCACTACAGGTGACATTTTTTCCAGATTAATCTGATGCATAATGCCGTTACCTGCAGGAATAACACTGACGTTTTCGAACGCCGTTTTACACCACTCGATAAAATGGAAACGGTCTTCATTACGACGCTCTTCGATCGCACGGTTTTTCTCGAATGCATCAGATTCAAAACCCGCATGCTCCACCGCCAGAGAGTGGTCGACGATCAGCTGAGTTTCTACCACAGGGTTCACTTTAGCGGGTTCACCTCCTTGGTCTGCAATTGCATCACGTAAACCGGCTAAATCAACCAAAGCGGTTTGCCCCAAAATATCGTGACAAACTACGCGTGCTGGGTACCAAGGAAAGTCTAAATCGCGTTTGCGATCAATCAGTTGTTTAAGAGAGGCCGTGAGCGACTCAGGATCACATCGTCGCACTAATTGTTCGGCAAGAACTCGCGAAGTGTATGGGAGAGTCTCATAAGCTCCTGGCGTAATATCATTGACTGCTTCTCGGGCATCGAAAAAATCAAGATCAGATCCCGGAAGCGGCTTACGATATTTTGAATTCACTGTACTACTCATATCATTGCTTCCATTCAGATAACATTCGTGTATCCGAGCCTCCCTACTTGCTGGTAAGGAGACTCTTGGGTAACTGGGTGTTACCTCTTTTCGATAGGAACCCAATCCTGATGCTCAGGACCTGTGTAATCCGCACTTGGGCGAATAATGCGGTTGTTAACACGCTGCTCATAAACGTGCGCAGCCCAGCCTGTCAGACGGCTCATGACGAAGATAGGTGTAAACAGCTTGGTTGGAATGTCCATGAAGTGGTACGCCGAAGCGTGGAAGAAATCTGCGTTACAGAACAAACCCTTTTCACGTTTCATCACCGATTCGACTCGCTCAGAGACTGCATAAAGGTGTGTATCGCCCACTTTATCTGAGAGCTCTTTCGACCAACGTTTGATTAATGCATTTCGAGGGTCACTTTCACGATAGATAGCATGGCCAAAGCCCATAATTTTGTCTTTATTGGCTAGCATCTGCATGATGTTGGTTTCTGCCTCATCAGGCGTCTGCCAGTTTTCGATCATTTCCATCGCAGCTTCGTTTGCTCCACCATGGAGTGGACCACGCAAAGTACCAATGGCAGCCGTAATACAAGAATGGATATCCGACAGCGTCGAGGCACACACACGAGCCGCAAACGTTGAAGCGTTAAACTCGTGCTCCGCATAGAGAATCAGCGAGCAATGCATAACCTGTTTATGCAGTTCACTCGGATCTTTGTCCGTAAGCATTTTAAGAAAATAACCTCCAATACAATCTTGAGACTGGTCTTCGGTATCAATTCGAACGCCATCATGACTGAAGCGGTACCAGTAACAAATGATTGCTGGGAACAGCGCCAACATTCGTTCCGTCGCATCTTGTTGCTCAGAAAAATCCATTTCCTGTTCAAGGTTGCCAAGAACCGAGCAACCTGTTCGCATCACATCCATAGGGTGAGCGCTTGCTGGAACCAGTTCCAAAGCTTGCTTTAGCTCAGAAGGTAAGCCGCGTAAGCCAATCAGACGCGTTTTGTATGCATCCAGCTCCTGCTGCGTCGGTAAGTGACCACGTAACAGTAGATGAGCTACTTCTTCAAACTGCGCGTTATTGGCTAGATCAGTGATATCGTAACCTCGATACGTCAGACCTGTACCTGTTTTACCAACGGTGCATAATGCAGTGCTTCCGGCGCTTTGACCTCGTAGGCCTGCACCACCTATCTCTTTAGTAGGCATGTTGAACTCCTTTTCTGTCCGCTCTGCCCTCTGAATGGAGCATTTCTGTTCGGACAAGTTTCACGTTATTGAAATAAAAGTTTTCCGATACTTTTCTTGAGCTTCCGTTTGTTTCTGTTCGCTATTTTCCTTCTGAAAACAGCTGATCTAATTTATCTTCGTAATCGTGGTATTTGAGGTGCGCATAGAGCTCTTTACGCGTCTGCATCGAATCAAGCAGTGCTTCTTGATTTCCCTCTTTCAACAGGTGGGCATAAACCATTTCTGCGGCTTTATTCATTGCTCTGAAAGCACTTAGTGGATACAGCACCATATCAACATTTGATTTGGCTAACTCTTCACCACCGTACAATGGCGTTTGGCCAAATTCGGTAATGTTCGCCAATATAGGCACGTGTTTTCCGGTCGCTTGCTTTAGTGCTTCAGAGAACTGTGAATACTGCTCTAATTTGTTCATCGCCTCTGGGAAGATCATGTCCGCGCCAGCTTCGACACAGGCAATCGCTCGTTCAATGGCGCTATCCATTCCTTCAACTGCAAGCGCATCAGTGCGAGCCATGATGACGAAACTCTCGTTATTGCGTGCATCTACCGCGGCTTTAACTCGATCAACCATTTCCTGTTGACTGACAATGGCTTTGTTTGGTCTGTGACCACAACGTTTCTGAGCGACTTGATCTTCCACATGAACAGCGGCAGCACCGGCTTTTTCCATCGCTTTAATCGTGCGACCAATATTAAATGCACCACCAAACCCAGTGTCGATATCCACCAATAAAGGCAGATCACATGCGTTAGTAATGCGGTCAACATCGACCAAGACGTCATTGAGGGTCGTAATTCCCAAATCAGGGAGACCGTAAGATGCGTTGGCAATGCCGCCACCTGATAAATAGATGGCTTGGTGGCCTATGTTTTTCGCCATCATGGCGCAGTATGGGTTAATCGTACCGACAATCTGCAAAGGATCATTTTGCTCTACGGCGGCTCTGAATTTCGCCCCTGGAGATAAACTCATGACAGTTTCCTTCTAGTCATTTTCAGCAAGTAAAATTTGTTGCTCTATTAACCGTCTGCTGCCTGAGATATGTCTTCTCATCAACATTTCGGCCAGCTCTTCATCACGATTACGAATCGCTTGAAGGATAAATTTGTGTTCGTTCAGCGCTTCTTTTGGTCTGGATTGAGCCCGCGGCGATTGGTATCGATACATACGCAGCAAGTGATACAGCTCATCACATAAGAGCGCGATCAACTTACTATTGCGACTCGCCTGAATAATGCGATAGTGAAAATCAAAATCGCCTTCCTGATGAAAGTAAGAAGCGCCTGCAACTTCATCGATGTGCTTTGAGTGCTTGGCAAGCAATAGCTCCAAACTCAACAGCTCTTCCTGAGAGATATAACGTGCTGCCAAGCGCGCAGCCATACCCTCTAAAGCCTCTCTAACCGCATAGATTTCAACCAGCTTTTCAGGCGAGAAAGCAATCACTCGTGCTCCGACATGAGGAATGCGTTCAATCAACCCCAGCCCCTCAAGTCGCATGATGGCTTCTCGCAGTGGGCCTCGGCTTACCTCAAATCTTTTCGCCAACTCAGGCTCAGAGATCTTACTTCCGGGTTCCAAACTACCTTCTACAATTGCTTCAATCAGAATTTCGGTCAGGCTTTCTGATTTGGTGTTTTCTTTCTCTGTTGCTCTACTTTTCATACGAGTCGTGAGTTCATCATTCATACTTTGCTCGCTTACCTGTCTAACTCAATGTGTCAACAGTTGTCATGTCATACCTATAAAATAGCCGATCAAATTGTCGACAATCAAGATAATTGTCGACAATTTAGACTAAGGTATAAGTTATCTCGGTAGGGATATCTGACTTTAACGAAATGCTGTACTCGTTTCTCATCTCTGTTTGTGAGCTCTATCGGCAAGAACAACACAAGAACAATGACTTAACTCTCATATGTAATTAGTATCGTTAGTATAGAAGTAACAATGGATATCTATGACAAGGATGCAGACTCCAATTGGTAAGACATCAATCGCTGTTGCTCTAGGTTTGAGCCTAACAGCGTGCTCAATGTTCTCGGAACCTAAGAGAGAACCCTATTACCCTGCACTTAGAGACACCGTTTATTCTGACGAAGACATTACTGTGATCGAATCAAACAATGTTCTCAAAACCGCTATTAAGTCCAATCAATATGTCAACGTTGCAGACCTCGATGAGGTTAATAACAACGCCGCCAAAATATTTGCTGAAGTGCTGAATAGCTCCTCTGTGACAGTCAAGGACATTCAGAATAAGCAATTCCATGAAGGCTTGAAAACCATCATTAAGCAGTTCACTTGCGAGCTGTATGCCAGCAAACAACCCGCTGATTCTGTGCAACTATGCCCACTAGATTCTAAGATTGTCGACAATAACCTAGATTACCTACCCTTCGAGGATGGGCTACGGTTTACTCAGAGGCTGAGCACTACACTGAATGACGATGAGGATAAATTACAGCTAGAGTTGTTTCTAAAAAGTACTCACGAGCGCTCACTCGATTCTCTTTGGGGAGCAGTACATGAATTGGGACGTTTTAAGAACAGCCAGCTCTCTGAGGACAGCTTAGTTCTTACTATCAATATGAAAGTGTATAAGAAGTCAGATTCAAACCTACGGTGGACGTACCTTCACCCAGAACCATTGGTCTTTTTTGTCGTGCTTCCTCCAGTCGATTTGATAATCAATCGCCCAAATGAAGTCGAAAGCATGGATTTCGCGTATAGAAGTGCAAAATTGTTAGTTGTTGATAGCCGTTAAGAGAATCCTGGATTCTGAGAGAGGCTCACACATTCAGCGATTCAACACACAATCAGCCTTTTATAATAAGTGGTAGGATTTATTTACGATCAGTTTACTGCTACTTTTTATAAATCCAACAAATTATATCGTACGTATCAGTATAATTTTTAAGGTCTTTTTTGTAACAGACTCATTATTTCAAGGATATTATATGGCTGATAAGTATTCAGCGTCGGCTAGCTTAATTTCGGCAAAGGACTATAAAAATCAAGAGCATACGGTAAGTGAATTTACCGTAACTCAAGCTTTGTCTACTCCTTTTGAGATTACCGCCATACTCGTTTCTTCTAGTTTCAGTGTTAAAGACCAATTAGGTCAATTACTGACGATTAACCGTTACTCCAACGAGTCCGGCAGCAATAAGCTACAACGTTCTTTCAATGGCGTGATTGCTCGTATTGAACAAATGGGCCTAGACGCTAACCTGCAATTTATGCAGTACCGAATTACTCTCAAGCCTTGGTTTTGGCTACTAACGCATACTCACTCATTTCGCGTCTATCAAACTCAGTCAACTAAAGATATCGTCAGTGACATCTTCGACAACGCAGGCTTCAAAGGAAAGTACAAGCTCTCTAGTTTGCCGTCCACAAAAAGAGAATACTGCCTCCAGTACAATGAGTCTGACTTTGACTTTGTTACTCGGTTGCTTGCCGAAGAGGGCCTTCATTACTACTTCGAGCACGAATCCGGCGACCATACAATGGTCATTCAGGATGCTCAGTCCCCCTTCGACAAAGCCGACGTCGCCAAATTTGATATGCAGGAAACCCCTTCCGGTAGCCTCCCACTGATAAAGTCTTGGGCTCCTGTTATGTCTTTCCATGGCGCGAGTGTTGAGTTAACGGCGTATGACTACTCGCAGTCTAAATTAGTAACAAGCAAAGCCAAAACAAGCAGCAATACGATTGCAAACAATACGAAACTGGCATCCGTCCACTATCCTGATTTGGGTATAAGTGGGGATATGACTGACTTATCTAGCAATCTGGCTAAAAGACGCATTGAGCAAATAGAACAAGATTATCAATCTGTTATTGCACAGGCTGAACACGATATGTTCGAGATTGCGACGTGGTTTTCCTTGTCCAGCCATTTAGACAAATCTCAGCTTGGTGATTTCTCGGTTGTCAAAACATCCACACACTACGCGGATGATGTTCGATGCGCCACTGAAGTAAAACTGATCCCGAAAGCCACACCGACTTACCCTAAGCCACGTTCCAAGCAAGTCGTCAATGGTTTGCAAAGTGCTACAGTTGCAGGCTCAACAGCAGGTGAAATCAACCAAGATGACCAAGGCAGAGTCCGTATTCAATTTCATTGGGACACTGAAGCCAGCGGAGACAAAACCAGTTGTTACGTGCGTGTCGCGCAAATGATGGCAGGTAGCGGCTATGGGACGCAGTTTATTCCACGAGTAGGTCAAGAAGTACTGGTTTCCTTTATTGACGGCGACCCTGATCAGCCAATCATTACAGGCAGTGTTTACAACAGTAAAAACGCGCCTCCTTATAAAGAAGCAAACGCGACCAAAACAGGTATAAAGACGAAGTTAACAGGTCAGACAAATGAGCTTTACTTCGACGACAAGAAAGATAACGAGCTAGTTTATCTTCATGCTGCCAAAGACATTACTCAGGAGGTTGAAAACAATCATACTGAAACCGTTAAAGGCGAATTGAGCCAGTCGGTGACGAAAGCGATGACAATTGCGACAGAAGACAATTACACCCTGAACGTCACAAAAGCAATGAGTGGTTCAGCGAAGTCCATCACGCTCGAAGCTGATGACTCCATCGACCTCAAAGTCGGCTCTAGCAAAATTTCGATATCTTCGTCATCTATTTCTATTGAAGCTACGAACATCGATATCAAAGCAAGCAGTGCGCTCAATCTGGAAGGAACCAATGTCACCAGCAAAGCGACATCTGCGAACAAAGTTTCCGGCACCACAACTGCACTTGAAGCAACCAGTTCAAACAGCATCAAGGGATTAAGTATTGCGATTAAAGCCAGCACAACATTAAGTGCCGAGGGTTCACTAAGTGCTGAATTCAAATCTGGCCTGAAAGGCACATTCGATGGTGGCGTACTAGGCGAACTGAAAGGCGCCATTGTGAAGGTAAACTAAAATTATGTATAAAAAGATTCCCTATCAGAGCAGCGCCCAGATCTTACCGAGATTTCAAGCCTCTGATGAAGCAAAAGAAGTCATTGGCGAAGAGCAACCCATCGACCAAGTTATTAAAAAGCTCCAAGAAGCAAAGCTCTATAACGATCTCATTCAGTTTCTCGCGCATGCACTGCCCGTCCGAGAAAGCATTTGGTGGGCTTTATGCTGCGTTTCGACTCGAAACGACGTATGGACAGATACACAGAAGATGTCACTTGATACAGTCAAGCAATGGGCTCAATCACCATCAGAGGAGCTTAGAAGACGTGCCGAACTGCTTGCCAATCGCTTGGAGTTGAATTGTGGCCCTTCTTGGTTAACTCAAGCTGTATTTTGGAATGGTTCAGGAAGTATCGTCGCACCAGACTTGCCAGCTGTACTGCCTGATCCATTTTTATACGCGAAAGCAGTTGGTGGTGCGATCAATCATGCTGCATCACTTCCAGAATGGGATAAATCAGAACAGTATTACGAAAGTGCTATTCAAGCGGCACTAGACATCGCTTCCGGCGGTAATGGAGGTCTAAAATGACATTACCCGCAGCTCGGCTGACAGACATGCACGTCTGCCCTATGCAGACACCAGCGGTTCCACCTATCCCGCATGTGGGAGGCCCAATTACTGGCCCTGGTGCACCCACTGTTTTAGTTGGAAACATGCCTGCCGCTACACTTGGAGACATGTGTGTATGTGTCGGTCCACCAGATTCCATTATTAAGGGAAGTGCCACCGTGCTTATCAATAGCAAACCAGCAGCCAGAATGGGGGATACAACGGCACATGGTGGAACTATCGTTTTGGGGATGCCTACAGTACTCATAGGCGGATAAAAAGTAATATCTACGAATTGACGTAAATTTAGGCCAAAAGACACATTAGTGATAATTAACGTCCAAGAAAAGTAAAATATTCACCTATAAAACTGGCTTATTAAGTTGCAACACAATACCCGATAAATGGATACGTTGAACAAAAAATGTCATTTTCTGCTCATAAAACAATCTAATTTATTTTTTGTAAACCACAGCAAAAACAAGGTATTGATAAAAAATATACGTCATCCGTCCAGTTTTCTAGAGACAGATCACTTTTCAAAGCAAATAATAAAAATGAACGAGCCTTTTCGAAAAATAAGCCTAGACTATGAAAGGTAAGTTTTTAGTTATTAATACTAATTAACAAAACAATTTATAAACCTTTTGGTGAAACACTAGCAACGGAAAATGTATGGTTGATATTGAAGCACTATTGGCACCTATCTCAGAAGAACACCCATCAGGTACATACCTGAAGTTAGATCGTAGTGCCTATCGTACTTTGAGAAACAACTACAACACGGCACAATCTTCTTTCCGTCAACTTATCGAAACACCAGATGCGTCTAGCGATGAAGCGCTAATCGAAGCCAACCAAAGTAATTGGGATTTACTGCGCACCTCAACGTTTGAGGCGCTAACATCTCAGACCAAAGATATCGAGTTTTTAGGTTGGTACATTGCCAGCCAACCTTTCACAGCTTCACCGTATGAAAACCTAGCAAGTGCAACAAAAGTTCTAGCGGGTTTCATCGAATCGTTTTGGGGAACTCTAAACCCCCACCCTCCAGTCGAAAAGTTAAAAAGTAGCGATGAAGCTGGTCAGACAAAAGAACTAATCGAATTTCGTTTAAAGCCTCTGCTGCAACTTGTTGGTGAAAGCCAAGATTCCACTGCGCTTTATATGCCACTACAAATGATCTCTCTTATTGACGACGTGTCCTTTGGCGATTTTCTGCGTGCAGAGAGAAACGGCACAATGGCGGAGTTAAAAGATAGAGCGCAATCACTGTTTTCTCGCGATGTAGAAGAGACGCTCACAAAACTTTCTGAAAGTTATCAAAACTTTGATGCTGCTGAAAAACTGATTGCTAAAGAATGTCAGGCTGCTGGTGTAGCTCCTGCCAGCTTTAAATTCGTAAAAGCAAACTTAGCCGATTTGATCAATGCTATTCAATATCTTGTGGGAGACAAGTTTGCTCGATGGCCGCTAGATAGTGAGTACAAACCTGTCACAGATGAACCTCAGCCAGAAGCGGCAGTAGCACCTCAAGCAACTGCACCTGTCGAAGCATCAAAGGCTGAACCAGCCTCTACTGAAGCCACCAATGCAGATCCTGTCGCCCAAAACCAAGTTCAGCAAGCGCATCAAGCTTCCGTCGTGCAGCAAGTTTCAGTAGCTGGTGTAATCACCAGCCGTGATCAAGCGTTTCATGAATTACGTAAGATTTCAGATTTTTTTCAGCAAACAGAACCACATAGCCCTATTCCATTTTTGCTAGAACGAGCAATTCGATGGGGCTACATGAGCCTACCTGAACTGCTAAATGAAATGACAGGTGGTAACTCAGGAGTAATTGCTCATATCAATCAAGTATCAGGTATGGACAACCTATCTCAAGCTGACCTTAGTAATAAACCATCAGCGTCAGCACAAACTTTATCCTCCGCATCTGGGCTCACTCAGCCAGATGTTCACGTTCCGCCTCCGCCGGCTTCAGCTCCTTCAGAGCTAGTCACAACGAGCGAACAACATACTCAAACTGAAGCGAACACTACTCAACCTGAAAGTGGTATTAGTAACTTCGAGTGGTAAAAACACTAAATGCTAATTAGCGAAGGAGATCAACATGGCTTCTATTTTCATGAGAATTGATGGCACTACACCTAAAGGTGCAGCAACTGTAGAAAAGATCGGTGGTAAAGATGGCTTCTTTGCTATTGACACCGTGACTTGGAATGCTGTTCGTGGCGTGGGTATTGATGTGGGTAACGCAAACAACGCTGACCAAGGTATGGTTGCGCTTGGCGAAATCAACGTAACTCGTGGTTGTGACGGTGCAACTCCGCATCTAACAACTTTCCTTTACGCACCAGGCGGTGAAGGTAAAACAGTTGAAATCGTAATGACTAAGCCAAACCGTGAAGGTTCTGGTGCAGATCCATACCTAATCGTAACTCTAAAAGCAGCTCGTATGTCTAGCTACAACATGGCTGGTTCTGACGGCACGCTACCAAACGAATCTTTCTCTCTAACCTACACTGAAATTTCGAAAGCTTACTACATCGAAGGTGAAGGCGGTAAGATCGAGAAAGGTCCTGAAGTTGGCTTCGATGCAACAACTGCAAAAGTTACTTCGACTGCTGCTTAATTAGTTAAGGAGAACCATTGTGGCACTTAATTCCCAACACAAACGTGTAAGTAAAAACCGCGTAAGTATTACTTACGATGTGGAAACTAATGGCGCTGTAGAAACCAAAGAACTCCCATTTGTGGTTGGGGTAATTGGTGACTACTCTGGTCATAAACAAGACAAGGAAGACGTTGAAGATCGTACGTTCTACAACGTTGACAAAGACAACTTTGACACCGTGATGAAACGCGTTGGCCCAGAGTTGTCTTTGAAAGTCGACAATGTACTTGCAGACGACGATAGCCAGTTTGAAGCTGCTTTGAAGTTCAACTCAATGAAAGACTTTGAACCTGAAGCTATCGTCGAGCAAGTAGAACCTCTTAAAAAGCTTGTTGAAACCCGTAACCAGCTAAAAGTACTACTTTCAAAAGCAGATCGCTCTCGCGATCTCGAGAAGCTGCTGAAAGAAGTGCTCCAAAGTGCAGATACTATCAATGCATTATCGGAAGAGCTTGGTGTCAATAAGGAAGGAGGCGAAGAATGAGTACAGAAGCTGAAAATCAAACGCAAACTGAAGCAGCAGAAGGTTCGCTGAGTTTTCTAGACAGAGCGATTGAGGCCACCACTCAAACGCCTGCTGATACAACAAAAGAGCTGTTCTCAGTTCTAGCTGAGCAAGCACTTTCCGGTACAGTAACGTGGGATAAAAACGTTACTAAAACCATCGAAAATGCAATTTCAGAAATTGACAAAAAGCTGTCAAAGCAGCTTTCTGAAGTCATGCAACAAAAAGACCTTCAGAAACTTGAAGGCTCATGGCGCGGCTTACAGAAGCTGGTGAAAGAAAGTGAATTAGGCCGTGATCTTAAAATCAAAATGGTTGATTTCTCTCAAGAAGAGCTGTTAGACCAATTTGAAGATGCACCGGCCATTGACCGTAGCCCACTATTCAACGCAGTTTACCAAGGCGAATTTGGTACTGCAGGTGGTGAACCTTACGGTACATTCATTGGCGACTACGAATTCAGTGCAAAAGACGAAGATGTTGCCCTACTTCGCTATATGGGTGAAGTGGCTGCAGCGTGTCACGCACCATTTGTTGCCGCAGCGAACGCTCAAATGTTCGAATTCAACGACTTCACCACTTTTGATGAAGGCAAGCCTGTTGCCGCTGGTTTTGATTCGCCAGCATACGCAGCTTGGAATGCATTCCGTGAAAGTGATGACGCGCGTTATGTAACTCTAACTCTACCAAGAACGCTTGCACGCCTACCATATGGTGCTAAAGGTCTTGGAACTGAGCTATTCGATTATGAAGAGCTTGGTACGGATATGGATGGTAACCCAAATCCAGAAAATAACGACCAACTTGTCTGGTCAAACGCAGCTTACGATCTTGGTCTGAAAATGACTCAAGCTTACACTGCGTCAGGCTGGTGTACTTCTATTCGTGGTCTGGACAACGGCGGTAAAGTTGAAAACCTCCCTAACCTGACTTACAAAACGGAAGCTGGCGATCTTGTTCAACAGTGTCCAACAGAAGTTAACCTAACGGATGAGCGTGAAAAAGAGCTAAGTGATTTAGGTTTCTTGCCTCTTGTTCACTACAAGAACTCAAACTACGGTGTATTCATTGGTGGTCAAACGACCCAAAAACCAAAGACATACACAGACCCAGACGCAACAGCTAATGCTGCTATCTCTGCGCGTCTTCCATACATCATGGCGAGTAGCCGTATTGCTCATTACCTGAAAGTAATGGGACGTGACAAACTAGGTTCAAACCTTGAAGCTCCGGATATTCAACGTGAACTTCAACTTTGGATTGATCAATACACCAACGCTGGTGCGATTGGCAACGAGCAACGTGCTAAAACGCCACTTTGCGAGTCTAGAATTGAAGTAGTCGAGCAGCCAGGTCGCCCTGGTTCTTACTCGGCGGTTGCACACCTACGACCGTGGCTACAACTGGAAGAGCTAACAACCTCTGTACGTATGGTTGCTAAAATTCCAGGTTAATCAAATTTAAGGCCGGAGCAATCCGGCCTTCCTTTCTTCTCGTTTACAATCTAAGGACAATATGAAATTGAATTTCGACGCAGATTGGCAGCAGAAGTTTGCCGCTTTAGACAGCAAAAAAAGCGACTTTCTAAGAGACGCGCTCTTTTTACTGTCTGAAGTTAACTCAGATGCGTTATCAAACAAACCATCGCTAGTTAACTTTGTATCTCGCCTTGTTGCGAGGTTAGATGACATACTATCGAAGCAGCTAGATCAAATTATTCACGACAAAGCGTTTGAACAGCTGCATAGTAGTTGGTTAGGGCTACAAGGCCTTGCTACCCTTCCTGTGAACAAGCAACGAACCAAACTCAAGCTTCTCGATATGGATTGGGAAGAGGTCTCAGCAGACGTTAATCAAGCATACAATATCAAAGCATCAAACTTGTTCAACAAGATTGGCAACCAAGAACTCAATACCCTTGGCGGTCACCCATTTGGATGTATTGTTTACACTCACCCAATAGCTATTGATATGGATTTTGATGCCGACTACGACGACCTATTTACAATTGAAATGTTGAGCAAATTGGGCGAATCCACATTGTGCCCGATGATATTTTCTCCCGATGATAGTTTCTTTGTTGACCCAGGAGCAGACTGGCTGTCTGATATAAATCGGATAGAAAAAATCATCACAGGTCCAGATTATCAAGCATGGCAGTCGTTACGTGGTAAACCCAGTGCTCGATTTATCGGCTTTGTTATGCCTTCTGTCCGTATGCGTCATTGTTATAAGAACACCAAAGCAGGGTTTATCTACAACGAAGTCGGTACTGGCCTATGGGGTAACGCGGGTTTTGCATTTGCGGCAACGATTATGCGTGAATACCACCGCGTAAACTGGTTTGGCTTTCTTAAATCTCGCTGGAATGATAAATCCCAAGGCGCGATCGTCAATATTGACCAACATAGCAGCCTGTTTTTGAGAGAGCCACAAACAAACGTAGTGCTATTTGGCCAGATATCCACATTTTACGCACAAAATGGGTTCGTGCCACTTACCAAGAGCCCGCTCAGTGACAAGTATTTTTTTAACGGTAACAATTCCATCTGGCAAAGTGGAACATCCGATAACGAAAAAATCCTAACACAAATTCAAACCAGTTTAATGTCTTGTCGTATAGCTCATTATTTGAAAGTTCAGGTTCGCGAGATGCTGGGTAGCTTCAACACAGCGGCCGAGTGTGAACTCTTTTTAACTCAGTGGGTAGAGAAGTTCGCTAGTAACGTAACATATGCGAATGAAGAAACGCTCGCTAAGTACCCTCTAAGCTTTGCCAAAATTAGTGTTTCAGAGTCTGAGAATCAGCCTGGTAGCTTTGTATGCACACTGAGAATTGTCCCTCAGTATCAATACGATCACTTCACTGGTGAAGTCGTTCTCACCACAGAACTCGATGAGGCTGCGTAATGGGATTCTGGAAAACGTTTATAGATCCTCGAAGCTCGATGCAGAGCGAAGAGATTGATGATATTAAATATCATCTCACCAAACTCTTAGAATCGGAGTCTTCTCTCGTTGATATCGACGACCGATTTACAGAACTTCAGCGCTCTAACCTTCGCTTTGGCATTGAAGATGTGCAACTGCTCAGTGCCAGCTTAGACCAAACTCAGTTGGCTCTTAGGCTAGAAAGCTATATTCGAAACTTCGAGCCTCGTTTAACACAAGTCATGGTTGAATTACTTGAGCGAAAAGACAACGAAAATGCTTTGGTATTCAACATTATCGCGAAAGCGAAGACCTCAAAAGGAGAGCAAGAGCTGATTTTCGATTCAAAGATCTCTCTAAATGATTTAACAACAGTAATGACGGAGGATAGTTATGACTGATCCTTTAATGCGTTACTTCGAGCAAGAGCTTACTTTCGTAAGACGTGCACTAGGTCAATTTGGCCAACAACACTCAGAACATGCAGAGCGATTAAATATTCATCAGGGTCAGATTGAAGACCCAAGCCTCGCTCGATTACTGGATGGCGTTGCCCTCCTCAATGCGACGGTAGAAAAACAGTTATCGGAACAATTACCAGAAGTAGTCGAAGGCCTATTAGGTGTGCTCTACCCGAGCTATATTCAAACTATTCCGAGTGTCGCATACCTACAGTTGGCGCAAGAAGAAGATGTGCCGGAGTCAGTTTTAATACCTAAAGGCTCACACTTTACTTCAGAAGCTAAGGGCAGATTGTGTCAGTTTACGACTGTAGACGATCTCAAAACTGCGCCTTTTACATTGACCGATACAACAGCCTCCAGCGCACCGTTTAAATTCAATCGTCCCGCTGGTACCGAGCAGTCTACCGCAGTGATACAGCTGTCGTTTTCCACTGGGGATCCAGATACGCATTTTTCTCAGCTCGGTCACCAAGACCTAGATCTATTTGTTCAGGGTTTCGAGAATAATGCCGACTCTCTGGTGGAGCTCTTGTTGGGGCAAACCAAAGCGATTTCGATATCGGATGCCAGTTGCGAGAAGCACGTTGTCTTATTAGCAGAAAAACTTAAAAGTCGGATAAGTGACCTGAATTTCCTGTTCCTTCCTCAAAAAGGAAATCAATTTTCAGGCTTTCAACTTATTAGCGAATTTTTCTTCTTCAAAGAAAAACGCCAGTTTTTCCGTCTGAAAGATTTCGGACAAGCAATAAAGCAGTTTGATTGCTCCGAAATCAAACTGAACCTATTTATGAATTCAATTCCTACAGAATTCATGCGCTTATTCGATAATCAAGTGTTTAAGCTGGATATAATCCCAGCGGTTAACTTGTTTGAACAAACAGGTGAACCAACAAATTATGACCAACGCTCTCTGACTATTCCTGTCAATGCAGATGCTCACAGTGAAAGTGACATTGAAGTTGTCGAAGTAAAAGAAGTCTTTGAGATCACCCCTCAAGGTGAAAAACCTCTGGTTCCACTATTCAGGGATAGCTATAAATCCAATCCAAATGCCGATTATTGGCAGAGTTCAAGGGATATTAATGGCCAATTCCAACTCGCCATCAGCCTAAAACCAAACCATGATTTAGAGTTCAACAAACTCTATGGTACACACTTGCTTTGTACCAATGGAAAACAAGCATGTGGTATTAATGGAGAGATGGAGTGTCTTGAAAGCATTGACCTTCCTGGCGTATTTCGTGCTATTTACCCACCTACGGCTCCGATTGAACGAGAACAGAACCTCAATCTTCACTGGCAGTTTGTTGGCTTATTGAATGGTAATTTTTCTTCACTGTTACATGCTGATAACCCGACAGAGAAGCTAAAGCAAATGCTGCAGCTATGTAGCCGAGAGCAAGTATCCGCGGAAGAAATACAAACGATTCACAATGTATCCATCAAATCTCAGGTGTCTGCCATTCGAATTATGGGTAAAAACGTCTTTTCTCCAGGTACAGAGATTGAACTCACACTCGATACTCAAGGGGGCTTTCTGGTCTTTAGCGATGTTCTTAATCGTTTCTTCCAACAGTTTTGCAGTTTTGATCGCTATATCCAGCTGTCTATTAAGATATACGGGCGAGATGGCATCGCAAAACGCTACCCTAAAATCCATGGGAGCCAGCTAGCAATGTAGTTGCTGGCAGGAAAGCGATTATGTCATTCATTAACGACCTAACTCAGCACCCTCAGCAATATGACTTTGCTCAAGCGATGAGATTGTTGACGCATTGGATTAATCAGACTCCGAACCGGGTTAAGCTTGTGCTGAAAGCAGAAGCGATGCCAACAGGTGATGCCAGCGAAATTCAATACTTCTCTCTGAAGAATAATCGACTTAAGTTGAGATTGGCAAAACAAGCTTTATCAGGTGTAAAAGGGGTTATACCTAACTACATATACGAAGAGCTGTTAGCGGCTTTGCACAACGATGACCATGCTTTAAAAGACTTTCTTGATGTCTTCAATCAACGATATTTCGAAATTGTCAGCCAACTGGAAACGGGCTCCTGGCTTGTCGTACAAAATGAGCTCTACCCTGCAAAGACCGCGTTGTTGAACCATATCGCGACATTAAAAAAGAATCATGGCAAGTATTTCCAGTATTCGATGCTGTTGAGTCAGGGGCAGCGTAGTTTAAGTACATTGAGCCAAATGCTAAATGACTACTTCCCTTTCGCTATTCAAGTTTCCACCAAAACACATGAAAGACGCCAATTGCCTTCTGACTCTCTAACTCGCCTGGGGCAAAAAGAGCATTTTAATAGCCGAGTGGGTCAAGGCTTTTTAATCGGCAAAACATGTCTGACACATTTTAGTCACCTAATTGTCTCCATCACTCCAAAAACAGAAAACGAGTTGATAGCGATTCAATCAGACCCATTGTTGGCGAGCAATATGAAAGAGCTCATCCAACATTACTTGAAGGACAACACCCCGACTTCCGTTTATCTAAATGTGAAACGGGAGTACCTAAATCGACCACGACTATCAAGCAATAAATATAACGCGGCGAAATTGGGCGAAGTTGATTGCCTTGCGCCGGAAAGGAAACCTCAACAAATCGTAAGTATTCTTCTGAAGTAATCTGACTTCAGGACCAAACAAAGAGTTAGGTATTAAAGACGTATTGATGCCTCTTGAGATACAAGGAAAACGGTATGACGCAAGTTACACTAACAAATTTAGTCGCTAAGCTGTCACCAGAGCTGAAACAAGCACTTGAAGTTTCAGCTGGTGCCGCAATGAATCAAAATGTGCCTTCTATAGAGACAGAACACTGGTTGCTTCAGCTTCTTTCTCAGCAAGACAAGCATCTAAATAGCCTGATTCAATCACAGAATTTATCCCAAGATAACTTGGTTAACGAGTTATCTTCAAAAATCGCTCGTTTTCCTAAAGGTAATGAAGGCCAGCCAACATTAAGCCAAGCGCTTACCGAAATCGTCAAAGATGCTTGGATGATTGCCTCTGTCAACTATGGCCATGGCGAAGTGATCAGTCTCCACTTGATTCAAGCTATGTTGCAACAAAACGTGCTGGGTATGAATACGCTTCAGCTAGAAAGCTTACAAAGTGTTTCACTGGAATCTCTTCAAGGGCTAATCAATAAAACAGCTGTTGCCAGAGCAAAAACTGGAGCTGCTGCAGCAGATGGTACTGGCGGTGCCCCTGTCGGCAATGACGCATTAAGTAAATACACAACGAATCTGACACAGCAGGCATTGGACGGTAATATTGATCCTATCTCTGGTCGGAATTCAGAAGTGCGTAAAGCTATCGACATTCTGTGTAGAAAACGCCAAAACAACCCGATCATGGTCGGTGAGCCTGGTGTAGGCAAAACAGCAGTTGTCGAAGGCCTAGCGTTGCGTATCGCGGCCAACGAAGTTCCTGGAGCCCTGCAAGGTGTACAGATCCATTCACTTGACCTTGGCTTACTTCAAGCAGGCGCAAGTGTCAAAGGTGAGTTTGAAAATCGTCTAAAAGATGTTATCAATGAAGTGAAAAATAGCGAGAAGCCTATTATTGTCTTCATTGATGAAGCCCATACCTTGATTGGCGCGGGCGGTGCAGCAGGTCAAAATGATGCAGCCAACCTTCTTAAGCCAGCTTTAGCACGCGGAGAGTTTAAAACCATCGCAGCGACTACTTGGGCTGAATACAAAAAATACTTCGAAAAAGATCCTGCTCTTACACGACGCTTCCAAGTTGTATCAATAGAAGAGCCAAACGCTGAAGATGCCAAGCAAATGTTGCGTGGTATCGCAGCATCGCTACAAAAACACCATGGTGCCTTCATTGCAGAATCAGCGATTGATGCGGCTGTTCATTTATCTATTCGTTACCTTCCAAGTCGCCAACTACCTGATAAAGCGATCAGCTTACTTGATACTGCCAGTGCTCGTATTGCATTAACACAAGGCGCTAAGCCAGAAGTGATTGAGGCGCTTGAGCAAACCATTCGCTATCAACAAAACGAAAAATCAGCACTGGAAAAAGAGAACGCTCTGTTTGGTATTGCGGAAGATGAAATTGCGGAACTAACCACAGAAATTGCAGAAAACGAGAAGAAGCTGACAGACTATCAAGCTCGTTGGAAGCAAGAAGTTGATTTGGTTGACGAGATAAAAACACTCCAGCAAGAAATCAGCGATGAGCAGGCTGAAGAATCGGTAGATAAAGCCAAGCAAGACAAACTCAATAAGCTTATCGACCAACTTGGTGAATTGCAGGGTGAAGAGCCTCTAGTTAATGCAATGGTTGATGACAACACCATTGCTCAGGTCATTGCTAACTGGACTGGTATTCCTGTCGGCAACATGATGAGCGACGAAATTGCTCGCCTTCTTTCATTAGAAGAAGAATTGGATAAGCGTGTCATTGGTCAAAATGTTGCAAAGCAAGAACTTGCTAAAGCGATTCGTATTTCGCGTGCAGGGTTAACTGACAGCCGTAAGCCGATTGGCGTGTTCCTAATGTGTGGTCCAAGTGGTGTTGGTAAAACTGAAACTGCGATGGCCCTTGCAGAGCAGCTGTACGGAGGTAGCAATGATCTGACGGTTATCAACATGACTGAGTTCAAAGAGGAGCATAAAATTTCTATGTTACTTGGCTCTCCTGCTGGTTACGTTGGTTTCGGTGAAGGTGGCGTATTAACAGAAGCAATCCGTCGCAACCCATACTCTGTGCTACTTTTGGATGAGATGGAAAAAGCGCATCCAGGTGTTCACGACTTGTTCTATCAGATTTTCGATAAGGGCCACATTAAAGACAGTGAAGGTAGAACGGTAGATTTCAAAAACACCATCATCATTATGACTTCAAATGCGGCGGATCAAGCCATCTGTGATGTCTGTGCGGACAACAGCGAACGATTGAGCAATGAAGAGTTACTTGAAGCCATTCGTCCTGATCTCCAACATTACTTTAAGCCAGCGTTTTTGGGTCGTACAACCATCGTACCTTACTACCCACTAAATGATGAAGAGTTAGCTAAAATCACGGAGATATCTCTCAACCGCATTAAGAAAAAACTGGCAGAGCAGTATCAAGCGTCGTTTACATGGGATGAAGGTTTTGTTGACTACGTGGTGGGCAAAAACACTGACCCGACTACAGGGGGTCGTGCTGTTGAGCAGATCATCAACCGTTCATTAATGCCAAAATTGGCAGAGGAATGTATCAGTAGATTGAGCTTACAACAGCCAATCACCCAAGTATCTGTTACAGCCGCAAACAGTGAGGAAGGATTCGAGCTTACTATTCAGTAAGTTCGGATAAAACAGTAGGATGGATACCGCATATATGGATAAAACTAAGCGATTTATATCTTTGCGAGCCAAGCTTATCTTGGCTATCGTAGCTGTCCTGCTGTTCTCAAATGGCCTGAACACAACGCTTAACTATCTCAACTTCGACAAGCGCCTGACACAAACGAGCGATTCAACATATCAGGTCGTTTTGGATGAAACCGACAACGACATTCGCCAAGCGATGAGCTTGGGTTTACCTTTGTCATCAATTTCCAATATTCAATCACTCATTGAGAGACGCTCTGAGTTGGTTGATGGCATCAGCAAAATTCAAGTTGTAAACAGCGCAGATGAAGTCCTGTTTACGACTGGGGTAGCTAAGTTTGACACCGATCGGCTGCTCACCACCGATATCGTCAATACTTTTGATGTAAAAGAGGGTGAGCTGAGGCTCTATTACTCCCCACTCTATCTAGACCAAATTAAACAAGACCTACTGTCGCAGCAAATAATGGACACCTTCCTATGGGTGATGATCGCTGCAGTCATTGGTTATTTGGCATTAAACTCTCTGATCGACTTTCTGCTTAAGAAAGTCAAATCCGCGACAAATGCAATCGATACTCAAGGGCTACCTGACAATCAACTTCTGGCCGCTGCAAAAACACACATTATTGCAGACCGAAGTGGATCAAAGTGGGATAAGATTCGAGCGCGATATTTCCCGCTTTTGATCATTCTATTAGCGATCGTTCTGACCGTAACATCAAATTTAGGTAGCTCTTATCAGTCGTTAAGCAAATTCTCTGTCGTTTATGAAAATCAACTTGAGCAAAAGTCGAATCTGATTGGCGATACTCTTTCGCACATGATTGGCCGCTTAATTGTCGAAGGAGTACCGCTAGATCGTCTCGCTGGCTTAGAAGAAGAGTTTTCAGCTTACATTGAGCATCATCCCGAATTATTGTCGATACGCCTCGAACGCGATACCGCTGCTATTTATCAACATCCCAAGTTTTTTCCGGATTATGTTGAAGCTAGTGAACTTTCTATCCCAATCGACGATACAGGTATTATCAAGCTACAGATGATGGCGGATACCAATATCATTCCGCAGATGATCAAAGACAGCATTATGGACATGATAACTGTCTTAGTCGCCTCTGGATTGTTTGTTATTGAGATAATTTTATTTATTTGCAACTTTATGATCATCAAACCATGGAAGCAAATAAAGCAACTGATCGCCATGGGCGACCACAAACAAGTGCCCTACTTAGTCAATGTTCAATCCAATGACGAGTTCGGTACATTAATTGGAAAACTCAATAAGTTGGTGAAAGGCTCATTTGCCCATAAGGGTTTGCCAACTCGAAATATTCAGGACTATCGCTTTGTTCGACTCCCTCTATTTATCCTGATCTTTTCAGAAGCAGCATCCCTTGCCTTTTTCCCGAATTTTGTGGCTAGCCTGCCAAGCACTCACAACTTAATTCCGGCAGACCTTGTCACCAGTTTGCCAATTTCTCTATTCATGCTGTGCTGGGCAATTTCTCTGCCGTTTGCTGGCTACTGGTCAGATAAAGTCGGACGTAGAAAATCTCTGATAGCTGGTGGGCTACTCACCTCTGTAGGTTTGGTCGCAACCGCATTAAGCCCTAGCCTGGAACTCCTGCTCTTTGCACGAGCTGTTACTGCCGTTGGTTACGGTATTGTGTTTATCTCAGCTCAGGGTTATGTCACAGACACTACGAACTCTCATAACAGAACCAAAGGTATGTCGACATTCTTGTCTGCATTTTTCTCTGGTTCCTTATGTGGTGCAGCAATCGGAGGTGTTTTAGCAGATAAGCTGGGCTATTCTGTGACATTCTTGCTAGCCGCCGCATTTGCCATTGTGGGGGTCATGCTCGTTATTAGTTTCTTTGACCGGGGCGAAGCCAACAGTGAAAGTAAGCCAGTAAGACTCTCAGACTTTAAGGTTCTACTGAGCAACAAATATTTCGCGCTCATCACTTTCTTCAGTGCCGTTCCCGCAAAAATCGTACTAACGGGCTTTCTGTACTACATCTGCCCCGTTTATTTGCAATCTCTTGGCGAAAGCAGTGCAGTTTCCGGTAGAGTAATGATGACCTATGGCCTAGCAATCATTGTCATTTCGCCGCTTGCAGCTATATTGGTTGATAAATGGAACAACAAGATCGCCTTTATATTTATCGGCGGTATCTTGTCTGCAGGTGCATTGATTAATATCATGATGCTTCCTGGCACATTTGGGTTGCTATTAATAGTAATACTTGTTGGTATTGCACACGGTATTTGCGTTTCACCTCAGGTCCCTCTTATTATCGATCTCTTGTCAGACTCTGGATTAGATAAAGGAAAAACTATAGGTATATTCAGATTGACTGAGAGAATTGGTAATATCGCCGGCCCTTTAGTCGCAGGTCTTGCTCTCAGTGTTTTAGGGTTCCAAGACACCATTATGTTATTCGGTGTGGCTCTTCTTATTAGTTCAATCATGTTACTAAGCTTCTATAGCTTATTTACTCGTCGTGATAAAAACCAAATGGAGGTGGTTAAATGAGAGTTCTACTTTTATGTCTCCTGACTATCCTGCCGTTTGTGTCTTTGGCTGATACATCGGAATCAGAGAAACATGTTGTCATGGTATTGTGGCGAGGTGTGACTGATGCAGAACGCGGATTTATGGATTACTTATCCAACAAAATGAAAGTGCGTTATACCGTACTTGATGCAAAGCGTGATAAAGAAGCCTTAAAACAACACTTAGCGAGTGTCGAGGAAAGAAATCCCGACTTGATCTACACATTTGGCACAACCATCACTTTGAACCTACTCGGTACAGAACGCAATCCAAGTCACTTTAGAGAAAACAGTAGTACACCCGTTGTGTTTAGTATTGTTACCGACCCTGTCGGTTCTAAAATCGTAGACTCTCTTGATGAAAAGGGGCGCAACTTCACAGGCGTAAGTCACATTGTTCCACACAATGTTCAGTTTAACGCTATTAGTCAATTGAGCGGAATAAAGACAATTGGGATCATTTTTAATCCACTAGAAAACAATGCGGTTGTAACAGCTCGCAGTATACAAACACTTTCGGCCAAGTATCAAAAGGATGTTTATCTTTATCCACTAAGAACATTGAATGACAAACCAGACTCTAGCTCTGTTGGAAAGGTTGTAGACCTAATGATTGAAGATGGAGTTCAGTTAGCTTATCTTCCACCGGATTCCTATATCATCAGTCAAGGGAAAGATATTGTTGATAACTTACACCAACAAGGCATCGCAACGTTTTCAGCAACTGAGTCGCCTATACGCAAACATGATGCTCTATTTGGTATTGTGAGCCGCTACTACAACGTGGGTCAATTTGCTGGTCATAAAGCAGAGCAAATATTAAGTGGTAAGTATCAGCCGAGTGACGTTCCAATCGAACCTTTAACCCAATATTCATATATAGTCAACGTCGGCGCTGCAAGAACACTAGACTATTATCCACCTGTTTCTATTTTAAAAATTTCCGAGCTTATTGGAGGAAATGAATGGTCAGAATGATGCCGTATTTTACTTTCTGCCTAACTATTTTGATTGGCTTATTCACCGTAGCCAACGCATCAGCACAATCAACATTTGGGCCTGCTCGTCTGCATTTGACGACTCAAGACTGGCCGCCCTATCAAGACTATAAGCATGGGCAGATGCAAGGTCTTGCTTTAGACAAAGTAAAATGCGCACTTAGCCATATGGGTCAACCCTACCAAATAACCATGACGGTCTGGTCAGATGCTCAGCTCAGAGTTCAAAGTGGTACTCAACACGGCTTCTTTGTAGCCACACAAACGGCAGAGCGAGACGAATACGCAACGCTGTCAGAACCTATCGCTCAGCAAGAGCTTCGTTGGTACTTTGGTCCGGGTGTAGAGCCTAAGATGGACGAGCTAACCAAAGTTAACCTCAAATTTTCTGCAAAATTTGGGTCCAACAAGTGGTTTTGGCTAAAGCGCAACGGATTCAACGTAGTCAAACAGCCGCGAGATGCTAAAGTATTACTAAAGCTTTTAAAACAAAGGGAAATTGACGTAGCACTGGAAGATGAAAAAGTGTTCAGCGGAGAGTTAAAAGAGGCATCTTTACCACATGACTTTTTCCAGTCTCAGTTAATGGACACCAAACCGATGGGCGTCTATTTCTCAAAACGTTTCCTTAAGAAGTACTCTGGTTTTTTATCTGCATTCAATGCAGCGATTTTAAAGTGTGAGGGATAACAAGTGACAATTAGTATTCATTTGATTTCTGTACCCTCTGATGAAGTCGTTACTTCTAGGGTTGTGTACTTACCTAAAACAGGTGGTGAATTTGGGCGGGCAACTTCTTGTGACATCTCTTTACCTGACCAAAGTAAACGTATCTCAAGAGTACACGGCAGTATCCGCCTTACTGATAGCGGATATTGTGTAAAGAGCACAGGCCAAAATAACGCAGTGCTTAACGATAAAACGATGGCAAAGGGGAAAGAATACCCACTCAATGACGGTGATATTCTCAAGGTCGAAAACTACACCATGTTGGTATCAACATTGGTCACATCAGAACAGGCATCTGCAGAGGAAAAAGACGACGATTTGTTTTCTGAACCTTTTTCACTCCAACTTGAGAATGACGAAATCGACTTTTTGGAGGAAGATAAAGCTCCCGTGGAAAGTAAAAAAAGTAACCATTTCTCTCAAGACAACATTCTAAGTGATGACCCGTTTGCAGCAGATCCATTCGAAGATTTAGATGCAGATACAATTGCGAAACACGTTGAAGTGGATGATATCAACGCAAATGCAAAAGTGGTCCAAGATCCGGAAGATTCGGAGTTTCTACCTGTGCAATCAAAAGCGGATACCCCGATTGAGTCATCTCTGGAAAAACTGCTTTCGATGACAGAGAAAAACCAAAAGTACTTGAGAAACCCAACGTTACATCACGAAGCATTGTTTGATGCCCTTGAGAAAACCGTTGATCAGTTTCTTAACGAGTTCGCACCCTCTCAGCTAGAGAGACAGTTTAGCGACTATATTTCCGGTGGCATGTTCAGTAGTAAAGAAAAGAAATACTGGAGAATCTACCGTAAGCACTTTCAGCACCGACAAGAAAATGGAGATTTCCGACGCCAGTTCAAAGCTCTCTTTATGGAAAACATGCAAAAGCAAAGAGAGGAAAATTGATGGCTAAGTGGTGTTTTGTTTTGGCTCTGTTTCTGGTGGGTTGTTCATCCGATCCAGCGCCTGTTGTTACACAATACTCATTAGCAATTAAGTCAGACAAATCGGCTAACCCTTCGGAGTCTAACGATTCCAACCCTGTGGTTGTACGCCTTTACCAGCTGACTGATGCACAAATGTTTAAACAGCAGCCTTTTATTGACCTGTACAGCAATGACGTACAGTTACTTAGCGCTAACTTGATTTCCAAGCAAATTTTGCCAGTGGTCATTCCTGGGAGCGAGGAGAAAATAACTTTAGATATCAATAACCAAACACAATACGTCGGTGTTTTGGTGGAGTTTATTGACTATCAACAAAGTGAGCCAAAGTCGGTGTCAATGTTACCTAAAAATTCAGACGAGTATTTGCAACTTAGCATTTCAGGTGACAAAGCCAAGCTCGAAGTTATTACGCCAGATTCTCCCTGGTGGAAATTATTTTAATCATAAAATAGGGAAAGTACGTGGACGCATTCAAAAAAGTAGTATGGCAAGAAGGTATGTTCATTGCCCCACAACATTTTCAGCAGCAGGATCGATATGTCCAAAATTACGTTCGTCAAAATATCGAGACCTTGGCAGGATTTGCTCCCTTTTATGGTGTGACTGAATTAACCATCAATCACGATCTACTTAAAATTGGTAAACTCTCGGTAGCTTCATCAGCGGGTGTCTTCCCTGATGGAACTCAATTTGAGCTGAAAGAAGAGGTCGCCAGAGATATTCCTCAAGGAACAATAGAAACCATTGCTTATCTCGCCCTACCAATATCTTTGCAAGGCAACAATGACTATGGCAGTGATGAGTCAGAGCAGAGTCGCTATGTCACACAGTCCATCAGTGTTTTCGACACATCAACGTCAGAAAATGCAAGTGTCGAAATAGATGTTGCCCAGCTGAACATTTCTATCAAGCTTGAGGGTGAAGATACGTCCGGTTTTACCTTGATTCCTATTTCTAAAATTCTGGAAAGCAGCGAATCAGGAGATGTGGTACTGGATCGAGCATTTATTCCTGCCTGTCTTCACTACGGCGCTTCGACATTATTGGTTGAGCGCATGAAAGAGATCCACGCTCTTTCTTCCAACAGAGCAACAAATCTGCTCAAGCGAATCCAAGCTGGACAGGGACAGAAGAGCCCTCAGTCTATGATGCAAGATTACCTTTGGTTGCAGACTTTAAATACATGGCTGCCGTGGTTTGATCTCACCATCAATAACCCTAAGTTCCAGACGCATGATTTGTACCTCGAACTGAGAAAGTTTGAAGCACAGGTAATGGCTCTGACGCCGGCAATCCCTGAGCCATGTAGCAATCTTCAGTACCACAGGCTGTATGATAGCTTTAATCCTCTGTTCTCTAGTTTGCGTAATATGCTTACTCTGGTCCAACAGGACTCTGTTATCGAGTTCAATTGGGACTCCTCTTTGTTCGAACGTCGTCGCTTGTTACGTACACTGATTAAGGATACGGCAAGCGTCTCTAATCGCCGATTCGTGCTTGCCGTTAAGTCAAATATAAGTAGTGCTGAACTTAATGAGCTGTTCCCCGTTTCTGCCAAGCTGGGTAACAACGCGCGCATTGTTGAGCTAGTGAGAAACAGTTTATCAGGTATAGCGCTCTCCCCGCTGCCTGTTGCGCCAAGTGAATTAAAGCCGATGCAAGGGGTTTCTTACTTCGAAGTGGATACCTCCGATAGGATGTGGCTTGAGATGCTTGAAAACCGTGATGCTATTGCAATGCATGTAGATACACGCATTAGTGAATTAGAAGTCATGTTGTACGCGTTGAGATAATGCCTATGGACTACTTAGACGAAGAAACACTGGTTTGGGACACAAACAAGTCTGACTTTACCGACAAGAACAACGATGAAAACACATCTCGCTGGGTGTCGGTTAATGCCAGTAAAAACCATCATGAGTTTCTGAATTACTTTGATAAAGCAGAAAACCAGTTAATCAATATCAGCAGTGAGTTACTGTCAACGACATTAAAAGTATCAACGCTGCCAGAACCAGAAGATGTCACAACACTTCGCCACCAGCTTGTAAGTAATATCAATGAAATCAAAGCCAAAGGTGCAGAGTTAACTTACCCTGTAGCGGTTATTGATAAACTCTGCTTCCTATATGCCGTTGTTTTAGATGAGCTAATTATCTACAGCGAATGGGGAGAAAAACGCGGCTGGGAAAATAAAACCCTGCTCAGCGAATTATTCGGTATGAGAAATGGCGGTGAATTGTTTTTCACCGTTGCGGAAAAAGCAACGAGACAGCCTCATAAATTGATCGATCTGCTTGAAGTCATATACATATTCCTCAACATCGGCTTCAAAGGTCAATATAGGGAATCGGGCAGTGAACAGTTAAAGAGCTTCATTCATCAGCTAGAGCAAGTCATCAGCCAATACCGCCAAAGCAACAGCATTCACTGCCGGACTCGAGTAAAGCAGCCTAAAGCACGTAAGCCAACACGCAGAAAACGCTATCTGCTAACGACACTATTTTTCAGTACTTTGATTGCGCTGAGTATAGGCTTAACTCACTTCTGGTATGAAAAAACAATGCCACAGCGCGCACGAGACTTTAACTTCTTACCGGACTTTAGCGAACGTTACGTCTTATCAGGTGAAGTTAACGATATCGTCTTCATCAGCAACGATGATGATTTGGTAAATACTCCGCAACGAGCTAGCAAAGTAGAGATGGTCGATGCAACTCCACCGCCTTCAATGCTGACCAGCAAGTCAGAATGGTTGGTGCAATTGGCAACGTTCTCGTCACAAAAAAATGCAGACGCATTTATAAGCACATTGTCCCCATCCGCTTACACGCCTATCGTAGAACAGTTTCACTCCTTTTATCGGGTCATTGTTCGCAGCGAATCCTCTCAACAAGCCAGAGAGATTAAAGCTTGGTATTTAGAAAAAGACGCAATCAAAGCCATCATTGTGCAAAACAAAAAAACAATAAAAGAAACTAAGAAAACTTCAGAGGCTCCTTAGGAATGGCAGAATCAACTTCATCTAAATCTACAAACAACAGACGAAGCAGCATACTTTGGACTCTTCTGTTTGTGGTCATTACCTTTGCTGTTGGAGGTGTTCTGACCTGGAAGTATGCTTACCCAACACACACTTTAGTTGGTGTACTATCGACACTACTGGTCGCCATCCTTTTAGGCTCGCTGTGTTATTGGTTACTTTCTCGTCGAAAGAACAAGCCACAAACATCTAATCAAGAAAAAGCGCTAATCAACAAGCGCTGTAAACTGCTTGCACAACACTTTAAGCTGATGCTTTACGTGCAAAAGAGAAAGAAACGCCTCAGTAGCCGTTACGATCAACCAACTTATATTCTACTCAGCGACGATCCTCGTAAAGATAAGAGCATCATTACTCAAATGGGTTATGAAGCTTACAAAGTGGATGATTTTGGCAACGATATCGAGTTCCCTATTTTATTTTGGCTAAGTGAACACTCAATACTTATTTCGGTGAGCTTGGGAGAGGACCAAAACCCTGCTTACATCAAAACGCTCTGCCAAAGTTTGAATAAATGGCGTCCGCGTCAGGCAATAAATGGTCTGTTATTGACGACAGATGTGAAAGAGCTACTCAATTCCACGGAGACCCTAACGCAAAAAGCAGATCAGATAAAATCTGAGATTCAGGGCTTCAACCGAGCATTTGGCCTTAATTTACCAGTTTACAATGTCATTACTCAGATGGGGCAAATTAACGATTTTTGTCAGTTCTTCTCTGCTTTTGATGAAACAAAACGGAACGAGGTATTTGGTGCTACATCCCCGATTCAAAAGCATGGCGGAATTGATGGGGACTGGTTCAATGAAGAGTATGACAGCCTCATTAGCCAGTTAATCGCTAATATGAGTACCGCTCTAGCATCGCAACTAAATCAAGATTACCGCAATGCAATCTGTGCAGCCCCATACCAATTCGGTTTACTAAAACAAAGTCTGTGGCAGTTCCTTCATCGCTTATATCGCGGCGATCAGCTACAAGATGGGCTTAACTTCCGAGGCTTTTATTTCACACATAGTGGCACGAACCAAGCGCAGCACGATGTCTTAGCTAACGTCGTAAACCAATCTCTTGGACACGAGCAGTTTCAGCAGCATCAACAAATCCCAGTGCAGCAAACCTTATTTGCTCAGCACCTGATGACTCACGCTGTACTTAACGAGCACGATCTTGTTGGAGTCAATCGTCGCAAAGAAAACTTACTGCTGACTATGCAAACAGCCTATACCCTATTCTGGCTAGGATTGTTTGCAAGTGTACTACTTGTCATAAAATTGGACTTCGACTATCAAAGCCAACGTGAAGCGCGTGCCGATAGCATGCTCGAACGCTACAAGGAGTCTATCGCAGCGCAGCCTTATGACATTGAAAACATGTCAGATAACATTCCGAATCTGTATTCTCTAAACCGGATTTATTCTCTGTATCTTGAGCCTAAGCCTTGGTACACGCTGTCAATCATGCCGAGCTCAAGTATCATGAAAGATGTTCAGGCAGCCTATTTCAGTGAACTACAGCGCGTATTGATTCCTTCTATGGAAAATACGTTAGAGAAAGATCTGTTTGTGTACGTTAACCTAGAAGACCAAGCAAAAACTTTGTCTTTGCTAAACAACTATCGCTTGCTGTTCAATCCTGAACGAACCAACATTACTGAACTCAAGAATTACTTTGTCACTACGCTAGAAGAGCAAGGCGAAGCAGACAGCGTCAACGTTGCACAACTTAGGGTCTTGCTTGACGACGTTTTTGCGCAGGATTTAGTTCCTATCAAGCCTAATTTTGACTTGGAGAGCTTAGCCAAAAAGGTCATTAACCAAACTGGTGTAGAGACTCTTTTGTATGAGCATATCCTGAACTCGCCAACCTATTCGAAGCGCATTGATGTTCGTCAGGAGCTTGGGACCAACTTTAATCAGTTGCTGTCTTTCTCTCCAGACTACGTGGGATACTTGGTTCCTTACCTATTTACACCATCAGGCTTCAACGAATTGGACTTATCCGTCGATTCTCCAGTACTCAAAGACGCTCTAAAAGCGTACGAGGGAGTTGCTGGCACTTCACCAAGTGCGCTAGAAATGTATCGTATCAGCCGAGACCTCAAGCAAATGTATCAGGGCGATTACATTAATTACTGGCGAGACTTTGCTACTCATATCCAAGTTAAAAGCATTTCAAATGCTGATGAGCTAAAACAGACGCTTGCTGTACTAACAACCGCATCTAACAACCCTTTGGCTCAGCTGTATACGACTATCAGCAAATACACGTCTGTTGAGTTAATTCAGCCGGAAACTAAGAAGGAAGGTGAACAACCACCCGAGCAGGATATCGATAAGAAAGAGTCTGCACGACAAATCTATATCGCGTTCAGCCAATACCACAAACAAGTTACCGCAGATGACCAAGGTAATAAGCCAATTGATGCGTTACTAGGGCAATTTACAAAAGCAGAAACCTGGCTAGGCAAATTCTACGAGGCGGAAGATCCGCAAAAAGTGGCCTATCAAGCACTGACAGCTGAAATAAAAACCAGTAACCCGATTTCACTTTTGGCACAGCAAGAGGCCTCTCAGCCTAGCATTTCAAAGCAGATACTCGCTCAGATTACTAAGCAAACTAACGATCTTGTTATGAGCTTGGCACATGCCTATCTGAACAGCACATGGAAAACAGAGGTTTATCAGCCTTACGAAACAACCATTGCTGCTTACTATCCGTTTAACAAGACTGCAAGCCTAGATGCAAGCACGGCTGACGTTGCAGCCTTCTTTAAAGTTAACGGAATCTTAGACCAGTTCTACCAAACAAAATTGAAGAGTTTCTCCACCGAAGAACGCTCTCCATACTTGTATGGTTTGTTACCGAATACAGGGTTAGCGTTAGATCCAGCAGTATGGCAAATGATAGACAAAGCTCGTGATATTCGAAATGCCCTATTCTTGGCGGATCCACAAAATATGTCATTGCAATTCCAGCTTAAAGCCAAAGAGATGAGTTCAGATGTCACCGAGTTTATTATCCGAGGTGAAAAACCATTGTTTACTTATCAACACGGCCCGCGCCTATGGAGTAAACAAAGTTGGAACGCAACTGCAATTGAGCAAGATGCGTTAGGCTTCCAGATAAAAGCACAAGCCAGCTCTATTGCTAACGAGAAATTCGAAGGTAACTGGGCTTGGTTTAAGCTGATTGAACCAAGAGTTGCATCTACGACGTCTCAACAAACCGAAGTAGCCATTAAGTATGGCGAAAGTCAGGTTGAGCTAAGTATCAAGACGCAGGGACAAAACAATCCATTTGTACCGAATTTCTTCTCTGCCTTCTCATTACCATCGAGTATCTAAATGTGAAGATAAACCGCGAAGCAGCTAGCAAAATAGAAACATGCTTTAGAGTACTGAAGGTTACGCAGTACTCGCTGCTTCGCAACGGTACTTATCTCGCGACTCACCCACATTTTGGACCCACGATTGTAAAGTTTGCTCATAGTGTAGCTGCAAAACAGCAACTCAAAACAGAAGCTGAATTCCTGCATCATCATTCCTCTCCTTACTGGCCCAAGTATCTGGACTATGGATCCGATATGGGGATGGATTGGCTGATGCTGGAGTTTTTTGAATCTCTGTCCATCGATTATTCTCAACTAGATCATTCTCTAAAAAAAGAAATTACCAGTAACGCTGAGCAGGCCCTCATTGCCTTACACGGCACTGGATACATTCATGGCGATATCAAGCCTTCCAACCTGATAGTAACGCCATGCTACCGAACCATATTGGTCGATATGGGAAGCATACTCCCCATAGGGTCCAGTTACGAACAACAAACAAGCCCTTCTCTCTCTCCTCTGTTTTCTGCTCTAAACCCGAACCTACGCACTGGTGAAATTTCCCCACAGAATGATTTCTTTTCACTCGCCATTTCGCTGCAGACTATGTGGGAACATCACCCTTTTTCAGAACAGTCGTTGATCGAGTTTATAAAGACAGAAAAGCTCCCAATATTAGGGAGCCTTTCAAGTTGTTATCAAATACTAGTAGCACAGCAAGTTAAACGTGCTAGGCAACTTGCTCTCTCGTCAGATACTGGGTGATATCAACTTTATCGTTCTGGCTTTCGGGCAAAAACTTATTGGCATACTCAAGATAGGCACCACTTTGTAAAAACAGTAAGAGCAGCTCCATATCGACATGCTTATCCAACGCCATTTTATGGAGGATATCTACCGCGACACTCACTGGCTTCGCTTTTTTATACGGCCTGTCTGCTGCAGTAAGCGCTTCAAAAATATCCGCTATGACCAAAATTCGTTCTGGTACCGATAAGTCTTCCGCCTTTAATTTACGTGGATAACCCGTACCTTTTAAGGTTTCATGGTGCGTTGAAGCATAGCGTGGCACGCGGCTAAGTTCGGGCGGAAACGGTAAAGCTTCCAACATTTTGATGCCACTAATCATATGTTCATTAATTTTGAATCTGTCCTCTGCCGTTAATGTACCTCTTGATATAGATAAGTTATACAATTCCCCTAGATTGTACTGGTATTTCGGCACATCCATTTTGATGCCAAACTTAGGATCAAACTCCAGCGGTCTAATCCGGTGCTGTATGTGTTCTGGTTTGTCATCAAGTAACTTCTCTGTTGCCGGCAAAGTGCGTTGAGTGGTTGGCTTATTCAATTCTTCAAAAGGCGATAAACCCAATCGATCATCAAAATTTCGCTGCCATGTAATTTGGCTTATGGAATTAATTCGCTCAACCTGCTCTTTCCCCATAAACTCACCGCCGACATTCGATGTCGCGACAAACTCGAAATCCTCTTGCAGCTGGGCTTTCTTTGCACGCAATATCTGTAAGGCTTGCTCTTTGTCTACGTCTTCCGCTAACTGAGATTGTAGAAACTCGATTTCAGCATCTCGCCACAGTACTTCAAATCGCATTCTTACTTCATGAATACGGTTATAAATAGCTTCGAGCTTAGTGCCTTTATCAACGATATGTTCAGGTGTGGTTATCTTACCGCAGTCGTGTAGCCAAGCTGCGATACGAAACTCCCTACGCTCCTGATTATTGGCAAACGAAAAATCTTTCAGTGAGCCCGAATCACATTTCTCAGCCGCTTCCGCAAGTAACATTCCAAGCTCAGGAACGCGATTACAGTGTCCAGCCGTATAAGGAGATTTGTCATCAATGGCTTGAGCAATCAACTTAATAAATGACTCAACAAACGCCTCTTGTTGCTTTTCATGTCGTTTTATTTCGCGTGCCATATCATGAATCGAATGTGATAACGCCCAGACTTCCTTAATATTAGAATTCACTATCTGTACATCATCAAACTTGCGACATTTGATTTTCTTCGTTTCTTCCTGAAGCTGACGAATGGGTTTCACTATCGGATTACCGAATACCCAAGCTACAGGTAACAACAAGCACAAGACCACCACAGTACCACCAATCGAGGTATACAACCTGTCATATACCTGCGCCATCACCACATCTTCCGGCACGATAACAGCAAGGAACTCTTCGTTGTCTTGAGCATTTTTTCCTAATGCCTCTACATAAAAGAATTTGCTGCTACCGTTCACCTCTCGTTTGTGGATAGTCCCTGAGCCCGCCAAAGAGTCTAATCCTTCATAAGGCACTCGATGCTCTTTAACCTGGCTAAACCAAGCATCACTCAGCGTTGTCAGTTCATCGGGTGTGATGCTGTCAATAGCGCGAGCTAATAGTGGCTCGAGCGCGTGATGCTTTTCACTTAGTGTCAGGTAAAAAGGTGCAGATGCCTGAATCGGCAAGAATTGGAATTTAACATTGTTGTTTTGACCCAAATGTTCCAAAGTCCTCCTCGTGTCGAGTAAAAGCTGGATATCACCTTTCAGTAACGCCTGATACGCATCTTCGCCGTCACTGAACACTGTCGGGCTAACTTCTCCCATAACAGAACTAGCGTTAAAGCGATGGCCATCAATAACTCCAACCTTACTTGAGTACCAATCAGATGCTGTCTCCCCTAAAAAAGCCATGGCTAAAGGTTCTTTAAACAGAAGTATCCGAGCGTGCTCAGCATCCACATCCATTTCTGGAAGCGAATGTGCAATATCCAGCTGGCTTTGGTTTAACTTACGAATTAACTCATCACTCGAAAACCCATTAATAAACTCAAAATGGAGCCCCGTTTTCTTTGCCAATAAATTTAGTAACGCGATAGAGTAACCCTGAGGTTCACCGGCACGGGCGTAGTCATATGGCCTCCAGTTGAGTTGATTCGATACCAACAAAGATGGCGTCCTATCCACTAGTTCTTGTTCACTCGGGCTTAATGTTAGCGGCTTGGTCACAGACTGAATCTCATCCGTTCCCTGTTGATTGGAAGCAATGATTTCACCAGTGCGATGAAAAACAAACGATTCTATGCCTGCGTCGGTTGGCAAGCCCATTGCGGCAGCGGTGATTCTTGAACTGATCGAAGACAGAACTATATCAATGCCCAATACCGCTTCCCGTGTCTTCAGAGAATAAGTCTGCCCAGTAATTTTCAAGTGCTTAAAGAGATATGGTTCTGTCTTGTACACATCATCTGCTGAAGCAGCTTGGTACCAAGGACGCTGTGTGGGGAAATAATTACTTTGTTTGGTACGAACACCAGTTTGTTCAAAATCGGAGGTGTAATAAATCGTCTGGCGTATTCGATTATGTTCCGGACCATTAATTTTGATCACTACCCAACGGTCACCCGCACGGGCTTCAATGCGCTGCCGAACAATTGGCGAAGACTCTAAATTGATGATCTGATAGAAGTCTTCTTGGCCATTACCAAAATAAATACTGTAAAACAATGGGTTATCTTTCAGTACTTGAATCAGTATGGTACGGATTTCTTCTTCACTGAAATCATGATCGATCGTTCTTGAAATGCTGCTCAGAATCCGCGCACTGCTTTTCGCGTTCAGATCAACCTCTTGAATATACTCACTGACGTCGGTTGTCGCCTTGGTCAACTTGCTTACTACGTGTTCTTCGGACATCTGACGAGTAAAAATGTACTGCAGGCTAATTGCGAACATCGATGTAACGATCGTTGCAATAATGAACATCGTTCCGACTGTAAAGCGTATCGAGTATGTGTGCTTATGCTTCTTCAATTCGTCCAACTACACGCCCTCCATGGCTATAACTTCTAGACTTTGAGATGAACTAAAGTACCAATTAAGTAGTGTAGTAATTGCACAGAAAGCAGAGACATATCTGGAAGGAAAATTTCGATTATTCGTAGCGCGTCAACAATTTAGCTATAGAGCAATGCCGATTAGGGTAATTGTTCAGCTCTAAAATTTTGCTGTGAACTTTATGAACAAAATCTTCACAATGCTCAATATTATTTTTATCAACGTATTAACGACAATTATTTAACACGCCATTAACCTTAAACGCATCTATTGACGAGCTTCCCTCCCTTGTTAATGGAAAACTGATAACGATAAGTGCAATCTCAATGAAGATGCACCTGAACATAAGGAACGTGAATCATGTTTAAGGTACTCAAGCCAACACTGGCAGCTTCAATCATCGCTGCGTCTTTTTCTTTCAACACTTTTGCAGCCGATCTTGAAAAAATACACTTCTTAATCCCTGGCGGTGCTGGTGGTGGCTGGGATATGACGGCTCGTGGAACGGGTGATGTCCTCGTTAAGTCAGATATCGTCGACAACGTCTCATTCCAAAATCTGTCCGGCGGAGGCGGTGGTAAAGCCATTGCTCACCTGATTGAAACCGCTCAGCGTCAAGAAGATACGCTGATGGTGAACTCTACTCCAATCGTTGTGCGCTCACTGACAGGCATTTTCCCTCAGTCATTCCGTGATCTGACACCGGTCGCAGCCACTATTGCAGACTATGGTGCAATCGTGACTTCTGTCGATTCCAAATACAACACATGGGAAGACGTAGTTAAAGACTTTGAATCTAACCCTCGTAAAGTCAAAATTGCTGGCGGCTCAGCTCGTGGCAGTATGGACCACCTAGTTGTAGCGGCAGCGTTCAAGGGCGAAGGTTTCGATGCACGTAAAGTGCGCTACATCGCTTACGATGCAGGCGGTAAAGCCATGGCTGCTCTACTCTCTGGCGAAACACAACTGCTTTCCACCGGCCTAGGTGAAGTACTAGAGATGTCAAAATCTGGGCAAGTTAAGATCCTAGCGGTCACAGCACCTAAACGCCTAGATGCTGCACCAGAAATTCCAACTCTAACGGAATACGGAAACGAAACTGTCTTTGCTAACTGGCGTGGATTCTTCGCCGCTCCAGGCACAAGCCAAGAAAAACTGGATGAGTGGAACACCGCACTTCAAAAAATGTATCACACCGACGAGTGGCAGGTCGTTCGAGATCGCAATGGGTGGATTGATAACTACAAGGCAGATAAAGATTTTTACGCTTTCCTTGAAGATCAAGAAAAGCAAATGGGCGACCTGATGCGCGAGCTGGGCTTCCTCAAGTAATCCTGTCGAGGGCAAACTTGCACTTGCCCTCTTTCCTTTTTGCCGTACCTGAGATAACGACACAATCTCCTCTGTTTAGAAATAAACAGCTAAGCCTCTTTGACTAGCAGCAAATGGCTTATTGGTTAGTGATACATGCTCATTAATCCCTCTTGTACGGCTTTTTTCTTCCCTCAATGTGAATGCAAATGGAGTTGGATATGTCGGACTTGCCAACGAATTCTTTAAACAAAGGTCAGTTTTTCTCAAAAGAGAATTTGCTTTGTCGCGATCGCGTCGGTGCCATGATCTTTCTTATCGTATGCCTTTGTTATGGCTATCAAACATCACAAATCCCTCTTTTTCCCGGTGACGAATATGAACCCTTCACGGCTCGCACCTTACCCACACTCCTGACCTTTATCGGTATCGGTCTTTCTCTGATGTTACTTGTGGCAGGCCAAGCGGATAAGCAAAGCGGCGCGGTAGTGGATTTTAACTGGAAACTGCTGATCGCTTTTCTAGCGTTAATGGCGTTTTACGGTTTAGGGCTGACTTACATTGGATTTGTGCTCGCAACGGGACTATTCCTGCTCGCAGGTTTCTACCTACTGGGTGAACGTCGGAAAAAGGTCCTGTTCGGAGCCTCTTTCCCTTTTGTCATCGCATTTTATCTGCTGCTCACTCAGGGACTGGATATTTATCTGGAACCGGGCGTCATCTTCACCATGTGGTCGTAAACAGTAAGGAATAACAAATGTTAGATGGAATCTTACAAGGTCTTTCGACCGCAGTTATGCCGATGAACATCATGATGGTGATCGTCGGATGTTTCGTTGGTACCTTCATCGGTATGCTTCCAGGCCTTGGCCCTATTTCAGCTATCGCTCTGATGATCCCCATTACGTATGGCTTAGATCCTTCATCGGGCCTAATCTTAATGGCGGGTGTGTATTACGGTGCGGTATTTGGTGGCTCAACCTCTTCAATTCTAATCAACGCTCCGGGCTGTTCTTCTACCGTTGTGACCGCTTTTGATGGCTACCCAATGGCGCAGAAAGGTCAAGCTGGTAAAGCACTAGCATTAGCTGCCTACTCGTCATTCACGGGTGGTACCCTATCTGCGATTATGCTGCTCGTAGCAGCTCCTGCTCTGGCAAGTGTGTCACTTAGCTTCCAGTCTTCTGACTACTTCGCACTGATGCTATTGGGCCTATCAGCCGTTGCTGCCTTCGCTGGTAAAGGTCAGGTGATCAAAGCTTGGATGATGACCATTCTAGGCCTGATGCTGTCCACGGTAGGTATCGACAAAGGCGTGGGTGTTGAGCGCTTCACATTTGGACTGACAGACTTAATGGATGGATTCAGCTTCCTGCTGTTAGCGATGGCGACTTTTGCATTAGGGGAGACCTTAATGGGCATCCTTAAGCCAGAAAAAGACACTCGCAACGAAGAACAAAGCAAAATGAGTGACATTGGCAGCATGAAAGTCACCAAAGAGGAAGTCAAAGAGGTCGCGCCTGTTTCGATCCGTTCTTCCATTTTGGGTTTCTTTACTGGCGTGTTGCCAGGCGCTGGTGCAACTATCGCAGCCTTCCTGAGCTATGGTATGGAACGTAACCTAGCACCTAAAGATAAAAAAGAAGAATTTGGTAAAGGCAGCATCCGCGGGTTAGTTGCTCCAGAGTCAGCAAACAACGCCGCATCAAGTGGCTCTTTTGTACCACTTTTAACTTTGGGTATTCCGGGTTCAGGCACAACAGCCATCATGTTAGGCGCACTGATTGCCTATGGCATCCAACCGGGTCCACGTCTGTTTGTCGAACATCCTGACGTCTTCTGGTCAGTCATCATCTCGATGTACTTCGGCAACATTGTTTTGGTTATCCTCAACTTGCCACTGATTCCTTACATTTCCAAGCTGCTAGCAGTTCCTAGAACAGTGCTGTTACCGATGATTCTGTTCTTCTCAATTACTGGTGTTTACCTAGTGTCATTCAACACTATGGATGTCTTCATCATGTTGTTGATTGCGATGGGTGCCATTGCGTTGAGGCTGGCTAATTTCCCTCTCGCACCATTACTGCTTGGCTTTATCCTTGGCGGATTGATGGAAGAGAACTTGCGTCGGGCGTTAATGATCAGTGATGGAGAACTCAGCTTCCTATGGGAAAGACCTATCACAATGACCTTTACCGTATTAGCCGTATTGGTGTTGTTTAGCCCTATTATCGTTAAGCTGTTTCAAAAACTAAAACCTAGTCCCGTTAAAGCGGAACAATAAACACCCATTTCAAGGAGGCGATTTAGCCTCCTTTGTTACCTCTATTTGCCAACAATATCAGTTAGAGTTTATACTCTAATTTTAACAAATAGAGTTCATTGTATGTCGCTGCGTCCTATTGCCTTGATAGTTGGCTGTCTTAGCTCATTCCCGTTTGCAGCCCATTCCGCGGCCATCAGTTTTAGTGAAGCTTGGCAGCTATTGCAAAACGAAAACAATTCACTGGCTGCGCAACGAGCGAATGTTGACCGATATCAACACTTGGAAAATGCAACTGATAACCTGAACCTGCCATCAGTGACCGTCGGGGCAAACTACACACGCTTAGATACCGATGTCACCTTATCAGGCAATCAGCTGATTGAAAGTACCAATGGCACGCTACCCAGCGTCGGCAGTATCTCTCTTCCTCCTTTATTACTCTCAGGGCTCGGTCAACTGTTTACCGATCTAGGTAATACAACCTCTACGATTACCGAGCGGGACATTTTCACGTCTTCCATCAGAGCCATTTGGCCTATTTTTACTGGCGGTCGAATTACTGCAGCACAATCAGCCGTACAAGGAAAATCAGAGGAAGCGCAAAGCCAACTCGCGATGGAGACTCAAGCGCGATACGAAGACTTAAGCAAATACTATTTTAGTGTCTTGCTAGCGAAAGAAGTGGTCGAGACGCGTCAGCTGGTAGAAAACGGCTTAAAAACGCACAGAGACAACGCACTTAAATTAGAGCAGCAGGGGCAAATTGCTCGAGTTGAACGTCTCCAAGCAGAATCCGCACTCGACCAAGCGACCATTGAGCGCAAGAAAGCACAAAAGAATCTTGATATCGCACAGACAGCGCTCACTCAAATGCTCAGCCAATCTTCGACGGTTGAGCCACGCGATCATCTATTTATCAACGACACACTTCCCCCAATGGACGCATTCATTAACCAAACTCTAATCACCTACCCGGGGTTGTCGTTGCTTGATGCAAAAGAGAAGCAGGCCCGAAGTCTGATCAAAGCAGAAAAAGGCAAATATTACCCTGAGGTCTACCTGTATGGTGATTACAGCTTACATGAAGATGATTCACTCGCCAGTCAGATGAAACCAGATTGGCTCGTTGGCGTTGGCGTTAGTATTCCGCTTATTGAATCAACAGGTCGCTCGGATCAAGTTAAAGCGGCTCATAGTGCGGTGTCTCAAGTGCAATACCTCAAAGCGCAAGCCAAGCAAGATTTAACAGTGCTTGTTCAAAAGACCTATTTAGAGGCGCAGCAAGCTCAGGAAGAAGTGCTCGGGCTTAACTCCAGCATTGAGCTGGCTGAAGAGAACATCAAACTGCGAGAGAAGGCCTTTTCTCAAGGCCTTTCTACTTCGACGGACGTCGTTGACGCTCAGCTTTACTTAGCCAGTGTCCAAACACAGAAATCAGCCGCCAGCTTTAACTACTTAATATCGCTATCAAAGCTTCTCGCTTTATCGAGTGAAATGAACACATTTCAGCAATATCAGCAAACCTCTATCAACACTTCAAACCTTTAGGATACCGAGATGAAAAAAGCCAAACCGATTGTACTGACTGCTGCCGCTTTAGCCATATCATCTTGGATTGGGTATAGCTTCTATCAAGCCTATCAACCAAAGCCAGTGCGTCTGCAGGGGCAAATTGAATCGCAACAATACAGCATTTCTTCCAAGGTACCGGGCCGTATCGATCAGGTGCTGGTTCGCAGAGGTGACAAAGTAGAAAAAGGCGAGTTGATTTTCACTCTTCATAGCCCAGAAATAGAGGCTAAACTGGAGCAGGCTATTGCAGGACAGAAGGCCGCTCGCGCGCTCGCACAGGAAGCAGAAAAAGGCGCAAGAATACAACAAATCCAAGCGGCAAAAGACCAATGGCAGAAAGCTAAAGCCGCCTCTCAATTAATGGAGAAAACCTACCTTCGGGTTAACAACCTCTACAAAGATGGCGTTGTCGCTGAACAAAAGCGCGATGAAGCCAAAACCCAATGGGACGCGGCAAAATACACAGAAAGTGCCGCTTATCAAATGTACCAGATGGCTCATGAAGGCGCCCGCGACGAGACCAAGGTTGCTGCTGCAGAGAAAGCTCGCATGGCAGCAGGCGCGGTTGCCGAAGTTGAGGCTTATGCAAAAGACACACAAATCGAAAGCTGGTTTGACGGCGAAGTGTCACAAGTGCTGCTGCAAAGCGGTGAGCTTGCCCCTCAAGGTTTTCCTGTGGTGACCGTCATTGATACAGATGATTCTTGGGCGGAACTAAATGTCCGCGAGGATCAACTTAGTCATTTCACCAAAGGCCAAAGATTCAGTGCTTATTTGCCTGCCCTTGGTCATTCACTTGAATTTGAGGTCACTCATATCGCAGTCATGGGTGATTTTGCCACTTGGCGTTCAACCGATGCGTCACAAGGCTTCGACTTACGCACCTTCGAGGTCGAAGCCCGCCCATTGGATCACAAAGATACCCTGCGCATGGGTATGAGCTTAGTTGTTGAGTTGTAAAATGTCCGATTTATTCGCCACGCAGTGGCGTATACTGCAACGAGACCGATGGCTGCTCTCGTGTCTGACATGGATACCGCTTATATTGGTTGTCTCCATCTGGGCGATATTTTCTCAGGGTATTGCAAGAGACCTCCCCATTGGCGTTGTCGATCTATCCCACAGTCAGCTTTCAAGGCAGCTTAGTCGCAACTACGATGCAACCGCCACATTGTCTGTCACGCATCACTTTTCTGACGTTGCGGAGGCAAAACAAGCGTTGGTTTCAAGCCAAGTGTATGCGTACGTTGTTATTCCGGATAATTTTGATAAAGACATTTATCGCGGTTTACCTCCCCAAGTAAGTGCGTTCTACAACAGCCAAACAATATTAATTGGAAAGCTTATCGGCTCAGCACTAGTACAAGCTCAAGCAACATTCAATGCGCGCATTGATGCCTCAAAAGCACTCGCAAAAGGGAACAGCACCGTTGGCTCTGCCGTAGGTACTGCTCTTCCAGTGCAAACACAGATTACGCCTCTGTTTAACAAGAACGCTAACTATGCTCAATTTCTGGTCTCTGCCATTGTTCCAGCTTTATGGCAAATCATCATTGTGGTTTCAACCATATTGGTGTTGGCGGCTAACCACAGAGACAGAGGTTTGACTCAATGGCTCCAAAGCGATCCAACCACACAGTGGTTCCATACATTGCTGCCTTATTTCCCTGTATTCATGGTCCAAGGTTTCACGTTTCTATGTTGGTTTTACTTGGGGTTTGACTGGCCGATGAATGGTAGTTTACTGGTGCTGATGTTTGCTCAGGGGCTGACAGTTATGGCCTGTATGATCATGGGCAGTTTTTTCTTCTTTTTGACACTCGACCCTGCTCGCGCCATGAGTTTTGCAGGAGCATTTACTGCGCCCAGTTTTGCTTTTATGGGCATCACTTTTCCAGTCACTGACATGAACTCACTCGCACAATTCTGGCGAAGTTTACTGCCTATCAGTCACTATATTGAAGCTCAGGTAAGCCAAGTCAGCTACGGACAGTTTTGGGTGAACACAGCGCTAGGTCTGTTGCCGATGTCAGGGTACTTACTGCCCGCGTTAATATCGGTACTTTTGATCAAAAAGCATCTATCTCGCCATAACAGCCTATATTCACAGGAGGCCAAATGACATTCAGACAAGTATTCTATGCTGAACTCAAAGCGCTTCTAACAAACCCTGTGGTGATGCTGACTGTTTTTGGAGGCGTTGTATTCTATTCGTTCCTCTACCCGCTTCCCTACAGCCACCAAACGCCGAGAGAGCAAAAGATCAGTATCGTTAACCTTGATCAAAGCCAGATAAGCTTCAAACTGGAACGAATGGTAGATGCAACACCACAAGCCAAGGTTGTTCAGCGAGATTACACCATTGAGTCAGCTCACCAAGCCTTTCTCAACGGTGAGGTGAGCGGCTTTCTAGTCATTCCAGAGCATTTCTATAAAGACTTATTGCTCGGTAAAAGCCCAACGCTCTCCTTTGCCGGCGATGCTTCCTATTTTCTGGTTTACGGCACTATAGTAGAAGGGTTGGCACAAGCAGGAGGCACATTAGCTGCGCAAACTAAAGTATCCAGATTAATATTGGATGGCGTTCCTCTCTCTTTAGCCAGCGAGCTGTTCGCCTCAACCAAACTCAATTTAAAACCAACCTTTAACCCACGTATGGGCTATATAGATTACGTCGTGCCTGCCGTATTCGTTTTAATACTCCAGCAAACACTTGTGATGGCAGCAGGCCTAATGACCGGGAGTCAGAAGAATGGCTCGGGATATTGGAGCAAAACCTCACCGACAACGCTTTTGTTGGTAAGGCTTTGTGTACTCACCACTGTTTATTATCTTTTGAGTATGTATTACTTCGGGCACAGTTTTACAACGCATGGGGTGAGCCAGCTTGCCAGTAGCACTCAGCTTCTTAGCCTACTGTTACCTTTCTTACTGGCGTCCTGCGCGATTGGAATCTGGCTTGGCACTATCGTTCCTAGACGTGAGTTAGTGACTTTGGTGGTGCTGATAAGCTCAATGCCGCTGGTATTCAGTGCTGGATTTATCTGGCCATTGGAAAGCATCCCGGCACCAATAACCTGGTTATCGCAGCTATTTCCTAGCACACCTGCTATTCAGGGTTTTCTTGCCTTGAATCAAATGGGCGCAGAGTGGAATCAAGTATCTTCCCGGTGGAGCCTATTGTGGTTACAAAGTCTGTTTTGGGGAATCATCGCAATATACAGCTATCGCCGATACTGTTATAAAAAAGGCTAATTTTGTGTCAGGTATTTTTAAATTCTTCAAAAAATTAAGTGGGAATTTGGGAGGAAAGTAGAACTCTAGGTCAAGATTCGGTCAACAGTTAATTTAGTTACTGCGATTATTTTGCGAACGATGTAACATTTTCGCTCATAATATATACTATTGTTCAATTAGTCATCGGATATTCCATAAGTCAAATGAACAGATCTTTGCCAACACCAACGTTGACGCTAGAAGTTAAATCACTGCTCGCTTACGCCTTAATTCCAATCCTCATTGTTTTTCCAGCTTCACTGTACGTCGCTTACCAAGGCATTAATGACAGCCTAAGAAACATCGCTGTTACATTTCAAGAAAGAATCGAAGATGTCATCACTGAACTAAAAGACGAGAACGCTCAAGCTATGAAATACCCAGAGCGCTGTGAAGCCATTCAAGAAGACCTCCTATTTGAGAGCTACTTGAGAGAATTAATCATTGTTCAGGATGGTGTCGCTATATGCTCCTCTAAACGTGGCGAGCTTCATTTAGATTTAACAGGTGTATTTAAGCGAAACGAAGCTAAATCCGGCGTTTTTCTATTCGATATTAAAGGTGACCCGCGCCAAAGAACAATGGTCGTTGTAACTGCACAAGAAGACAGAGCTAACAGTGGTGCTTTTGCTATTGTAGACAAGAACTATCTAGTCGAAAGACTAGGTAAGGTAGAGGATGATAAGCTCAGTTTTATTACTGCCCGATTTGGCCAAAAGGTTTACCCAGCGGATAGAACTTTTGTGTCAGACACACTTCACTACACATCAACTTCATCTCTATATGGCTTTTCTCTTTTGGTGGAAGCAAGTCCAGCATTCATCAAAAGGCGGGCGATTTTTTATGGACTGAGTAGTCTACCTCTTTCACTACTCATTTCAATCACTCTATTTGCGGTAATGTCTCATATAAGAAATAGAGACAGTCTGGTCGATGATTTAAAAAAAGGTTTAAAAAGAAAAGAGCTGTTTCTCGCATATCAGCCTATTGTAGACAGTCAAACAGAAACTCTGACTGGCCTTGAAGCACTGATTCGATGGCAGCATCCTACATTAGGATTAATCAGACCCGATGTTTTTATACCACTAGCCGAACGCCAACAGCTCATAAACACTATCACTGACTATGTACTGAAACGAACGTTAGCTGATCTTCAGAGCATAGCGAATTTCAACGGCATACATTTAGGAATTAATGTTCCACCTTCATATCTGCATGATGAGAGCCATCTCATCAATCTACATAGTTATGCTAGACAATTCAGACACATTGGAATTCAGTTAACAGTAGAAGTTACAGAACGTGAAATACTTGACGACAAAGGTCGAACAGCGCTCGCTGACCTTCGTAAGAGTGGTATTTTGGTTTCTATTGATGACTTTGGTACCGGACACACCGCTCTCTCTGTCATTCAGAAAACACAATTTGATTATCTGAAAATAGATAAGTGTTTTGTGGATACCATAGGTTTGGAAACCGTTAATTCTACCGTGCTCAATACTATCATTGACCTTGGCCATCGCTTGGGAGTAAAAATGATTGCGGAGGGAGTGGAAGAACAAAACCAAGTCGAATATCTGGCCAAAATGAATGTATCTTACCTGCAGGGCTACCATTTCTCCAAGCCCCTAGAATTAGACGATCTCAAAGAATCTTGGTTGTAAATAAAAGCCCGTGTCACTATAACGGGCTTTTATTAGAATCCTCTTCTTTTCCAGAATTCACCTTCATCTCGACTGTATATTTCGAAGGTTTTTTCGGCAATGACTTTCCCATTCATTTCGATAGTCATCCGCCACTTTCCAATATTGGAGTCGAATCCATTAATCGGGTCGAGCAACTGGATTGTATCACCTAGATAGAAATTCCAGTCGTTGTTTCCAATGTGAAGATCACCTGTAAAAGGGTCCAGCACTTGGCCTTTTTTACCTAATACGCCCGGATGTTCAATACAATATTCAATAACTTGCCCTTTGGCTTTTTTAATATTCACAATGAAACCAAATTCGATATCCTGATCGGCAGGCACTTTGGTTGTGAATTCTTGTATCTTCGGTAGATGTTTTGACTTGGAATCCCATTGACTATAGATGCCGTAAGACGTCATTTCTACTATGGCTGATCTTTTCGCCATTCTTGCCACCGTTTCTTCATTTGCTGGATGGTGCTCGTTGCTACACCGTGAATATTGCCAAAGTTCTCTTTACATTCAATAATTTCAAACTCAGCACCGTACCGCTTTGCCATCTGATAGTAAGGTGCTATTTCCCATCTCATCACAAACGTGTTCGAAACCACTACGCTTTGTCTTTTCACCAGGCTGTCCCGTGTCATGTTCTTACACCAATCATGGGCCTTTGCGATATGTTCTGGCCTGAAGTCATATTCACCTTTTGCATCAACGAAATACATGTCCGCTTCGTAATGGTTCACATCCAGTGTCTTAGCCAGCGTACTTTTCCCTGAACCAGGCAATCCGCGAATAATGGTCAGTTTTAACGTCATGAAAATGAATAATTCGAATAATGAAGCGGTGATATTACCGTAAATAAGCATAAAAATGCTATCGACATCTCATTCCGTTTGAGTTAACTTTGGATGTATAGACGTCTAAAAACAAAGCTTAGGGAGAAAGCTGTGCCGATTAAGATCCCCGACCAATTACCTGCTAGTGATGTATTACGTCAGGAAAACATATTCGTAATGCCTGAATCCCGAGCCTCTACCCAGGAGATTCGTCCACTTAAGGTATTGATCCTCAATCTTATGCCGAAAAAGATCGAGACTGAAACGCAGTTCCTTCGTTTGCTTTCCAACAGTCCACTTCAGGTTGATATTGAGCTGCTTCGTATCGATGACAGGCCAAGTAAAAACACGCCGACTGAGCATCTTGATAACTTCTATCGTCAATTTGAGATGGTGAAAGGGCGCAACTTCGATGGACTGATTATTACTGGCGCTCCGCTGGGCTTGGTTCAGTTTGAAGATGTGATCTACTGGGAACATCTAGAGGCGATCATGAATTGGGCGAAGCAACATGTCACCTCAACCCTGTATGTCTGTTGGGCGGCGCAGGCCGGTTTAAAACTGCTTTATGACTTGCCAAAACGCACACGTAAAGAAAAGCTGTCTGGTGTTTATCATCATCAAATTCATCAGCCATACCATCCAGTGTTGCGTGGCTTCGATGATACGTTTCTTGCTCCTCACTCGCGATACGCTGATTTCTCTCCAGAGTATCTAGCTGAACATACCGATTTGGATGTGCTGGCAACTTCAGATGTTGCTGGCGTTTATCTGGCTGCGACAAAAGACAAGCGAAACGTATTTGTCACAGGCCACCCAGAATATGATGCCTTCACACTTCACAACGAATACATTCGTGATCTGGGAGAAGGAATGGAGCCCGCAATTCCTGTGAACTATTACCCGAACAATAACCCTGACAACAAGCCTGTTGCGAGCTGGCGAAGCCATGGCCATTTATTGTTCTCAAACTGGCTCAATTACTGCGTTTACCAGCAAACACCTTACGATTTGGATCACTTCAGTGAAGCCAACTTTACTACGGACGATTGAGGTCAGCGATACTGATTAGTTGTTTGATCTCATTAATTACCTTCGGGGTATTTTGCCAAAGGATAAAATGCCCCTCTCCTTTCACTTCTACGAGTTTTTTCTCTTTCCCTGTTAAGCGCTGAATCGCAAATGCAGAGTTTTCTGGATCAGCAATATTGTCTTCATCACCATGAATCAAAGTCACAGGTACTGAGTCCAGTAAGCCCCAGTCTTTATTGCTCAACTTGGAAAGCTCATCAGCCAGCGGCATCATTTCTCCGTTCGACTTTTTCCAGTTGTCAGACAAAAACACACTGATCAACCAAGTGTCGGCCAGTTCGTTGTACCATTTTGGTTCCTCAAGCTTAGGGTCAAAAGCAGGCGCCACCAGCACCATTCCCTGTACGAGATTTGGAAACATTAGGGCAAGGTTGAGAGCGATTGGACCACCGAGTGAATGGCCAATGAGAATATTGACTTTGTCTTTGGAGAGTAGAGATTCTATCGACTTTGACTGTGAGTCCAAATCGGCAGCGAGTTCTTCTGGAGACTGACCATATCCAACGCGATCCACAGAGATAAGCTCAGCATTTTCAAGCAGCCAAGTATCTTTAAGATACGCTTCATAACCCTCTTTGTTGCCGGGCGAGCCATGTATAAAAATTAGCCGATAATTGCTGGCTTGGTTGCCCTGCTCTACATAAGCGACGCCACTGTCAGCAAAACGAGTGGTGGCATCCAGCTCTGAAGCAATGGACGACTTTATCGATAATCCAGCGAGGAAGCTTAGAACCGTTGCACCAACGACTTGTTTTCTCACACTTCGTCTCCTTTATTTTCTAGTATTGTTGCCAAATCAGCCGCATGATTGGGCTCATTTCTACCAGACCGGACAGACCACGTTATACATTCAAGATACTTAAAATTTTCTTCATCTATCTTATGCGCTTTGTTTGCTTCATCGCCACTATACTTTTATCCGCCTGTGTCACAATTGACACTCAAACTGTCACTTCGGGCACACTAGACAAGGCCGACGCGCGAATAGCATTGGGCTTGAGTTATTTGCAACGTAATAACAGGGTGAAAGCAAGAGAGAATATCCAAAAGGCACTGATTATCGCTCTCAATTAGCGATGGCACACTATCTTGAACAGGTTTCTGAGTTTACCCGCGCGGAATACTGGTTTCAAAAGGCGATTTCCCAACACCCTGATAACGGGCAGTTGCTCAACGATTATGGCAGCTTTCTGTGTAAGCAATCCCGATATCAGGAAGCAAACGCACTATTCGAAAGAGCGGTAGTTCAACCCAATTACTACTATGTTGCCGACAGTTATGAGAATGCGGCATTTTGCGCTTTAAAGGCAGACCAGCAAGCTAGCGCTGCCCGTTACTTTGAACGGGCGATTGCTCATGATCCAAACCGACCTCAGGCTATTTTAAATCTGGCGAAATTGGAAATGAATCAAGGAAGGTACGAAGCGGCGCAAAATCGTATAACGCAGTTTCATCAACAGTTTGGCGTGCAGGCACTATCACTGAAACTCATGGTCGAGCTGGAAACCCGAAAGCTTCGGCGTTCTTCTCCAAAGCATTAAATAGCTTGAAAGGTTATCGTTTTTTGCGTTGGGAATGCAGGAGCTTACGGCGCTCGCGGACTCGCGAAGCGCGCTGAATTTTTACGTACTCTCGATAGACAATATAGATAAACCCGATCAGACCAGAAACAAACAAAAGCGCAAAAAGTATCAGTAAACTGTCGCACACCCATTCGGGCTCACAGGGCATATAAATTTCAATTTCCATATGCCCTCCTTCATGCTTATGCTTTTGCGTCGTACCACGCCTGTCTTTCAGTCGCAGTTTTAAATGTCCAAGCGATAAAGCGGCTCACCTTCTGTCCCTGGCTCATTTCAACGATCTGAACTTCTCTTGCACCGGCTTTTTCTAGGTTCTTGCGCATCCAACGGACATTCTCTTTCTTTGAGACAAGCGTAGAAAACCACAATACCTGATGAGCAAAGTCACGGCTTTCAAACGCCAGATTCTTAATGAACGCTGCCTCACCACCTGGGCACCATAGCTCTGCATTTTGGCCACCAAAGTTAAGTATAGGCGAAGCTTTGACCTTACCTTTCTCACTCGCTTGACCACGTTGTTGCTTACTTCGGCTGAGGTTTTTGAGCTTACGCTCAGTACCTTGCTGAGCTTCCTGCATGGATTTATGAAATGGCGGGTTACAGGTCGTTACGTCAAAGTACTCATTTTCCTTAATCACGCCCTTGAAGAAATAACGACTCTGGGTTTGTAAGCGGCACTCCACACGATCTTTAAGCGCAGGGTTTTCTGAAGCAATTTGGTTAGAGTTCTTAACCGAAGCTGGATCAATGTCTGACCCAACATAATGCCAACCATATTGGGTCGCACCAACAATGGGGTAGATACAGTTGGCGCCGACACCAACATCAAGCGCGTTTACCGATTCATGTTTCACTTGCTTACCATCTTTTGACAGTAATTCTGCTAAACGGTGAATGTAATCGGCTCGGCCTGGAATCGGCGGACACAAGTACCCCTTAGGAATATCCCAAGATGTGACATCGTAATGATGCGCAAGCAACGCTTTATTGAGCAACTTTACCGCCAGTGGATCGGAAAAATTAATAGAGGCCTCGCCTTTAGGATTTTTCACGACATACTTTTTAAGCTCAGGTGTCGCTTTTACCAAGTGAGCGAAATCATAACGGCCATGGTGAAGGTTTCGTTTATGAAGGCCTGCTTTGCCTTTTATCACGGTCACTTTCATTTCCGAGCGAATGGTGTCGCTCGCATTTTTTGAATGGGCTGCTTTTTTCTGCTTAGTCATAAGTTACTTATTTGCTTTCTCAACCATCTCGGTATAAATCATGAACAGGCGAGCATCCAGCTCTAATTGATGATAGTCAGGTTCCATATGACAACAGAGTTGATAAAACGCTTTATTGTGTTCTTTCTCTTTCAAGTGAGCTAGTTCGTGCACCACAAGCATACGGAGTAAAGGCTCTGGAGCATTTTTAAATACGCTCGCAATACGAATTTCATTCTTCGCTTTAATTTTACCGCCATGCACTTTCGCAACGTAGGTATGCAAGCCTAGCGCGTTATTGATCAAGTGAATTTTATTGTCGTAAATGACTTTGCTGATCGGCGCCGTTTTCTTCATATAGCGATTTTTGATCGCAATGGTGTATTCAAACAGCGCTTTTTCACTCTTAATTGTATAATTATCAGGGTAACGCTGTTTAAACCAGTTTTGTAAGCGACCAGACTCCACCATCTGAGTCACAGGCGTCACAATATGTTCAGGGTAACCTTGGATGTAACGAAGAACTGGGTTCATAGGATAAGTTTCGGTCCGCCAAATTGAAGACGCGTAAGTCTACCTGAATCACACTTGCCATTCACTGTCTTTTCATTACACTCTGCTGCATAGCAAGATGTAGGAAATTACGATGAAAAGACTTGTTCTGTATGTGAAGGATAAATGCCCTCACTGTAAAGATGCTCAGCGATACTTAGATGAAAAGGGCTATGCGTACAGATTAACCAACGCAAAAATGCAGCGTGGCAGAAAAGAACTGGATGCTATTGGAGCACGCTCTTTACCCGTGCTCAAAATTGGTGATCGCTACATGATTGGCTGGAACCCAAAAAACTTCGAGAAAATGTACAACTCGAAATGATCAAGCCTCACGCATCGCATTAGCTTCTAGAGGTTTTAGCGTTGCGTGAAATACTTCATCCAGCTTATCGGAGCTGATAGGCTTTGTGATCACATCCGTACACCCTTCCGAAATCATTCTTTCTCTCGTCTGTTCAAACGCGTCAGCCGTACAGCCAATAATCACAGGAGGATTAGGTAAATCGAGCTTCATAATCGCCCTTGTTGCCTTCATGCCATCCATCACTGGCATGTGGTTATCCATTAAGACACAATCAAAGTGTTGATGCTGTACTCTTTCAACTGCCAGTTCGCCATTCTCAACCACTTCATATTCGAAGCCTTTGTTTTTAAGAAACTTACCTAAGACCAGTGCATTCACGCGAGTATCTTCAGCAATTAACACGCTCAGTCCGGTGCCGTCAAATGCAGATAGTCGTTCTTGTTTATCACTGCCCTGACGAACCTTTTTCAACCCGACAGGAACCACAATTGTAAACTGGCTGCCTTTACCAACTTCACTGCTAAGGTCGACAGTCCCGTTCATGGCTTTAACCAGATCCCGAGTAATCGATAACCCTAAGCCGGTACCACCGAACCTTCTCGTTGTGTCGCTTTCAGCTTGTGAGAATGGGTCAAAAATTGCGGACTGTTTCTCTGGGCTGATACCAATTCCGGTATCGGAAACGTCAATATGAAGCTCAATACGATGGCTTTGTTCTACCACATCCAGCGACAACGTAATACCGCCCTCCGACGTAAACTTGAGAGCATTGCTTAATAGGTTTTGTAGAATCTGAAGAATGCGTGTCTCATCGGCCACTAACGCACGGTCACACGATTGAGAGTACTCACACTTAAACTCTAGGTGTTTATCCGCACACAGTGGCTCATAAAGTCGGGTAAGCCTTGCCACCACGTCTTTCAGTAAGAACTCAACTTTTTCAAGTTCCAACTTGCCCGCTTCAATTTTAGAGAAATCAAGTATGTCATTAAGCACATTTAACATGTGTTTTCCCGACCCAAGAAATGTATCAACATACTCCTGTTGCTCTTCGTTGAGCGTCGTATTTTTGAGAAGGTCCCCGACACCCAGAATACCATTCATTGGCGTTCGTAATTCATGGCTCATTGCTGCCAAAAACTGGGATTTTGCGATGTTTGCCGCTTCTGCTTCAACCGCCTTTATCTTCAGCGATTCTTCCAACTCTACTCGCTGAGTGATGTCCCTTTCTACAGCCATAAAACCTTCTATCTGTCCGTGGGTTGAATACAACGGCGTCAAGGCAATTTCAATCCAGTATGACTCTCCTTCCTTGTTGTAATTGAGTAACTCAAAGAACCCTGGCTCTCGACGATCTATCAGTTCTCGAATCTTTCGTGTCGTTCGCTTATCGGTGTCCGCTCCCTGAAGCACATCACCCGGCTTTTTGCCGATCATTTCTGATAGCGAATACCCTGTCAGCCGCTCAAATGCTCCATTAACCCAAGTCACTTTGGAATCTAAATCCGTAAACACCACCGCATCACGCATATGCTTAACCACTCGAGCTAAGCGGCCAGACTCCGCCTCCCTTATCTTTAGCGATTCAGATTGCTCATAAAGCTGCTGCTCAGACTCAGCTAACTTACGAAATGGGGATACCAAAATTCTTCGTCCAAAAATGAACATGACAACCAACGTCATACTGGTCGCAATTAACATCCCGACGAGCAGGCTTCCCGTCAAATTAGCTTCCGCATCAATGACCAATTGGGGGGAGACCGAATACAACAAGGAAAGATCAGTGCCCTCAATTGGAAACATGTCCATCTTCCAATTATTAGGAGCTTGCATATTCCAGTTAAGTCTATTTTGGGCGATACCAAACCAGTGCATACTGTCGGTGCCTAGGCTTTCGAAAAACTCACTTTCATCAAGTGGCGTTACATATACTCCTAGCCCTTCAGCATAACCGTTGTACAAGATTGGAGAGCTAAGAAGGAGGTAGTCCCTACCGTCATTTTTGTAGAGCGAGTACGAAGGCTTTTCCATTAGGGACTCGTTTTCTATACCAGTCGTAATAAAGGTATAAACAACATCGGGCAATGTAATTTCTTGATAAACGTTACCGCCAGAAAAATCATATATGTTGACGTCAGCCGTCGCTCCAGAAGATTTGAGAAGCTCAAGCTGATCTTTAAACGCACTCTGATCATCCACTCCTTCTAAGACTGCACCTTTCATGACAGGGTGAGAAGTCACGCGCTCAAGCCTCTGTTCATGCAATTTTAGAAACTCAAATACGTATCTCTCAATAGCGACGAACTTTCCTTTCAAGCTTTCACTTATCAAGACCTGAGCGGTTTCTCTAGCTTGATGTTGAACAAAGGCAAAGCTCGCAAGCATAAAAACGCAGGCCCCAACGATGAGAAACAACGAAAACAGATGCATTCCATTTTTCTTATCAAACTTCAACATAGACCTGCGTTACCTCTGTGCTCTAGATGGATTTAGGAATTAGTTTCACGGCATCTTTATCGTCATAAATAGCCATACAGAAATCGTCTGCACCTAACGCCTCATGCGCGTCAAAATCATCTTCAGTGAAAGGGGCGAATGGAGCACGATACTCTTTAATCAGCCCCTGTACTGGCTTATCCATCGACTCCAGTGCTTTCTTTAATGCAGTTCGGTTCGACTCCGCATCATCCGTTAGCTCTACCGTACTCGCTGCCTCAATGAATACCTTTGCCAAATCGTAACCATGGACAAAACCAGCTGGTGCCTCAATATTGCTGTCTTCAAAGTAAGCTGGGAACATGGTCTTTGCGTCCTTGAACACATTCTGATTAAAGCTGTTCTGCTCCGAGCTGTAGAAATTGAAACAAGACTGAATGAAATGAAGGTTGGCTTTTTCACGAATAGGGAAAGGCACGTTCTGAGCAAACTTACCGCCAGTAATGCCCCAGTGGCTGTATATAGGCATTTTAATGCCAACGTCTGCAACACTTTCAACGATGAGTTTACCTTCACGACTATTAGCCACCAGCAGAACACAATCTCCTCCGCTGGATTGGGCTTCACGAATCAAGATTCGCGCATCAACATCTTTTATGCCCCAATCAAACCAGCTGGTTTTTACGCGCTCGGCCAGGTCTTCAGGTAAAGCAGACATCATTGCTTTGTAATTTGATTTGCCCCACCCCGTATTTTCTAACATCAAGTGAGGTTGATTGCACTGTTGCTCTAACGCGTAGTTAACCAGTATCTTTCCTACCTTAGAATCATCAACCGAAAGACGAAATACGTAGTTATCCTCAGTAGAAGGATATCGAGTTATAGGCGTACCCGCAGCCCAAGGAACCAAAGTCAACATCTTGGATTTGTTAATGTATTCTCGGTACTTGATCAATGGAGGAGAATGCAAGCCACCAATGTAAACCAATCCATTGCTGTCCTTAAGAAAACGCTCCATGTTTTTCTTACTACGTAGGACGTTCCCTCTATGGTCAGTGGTAACAAACTCTACTGGTATGCCTGATATTTGGTTACCTTTCTGGGAGAAGGCAACCTTAATTCCATGCTCAATGGAGAGTGCCGATTCCAGATGCCCCGTTCTATCAGCATCAAGATAGATCTTAAGTACATCAGGTTTTTCAGCCTGCACGACGCTGGCAAACAGCGCCAACACTAAAATTAGAAATTTCCTAGCCATACTTGTCACCAACGTAGTCGTTATTATTTATTTCTATAGTTAGCCTAGGAAAGCATGAAGTTTTTTCCAGTAATTTGTTGACTTTACAAAACAAAAAACAGGTTGCGTCTATTCTTCAAGACACCAACCCGCTTTATTTATGTTCAAGATTGCTACAACTGACGAATGGTCGATTTGTAGCACGTCTCCACTTCATCGAAACAAAATTCCAGCTCATTCTTAATACTCTCTAATTTGTCGTCATGATAGTGAGAGACATAAAGCAACTGGCTCAAATTCTCTTTAGCAATAAGCTCCAATGTGTTCTTGACTAGTCTTCTGCCTAAATAGTCGAGGCCCTGATAAGGTTCATCCAGAATCAAAATTGCTGGCTGCTTTACAATTGCTCTGGCGATAAGAAGTAAACGTTGCTGGCCGTATTCCAACTGTTTGAATGATGTCTTTGCGTACTCCGTCATATGCAGAATTTCTAACCACTCTTGAGCAATTTGAATTTCTTTCTTTGCCGGTTGCTGATATAACCCAATGGAGTCATAGAAGCCAGATAAAATGACTTCCAAAGCACTGCAACTCACGCGATATTGAAGGTGCAGAGAAGAGGAAACCATCCCAATGTGCTTTTTAATATCCCAGATAGACTCACCCGAGCCTCGCTGGTTACCCAAGATATGAATATCGTTAGAGTAACATTGGGGGTGATCACCGAAGATTAACCCAAGGAGCGTACTTTTCCCGCACCCATTCGGTCCTTTCACCTGCCAATGCTGGCCTTTATCGATTCTCCAGTTAACCTCAGAGAAAATGGTTTTCTCTGTATATTCTACTTTGCCATTTTTAAGTTCAAAAATCGGATTGCTGAACTCTGTTTTGTGTTGATGGCTCCGAATGAGATCTATCATCTGCTCGCTCTGCTGCTTGGACTGAGCTTTGATTTGGTTAATAACCGGATGCTGGTGCCATGATTGGATATCCATCACACTGTCTAACTTGCCGTGGTTAAACAAAGCTACCTTTTCAATCCATGATGGGACATCTTCTTCACGATTGAATGTCACGACCATCTGCAACGACTGCGACAACTCAGTCAGGTAACGAGTCAATGAAGCGCGATGAGCCACATCCAAACCTGTGTAAGGGTTATCGAGAACAATCAGATCCGGCTTAGTTGCCAAGGCGCGGGCTAACATTACCCGTCTGGTTTCTCCGGTCGACAGAACTCGAAATCCACTATCACTCAAATGTTCCAGATCCAAATCATCAAGCAATTGGGCAGTCAATTGCGCATCTTCGCACTGTTCATAAATCAGAGAGTAAACTGAGCTGCCTTTATCTATTCGGTCTAAAAAATCAGTGTCATCTTTCGCCAGTTCTTCTTCAAGCAACCTTTGCTGTTCAACCAATGAAACTTGTGAAACCTTGCCATCGGAGAGTTCCATATGGCCTTGCTTAATTTCTGACTCGCCACAAAGCAAGCAGCCAAGAGCAGGCCCAATATCACCTTCGGTACTGAAAACGCCCCAAGATTGGCCTTTCTCGATAGCCCAGTCTCTTATCTCTAACGGATTCGAACCTGTTTCAACCACCAGATCTGTCATCTTCAACTGCATTTAACCAAATCTCTCTTTTTCAAATTGTATGCAATTAAATTACGTTATTTAGAACAATGTTGCGATCACCTTGAAAAGAAATGTGAACTACACATATTGCTTAACAAATTCGATGAATGTTCTATCCGCAATTGATAAATAGGCGTTCTTTCGCCACGCAAGAGATAAAGTCAGATTGACCGGTTCATCAAAGGGAATGGCAACCACATCCTCTTCATGCTCGGTTACCAGCTTCAAAAGCGCGGTGATCGCAAACTCATGTTTCACAATACTGAGTATCATTGGCAATAGATTCGTTTCAAATGAAAACTTCATTTCTTTGTCGTATAAGCGCGCCTTTTTCTCGACAAAGTCACGGTGAAAATAACCGGGCTTAAACATGACTAATTCATGTTTGAAAAACTCTTCAAAACTAATGCTTTTGTTCTGTGCCAAAGCATGTTCCGGCCCAACAACAGCAACCATTTCTACATTCAATAAATGGTCTGTTTCAAGATCTTCCGGGACGTTTTCATCATCAATCACGCCAATGTCGAGTTCTCCATCCAAAAGCATCTTTCGAATAGACCGGGTACCTGCGTCAATTAGCGTGAGCTTGAGATTAGGATAATGCGATTTGAACGCCATCAGGACTTGGGGGAAAAAGTAAGACCCCATCATGCTTGGCGCACCAAGTCTAACTTCTCCCTTTTCAAGGCCTCTCAGTTCATCTATTGCTAACTTGGCATCATCGATTTGCTGCAAAACCCGCTTGGCGTGTTCATATAGCACTTTGCCTTCATCGGTAAGCGTTATGCGTCGTTCTTCTCGTCGAAATAACTCAACACCCAACTGCTGTTCAAACTTCTTGATTGAAATACTCAACGCAGGCTGAGCAATATGTAGTGCTTTCGCCGCCATGGTGAAGTGGCCATGGTCAGCTACGGCCACAAAGTGTTTTAAGTGTCGGGAGTCCATCAGATGCCCATATTAAAAATATATCAACTCTATATTTTTAATATATTTTATTAATCTAGTTATCACTGATATTTTGATCACAATAACTGACTGAATAACTAGAGTAGCCAACACCAATGATCGAACTTGGAAGCCAAGATTACCGACGAGTAACACTGAGTCTCGCTCTCGGCTCATTCATCGTGTTCTGTAACCTGTACTTGTTTCAACCGATGCTGCCGTACATGGCTCAGCACTTCTCCGTATCCGAGACTCAAATTAACTGGCTGTTTGCAGCAACGACGCTGGCGCTGTCATTTAGCTTAGTGCCATGGGCAGTTGCATCTGAGTCCGTAGGGAGAAAACGGGTGATGCTGTCTGGCCTTTTGGCTATGCCTGTAATCGGTATCGGGATGCTTCTATCACCCTCACTTCTTAGCTTAGTTGTCTTGCGTGCGCTAATGGGAATCGCATTAGCCGCTTTTGCTTCTGTGGCAGTCGCTTACATGGTTGAAGAGCTGTCCCCTAAAGCCTTTGGTCAAGCAATTGGAGGTTATATAGCGGCTAACTCACTCGGCGGCATCACCGGGCGAATCGTCGGTGGTACACTCACTGATGCTTTCGGCTGGCAACAAGCAGTGATTACCATGGCAGTGTTTACCTTGATTGGAGCTATAGCGGTATGCGCGATGTTACCAAAGCAGAAATACTTCTCTCCCCAAAGAGGCATGCTTAGATACCACAACCGAGCGTTGGTTAAACACCTAAAAAACAAAGCTATTTGGTTAGCTATGCTGATTGGTGGGGTGAATTTTGCTCTGTTTGTTAACTTGTATTCGGTTATGGGCTTTCGTCTTGTTGAGGCTCCACATTCACTACCTATTGGCCTAGCCTCGTTGATTTTCCTCTGCTACTTACCCGGCACATTAAGCTCTAAGCTTACTTCAGTGTGGAACCGAAACCGTCAGCCCATTTCAGGTATGGTCTGCGGGACTATAATAAGCCTACTCGGTATGTTGGTCGCATATCTGGATCGTATTCCATTCATGATACTCGGATTAGCGCTTATTAGTTTTGGAGCCTTCTTTACACACACGCTCGCCTACGCCTGGGTTAGCCAAAAAGCCACCCAAGCTAAAGCGACTGCCACAGCTCTTTATCTTGTGCACTATTATGTTGGTGGCAGCTTAGGAGGCTTCTTCTTAATTTATTGCTGGCAACATGGCGGTTGGGGTTATGTCATTGCTGGTGGTATGTTGCTTTATCTGATGATTTTTGTGTTGTGCTATAAACTGAATGTAATTCATCAAAGTTCAGCAGAACTGGAGAACGAAGCTAACACCAGTCCAACTTCTGAGCTAAACGCAACGCCCTCATCTCACTAGACTCATCTCGACGCTTACGACCACAAAACGAATCTGTTATTCTTGCTTCCAAACTATAAATTGGAAGTAAGATGACAACCCCAAGCTCAAAAGAGACTATCGCAGAGCAAGTCAATCAATGGCTTAATGACGTGGTAATTGGCCTTAATTTATGTCCATTCGCTGCAAAGCCACAGCGCAATAAACAAATAAAAATATTTGTCAGTGAAGCACAGCAAGAAGAGGCATTGCTAGAGGACATACTCACCCAGCTAATGGAATTAGAATCAAAGACAGCTGAAGAGTTAGAAACTACATTGGTCGTTGTACCAAACATGCTGGAAGATTTTTATGACTACAACTTGTTTATAGACTGGGTCGAGGCATTAATCCGTCAGCAAGGCTGGGAAGGAACCTACCAGTTGGCGACGTTCCATCCTGAGTATTGCTTTGGTGGATCAGAACCAGAAGATGCGGAGAATCTAACTAACCGCTCTCCCTACCCTGTGTTCCATTTGATTCGTGAAGAGAGCATGGAGAAAGTACTCAAACATTATCCAGATCCTGAATCAATTCCTGAGACCAATATAGCTCGTGTGGAATCCCTGACTCAGCCTGAGCTAGTGAAGCTTTTCCCCTACTTGTTTAAATAATCATATTGATAAGAGTGGAGCTTAGCCTCCACTCATCATTTCGGTCGCTGGTTCTTTTGATAGTGAGCGAACAACTACTCTATTTCGCCCTTGATTCTTTGCCTGATACAAAGCTTCATCGGCCACTAAGATGATTTGGTCAAGTGCACCTTTCTTGTTATCTATTGCTGATTCGTTACCAAAATCAAATTCACACACACCGATGGACACGGTGACGGGTTCGCCATCTAGAAGAATCTCATCGGCAGATTGGTGAAGTTCTTCGATAAGTTGACGCCTTTCAAGTTCGGTTCTCTCGGGCAGCCAAACGACAAACTCCTCTCCCCCGAACCGTGCAATAAAGTCCCTTTCAGATAAACATGCCTGAAGTTGTTGCGCGGTTTTCTTTAAAACGTCATCACCGATTTGATGGCCGTAAACATCGTTGACCCTCTTGAAGTTATCAATATCAATCACAGCCAGTGAACCTTTGCCATTGGCGATCTTCATGCGTTCGATATCAAGATGGATGGTTTTGAACATACACCGGCGGTTGGCAACATTGGTCAACGCATCGTGATAGGCTTGATATTCCAGTTGACTATTCAACTTTCTAAGGCGCTCTTCCTGTTTCCGGCGGATTAATTCTACTTCAATCCAAGACGCCATCAGTTTGAGCGCATCAACATCTATATCTTTGAATTTTCGAGGGTAAGGTGACGCGGAAGAAAAATTAAGTGTACCAAAAACTTCATCATCAACAAAAATTGGAATGCCAATGTACGACTCTAAGCCAAACGCTTCATAGGCTGGATGTTTAGCATACTCATCGCTTTCTCCCATATGCTCAATGGACACTGGGCCAAATGAACTGCAGGTGATTTGGCAATAAGTTGACTCATACTTAAACGTATCGCCAGGCTTTAACTCTACACCTTCAGAAGTAACGCAATACAAGACTGTATATAGCTCGCCATCAATGCGGGATAAAATACCAATATCCAGATTGAAACGCTCCAAGCCCATCATGATGAGTTGGGTAATCTGAATATCAAACCCTTTCTGATAATCGTTTGTGATCTGATAGAGTCTCCGTATGACCTTTTCACTTTCACTTGCCACAACCATATACTGTCCTGATAGCTAAAATTTCTTATACGTAAGATAGACTTATCCCAATAATCACATCAATAGCCTTGCACATAAAACTCTGAATACTTTGCCCTTGTCCCCATTTATTTTCGTGCTGTAATGGCACGTTTCATAAGGCTTTGTTAGTATGACGCGATAATTACCAAATGCAGGTTAAGTGAATGCACCTTTCCAAACTTACTCAAGAAATCTTTGACCACCTTTACCGCGACATTACTGAGTTTCGTACTACTTTCGACTTACCTGTTGCCTCTCCTGAAAGCTTAGACGAGAAAGCAGATACGCTGCATACCTCTTTAGCGGTAGAAGAGCTCACTGAACTGGCAGAAGCTGATAACAAGACGGAACAAGCTGACGCTATCATCGACAGCGTTTACGTTTTGATGGGTCGTCTAGTTCATTTGGGTGATGACAAGGTTGAGTCGAACCTTGCTATCAGTTATCTGATTGACCTACTACTCAATGTTGCCGTTAATCGTGGCATCAACTTTATCCCTTGTTGGGACGAAGTCCACTCAAGCAACATGAGCAAGGTTTGCCGCAACGAGAAAGAATACGCTGAGACAGAAGCGCATTACGCTGAGCAGGGAATCAAACTAATGGCAGTACAAAAAGGTGATTACATCATCGCAAAATGTGCTGAAGATTTTGTTTCAGAAGCAAAAACGATTCGCCAAGGAAAAGTATTGAAGTCTGTTTACTACCGCCCTGCTGATCTTGCTCCGCTAACAGCATAAGCCTCCAGATAAAAAGCCGCCACCTTCGGAAAACCTTAGGTGGCGGAAGCTGCCATAGTCATAAAAATGGGCTTATATTTGTCAGCTTTCCAGTTTCCCTTCAAATTGACTAAGCCTAACAAGAACGAGAATGTATCGTTTTTATTAAAGCCAAACTTATGCCAAGTTTCTAGAAACAGTAACTTATTGATTTTTATAGGAATGGCATTTTCAGCGATTTCTGTGAGCATGAGGCGTGCTCAAATGTAGTGCATAGCGCACTAATTTGAGAATTGGGAAATGGGGCTATTGCCTGATTAATCAAAGATTAATACAGGTTCTCCGTTAAACTCCGTTCTTTGAACTCGAGTTTTGAATACTCTAGAAAGCTCACTCGGCTCGAATACCTGATCTACGGAGCCTACTTGCTGAATCACACCTTTATCCAATAATAAAGCCTTATCGGCATGTTTAAGTGTGCGATTGAGGTCATGATTAGACATCACCACAGTGATTCCCATATCAGCGACTTTACGAATCAGTTTATACAGTAGGGCTTCCTGACCAATATCCAGCGGCGCAGCAGGCTCATCCAATATAAGGAGCTTCGCATAAGGATTTAAAGACGGCCAGATTTGCAGGCATATCGCGCATAACCTCACTCGCTGCCACTCGCCGCCAGACAACTGGTGAATCGAACGATGAAGCTTATCCTCTAGCTCAAGTACATCCACCAGCTCTTTAACGGCTAGCTCCACAGCTTCATCCAAGCCTTGGACGGAGCTTGGGAGTGACAAGGAAAGATATTGCGAAACCTCAAGATTGAAAGCGGGACGATCACTCTGACTCAAAAACCCTCGATAGCTTGCAAGGCTCTCAACAGAGCTACTTTTGACGTCTAAGTCAAAAATCGCGGCGTCACCCTCAAAATCTAGCAAACCAGCTATCGCCGTCAGCAAGGTGCTTTTACCACTGCCATTTGGACCAACGACATGAAGTACTTCACCTTTCTCGACAGAGAACGAAAGCGGCAATAAACGTGAACCAACCGATAAGCTATTAACGTGAATCATGATGTTTCACCAGCATCCAGATAAAGACAGGGGCCCCGATTGTCGTAGTGACCACTCCAAGTGGTAGCTCAGCAGATTCTAGGGCGACTCGAGCAATGATATCGGCAAACACCAACAGCATCGCACCGGACAATGCGGAGATAGGCAGCAAATAACGATTCTCACTACCCAATGCAAGCCTGAGAAGATGAGGAACGATCAAGCCAATGAATCCAATCACACCACCAAGTGCAACTGCGCCGCCAACCAAAATCGAAACGGCTAAGATTAACTTCCAGCGGGCCGCTTCCACATCAACACCGAGTTGCTTAGCATGCAACTCCCCCATCATTAGCTTGTCTAGTGTCTTACCTTTCATACATAGCCAAGCAAGTACAGGGACAAGAGTCAGCGTCAATACGTGATGATACCAGCTTGCACCACCAATGCTGCCCATTAGCCAATACATTAACTGCCTTAAGCTAAGATCGTCGCTGAAATAGAATGCCCAGGTGACAATAGCGCCTGTCAAAATGCCTAACGCCACCCCGACTAACAAGAGTCTAGTAGTAGTTAAACGCATGATTTTCGCCATTGAAACAAGCAACAGAGTAAACACCAATGCGCCAATGACCGCGGCGATCATAAACCCGATGGGTGTTGCAAGCGCGGGAAGGAAAAACAACACAATAACCATCATGACACTGGCGCCACCAGAAATACCAAGCACACCGGGCTCTGCCAGAACATTGCCAAGCAAAACTTGCAGCACAGCACCTGAAACGGCCAATGAGGCACCTATAGCAATCGCGGCAAGCAACCTTGGTAAACGAAGTTGAGTAATCAGCTGCTGTTGAAGACTCGACAGCTCAGAAAAAGGAGAAATGAAGACTTCACCAACCATCAGATGCGTCGCTGAGAACAGAACAAGCGCAGATAGGATCACGATAAAGTAGCGCTTCCAGCGTTGATGCCTACGGCTTAATAATTCACTCAGTTCCATGCAGCTTAGATTGGCCTTAAACGGCTAAAGTTATAGGTACAATAAAATAATGGCTTAACGATACCGTTAAGCCATTAAAATAGAAAGCTTCTCAGATGAGTTTAGACCGTAAACGCTTTAATCGTAGACAAGTTGACCTTCTTCGTAACGCGTTTTCACCGGACACACCATGAGTGCTGCACGCTGACCAATAGCCACATGACGATTAGGGAACACAACCGCTTCTCCCTCATTTTTCGCCATGAGCGGTTTGTCACCATCATGACCAAACACTTCGCCGTGCTTAAACGAGGTAAAGTTTTCAACGTCGTCATCAAACATAAAATCAAAGTCCTCATGCAAACGCACGATAGTCCGACTGACACGATACATTACAGGGGCACGCGGCAAATGCTCAGCTTCGCTGGAAGCAATCAAATCTCGCATTGCCAGATCAAAGGCGACCAGTTTATCGAGATCATTTTCTCCAATACGAGCCACTCGCCCTAATTCAACTGTCAACGCCTGCGCTTCAAAGTTTTCGGCACTAAACCAACTGAACGTGCTGGAAGGCGCGTTAGAGAACATCACGGCATCGATATGACCACTCGCGACAAATTCCATCAACGCCTTACTGCGTACTGGGTGGCGCGTTTTCGGGCTCACGACAAAGGTGTAGTGTTTGGACAAACGGATCGCACAGTGCAGGTCTAGATGCCAGCGTTTATCAGATGGCGTGTCTTGATAAAAATCAGCGACAATACGTTTCAGGTTCTGCGCAATAGCCAGCTCTTTCGTTGGCTCATATTCTTTCTCATCAAACAAACGGTTAAGGTTCATTTCAAGAAAACGGGTATGAGCGTTCGTTGACTCAGGGTGAGCAATGATGAACAACAAACGTTCTGTAACAGGCTGGAATCCAGACTGGATATCGGAAATGATTTTATCCACTAACTCCATCGGTGCGGTTTCATTACCGTGAACACCACAGGAAAGAATGATGTGTTTGCTGTTTTCGTCCAACGTTGATGGGATGACTTCCAGAACTCCGCGTTCATGAAGCTTGAACACAGTGCCGTTCGCAACAGTAATTTCCCCTGCTGGCATCTCTTGTTCTAAGTTCAGGCTGTCAAAAAGAAAAGATTGGCGAAAGAGGTTTTTCGTCATGCGCTACTCCTTTATTGCACAGCGGGTATGTTAATGAATTGTTCAGGCAATTTATGTAGCCACGATCTCACTTATCAAGAGAAAACCCGTGCTTCATCGTAAAAAACTCAATTGCCACGCCCGATACCATTTTCCGTTCGGGATAGAATGCTTTCGCTGTACATAAAACAACCGGGCAGACTCCCTGCCCGGCTTGCTGATTATCATATCATATTTGTGGTGAATTTATTCTTGATCCAACAGAGATTCAAACTCATCAATCTTGGTTTTCACCATATCGACGCTTTGTTGCCAAAATGCTTCACTATCCAAAGCCATACCTAAGTGCTTCTGAACCACATCTTCAGCCATCATCGAACCAGTATCGCGCAGAAGGTTAACGTAATCTGAATAGAAACTCTCACCTTTCGCTTCACGTTGTGCATACACGCCTTTGCTAAACAGGTAACCAAACAAATACGGATAGTTGTAAAAACTGACTTCCGAGATAGAGAAATGCAGTTTACTCGCCCAGAAATAAGGATCCGCTTCCGTCATTGACTCGCCGTACCACTCTTTCCAAGTTTGGCTCATCAAGTCACACAATTGCTCAGCGCTGAGTTCACCTGACATCCGCTGCCGGTAAAACTCTTTTTCAAATTCGAAACGAACAGGAATATTAATCATCAAGGCATAACAACTAGAGAGTTCTTCCCACAGCATCTCGAGTTTTTCTTCACGACTCTCGACTTGTTCAAGAAGATAATCACGCACAATATTCTCAGCGAAAATAGACGCTGTTTCTGCCAGCGTCATTGGATAGCGTGTTTGGCACAGCGGCATATCCCGCATCACCCAGTTATGGAAAGCGTGCCCTAACTCGTGAGCGAGAGTCAGCAGGTCAGAACGACTTCCACCCCAAGTCATAAAGACCAATGGTGAACGTGTAGCTGCAAACTTAGTGCAATAAGCCCCGAGCCTTCTGCTGGCAGAAGGCGCGGCGTCAATCCATCCATTTTCCACCATCATGGCGACAAATTCCGCCATTTCACCATCCACCTGTGCAAAAGCCTTAGCAATGATGTCAATGCCCTCGTCAAAGCTGTAGACCTTAGGCTCGCCGTCAGTCAGGCTCGGCATACCGGCTAAGTGGTTCCAAGGTTTCATTTCATTCAGGCCATGAACCCGAGCCATGAGTAGGCCAGCTTTTTGCCCCACATGACGATTGTCTTTGGCGACTTGCATCATCGCGCTCAGCGTATCTGCTTGAATACGGCTGTCGTGGAGACTGGTATCAAGAAAGTGAACGTCTTTAAGGTGAGAGCGTTTTTGATTTTCTGTATGACGCCAACCAGCTAACGCATTTAGAATCCCAGCAAAGCTTTCTTGATGGGTCTGCATCGCTTCTTCAATGCCACGCCAAGCGGGCTCTTGATTGTCGAAATCTGTGCCATACAAAATACTGGCAGCCTGGGAGAAACCAATACGGTTCTCTTCCCCTTCTTTCAGATCCACCTGAAGTGCGCCTGTGATATTGTCGTACATTCGTCCCCAAGCATCACGGCCATCCACTTGCATGGCTGACAATAATTGCTCTTCTGCGACACTCAACTTAGTATCTGCCAGCTTTCGTGTACATTCGATCTGGAATGCCTGACCAGATACATCCCCATTTTCATGGTTCAAAACTTCAGAGATAAATTCTTGAGGCGCATTGGTTAGAGTGTCTTCATAAGGGGTAAATGCTTGCGACAACTCTGAGCTCAATTTGGCAATACGACCAATCATGGCTTTAGCATCACTGTTCATCGCATCAACCGAAGCGTGACAACTTGCAAAAGTGTTAATCGTCGCAAGCAGTTTACCTGCGGCTTCACTGGTCAGTATTGCATTTTGCATTACCGTGACCGAACTGCGCTGATCGACATTCAACCCCAGTACCTGAATACATTGCTGAACCAGCGCTACATCTTGCTCTATCTTACTGTCGTCCAATCCTTGGTAAGCAACAGACAAATTCCAGCTTGGTGCCGTCATGTTTTAATCCTTTATGTGAAGTGGTGTGCCAATAGAACACACTCGCTGATATAGACTGTCCGCTTTGGTAAGTTGAATATGAGTTAGGCTCTGATTGCCTATCTGTAAAACGGAGTAAAGTGCGGGGTTTCGCCAGTCTAAATTTAATAATGAAGCCAATATCATACGTATGGTACCACCATGGCTGATGATTAATGTGTCCTCTTCGACACTCTCTACCAGTGAGACCCATTGTCTGCTAACGCGCTGATGAAAAGCTTGCAGTGTTTCAGCTTGCGGTAACTCGACCGCCGCAGGGTCATTCCAAAATCGTTCGAGTAGTGGCCACTCTGTTTTAATAGAATCAAATGGCTTTCCATCAACCTCGCCAAAATCCATTTCTCTCAGCTCATCTTCAATCGATAAAGAAAGCTGGGAGTTCTTTGCAACCAATAAATCAGCTAAATCAGCACAACGACGAAGAGGTGAAGTGATAATATGTTCAAAACTGATTGAAGCGCCTAACAAACTTTGGCAAATCGCTTGCTGTGTGCTGTGAGCGACCAAAACATTGGTCGCTCCGTTGAGCGCCGGTTCGCCTAACGTTTTTCCATGTCGCAATAGGTAAATATTAACTGTCTTCACGCGACTTCTCTTTCAGCACCATAGGCAACCCCGCCGCAACAAACGTTACTTTATCTGCTACCTTCGCGATGGCTTGATTCATCCAACCCGTATAATCAACGAATAGGCGAGTGACTTCTCCCATTGGGATCACACCTAATCCTACTTCGTTAGAAACAACCACTAGATTAGCTTCACTTGCAGCCAGCGTTTTTACCAAACGCTCTACCCTCTCAGTTATCTGGTGTGGCTCAATAGGCTGGCCTTGATTGTAAATGACGTTATTTATCCAAAGAGTTAAACAATCAATCAACACGATATCTTGAGAAGTGAAGCGTTCGATCTGCTCTTCGAGAGCATTCGGGCACTCATGCTCTACCCACCCGCTGCCTCTGCTGATTTTATGATGAGCAATTCTTGCCGCCATTTCATCATCAAAAGCCGTTGCAGTCGCAACATAGTGACGTGTGTAAACAGAGTGGCTCTCAACGACCAGTGATTCTGCAAAACTGGATTTTCCTGATCGAGCTCCGCCCAATATCAGATGTACACTCATTCACTCACCTTAAAGACCAGCCAAGAACAATCATGTAAATCAGCAGTTCCATAATTTGCTGAGCGCCGCCTAAGCAATCCCCCGTAAAACCACCTATTCGTTTCATCAACCAGTGTTTAAACATAATACGGAAAATAACGGTTATACCGACGATCACAGCGACCAATTCAAAATCAAACCACAATAAAGGTACCAACGCCGATACTGCCAGTATGGCTAGCTCACTTTTAGATTGTTGATTCGCAAGTGGCTTACTTTTGCTGGCATCAGGGTCACTCACATAAGGCATGTCATAAATGAGCGATGCAGCCACGGCGCGGCTTAGCGTGTAAGCAGCAACGATAACCAATAAAACATTCGTCAATGATGCAAGCTCAGTTAGCAGGACATACTTACCCAGTAACGCCATCACCAGCGCGCTAGCACCATAAGTACCAATACGGCTGTCTTTCATAATGGTTAAACGCTTTTCCAGCGTCATCCCACCACCAATGCCATCTGCCATGTCCGTCAGACCATCTTCATGAAACGCGCCAGTAAGCAATAAACTGAACACCATCATGACAACAACCGCCACATTAGGGCCCAATACACTTTCAGCCAACCAATACACGGCCGCACATAATGCGCCTAAACACAGACCGACTAACGCGAAATAGCGGCCCGCTTGATTCATGCGTGATTCAGAATAAGGCGTAGACGGAGGTATTGGTAGGCGAGAAAAAAAGCCCAAAGCCAGCCAGAACAATTCAAGTTGATACTTGAGGGTACTGATCACACTGTCACTCCGGCATCTTCAAAACTTGCCATTGAGTTGTAAAACTCAGCTGCTGCACGAACCAAAGGGACAGCAAGCGCTGCGCCCGTGCCTTCACCAAGGCGCATTGACAAATCCAACAAAGGTTTGGCGCCTAATTCTTCAAGCAGAAGTTGGTGCGCCAACTCCTCTGACTTATGGGCAAAGATCATAAATTCGCGACATTCAGGTTGAATCAAACTCGCGGCATAAGCGGCCGTTGTTACAATAAAACCGTCAACAATAACCGGCGTCTTAGTTTCACAGGCAGCTAAGAAGGCCCCTACCATCTGAACGATTTCAAAACCGCCTACTTCGGATAGAACTTGGTAGACATCCAGACCTTGGCATCGTGAGACTCCTTTATCGACTAGAGCCACCTTTTTCGCTAACTGCTCAGGAGTAATTCCTGTGCCTAGACCAACACATGACTGGACATCCTGACCTGTCAAAGCTGCAACTATGGCAGCGGCACTTGAGGTATTCCCAATCCCCATTTCACCAAACATGACAAGGTTGCTGCCTTCATTGACCGTTCGCTTAACCAGCTCGCGACCAAACTCAATACCCTGTTTGACTTGCTCACTAGACATTGCTGCTTCATTGGCAAAGTTTGCAGTTCTGTCACCCAGCCTTTGCACCACAAAGTTAGGCGCTGTCGCCTCTACAGGAATCAATATTCCCGTATCAACCACCTTAAGCTCAATCTGGTTTACCCGACAAAAACAATTGATTGCCGCCCCACCAGCAAGAAAATTCAACACCATTTGTTGAGTCACCGCGCTTGGCGCGATGCTCACTCCTTCGTCCGCAATACCATGATCACCGGCAAAGACGATCGCGGTTGGCTTTACAATATCCACATTAGTGACGGCGTCACATTTTGAATTACTCTGAATCAGAGCAAGCTGATGGGCAAGTGACTCTAACTGCCCAAGAGCACCCAGTGGTTTAGTTTTTTGATTGATTCGATGCCAAATAGCATCTGAATAAGATTGATCTAACATACGACTTTATTTCGGTCTAGCGACAGTAAAGGTTTGGTCTAGGTTGGCGTATTGACTGCCACCTAAACGAGAAAGAGGATTCACTTTTAACGCTTCAACAACTAAGCGTTCTTGGTTATCTCCAATCACTTCTGGAGCAATGTATATGTCTTCAATTTGACCAAAGATTAGGCTTTGAGGTGTTTCACCAATCTCTTTAACTTCAAACAGCTTACATCCAAAAGCAATTGGGCAATCTTTGATTCGGGGTAATTCAAACCCTTCAAAATCGATGAGCTCTAGAGCAGCTAAAGCGACTTCAGATTCTCCGTGCGGCAATGTTGCCGAAGTCTGCGTCACTTGTTCCGCCAAGTCAGCATTAGCGATATGCACCACCATTCGACCTGTCTCAAGAACATTACGGGTTGTGTCTTTAATTTCTCCAGTCGGTTTTTTACCTACAGAGAACATCAACAGAGGCGGATTACTGGAGACAGGCGTGAAGTAGGAAAATGGAGCCAAGTTGTAATCAGCTTCACCAGACTCCGTCAAAACCCACGCTATTGGCCTTGGAATCACAGTTTGAGTCATTAAGTGGTATATCTGAGTGGGAGCGAGAGTGCTAGCGTCGATATTCATCTTGTTCATCCTTTTGGTATCGCGAGTCCCCTGTGAACCTCAGAGTGTAACGTGAAATCAGCCAGTTAACACCCCTATCAATCGGCGGAAAAAGACTATTCTCGTGTCATTTTTGCAATCAAATTGATACCAAAAATGAAACTTTTTCCATTTATCACCTATCTTATTAAATGGGTACAACCAAATCGAACGCTAACTTATTGAATTGTAACAACCTGAATATTAGACGGCACAAAGACTGCATTAGATACTGCCGTGATGAGGTTAACCCAACTTTGATAGTGCAAGGAGGTTTGTATGTTTGCCAATCAAAAATCAAAGAAACAGAAGCAACACAAGTCGAATCAAAAGACTCAAAAACGAGTCCCTCTCTCTCTTACTTGACCACTCCACCATCAGAATTGGCCTCGATAAACGGGGCCAAACGTAATCCAATTTTACTCGCAACCTAAAAGATTGATCACAGACTTTCTGTGTTTGTTGTTAGATGCTCTGATCGTCACGATTAGCTAAAGGTAAGAAATTTGTCTGAGTCTAGAGATCTGGTCGTTATGGTCGCCGGTGCAACAGGGTTAATAGGAACCGAGCTCATCAAACAAATGTTAGAAGAAGATCCTGTCACACGTATCTATGCGCTTAGCCGACGTGAACTCCCTTTTTTCCACCCTAAGTTGGAAGTCCTTCAAAATAAGCAGCTTCAAGTTCAAGAGTGGGACGCAGATAAGCCTTCGCCTAAATATGGATTCATCTGCCTAGGCACAACCATTAAGCAAGCAGGCTCTAAGCAAGAGCTAGAGCGTGTTGATTATGAACTGGTGTGTGATGTCGCCCAGACAATGAAAGTACTTGGTGTCACTCATCTGGCTGTCGTTTCAAGTTACGGTGCCTCCGTACGTTCTCTTTCCCACTACCTTCGCTGTAAAGGGAAGATGGAAATGGCGATTGAACGTTTGGGTTTTGAACATATCACCTTCGTTAGACCTGGACCTTTAGTGGGTTTAAGAGACACACCGCGCACTGACGAAGCCATCGTACAAGTCGTCCTAAAATCTTTGCGTCCTCTGATGTTTGGCAAACTCGCAAAACTCATACCGATCCAGGCAAGCGAAGTAGCGAAAGCAATGCAATATGGAATTCTTACAAAGACTGACCGAAAGCTTCAGACATTGGACAGTATTCAGATGCGAAACTTGATTAATAAATATCAATAATTCGATGGTTTCTGCTGACTTTTGAGCAAATTAGACTCAGCTCGCATCTTTTAATAACTTAAATACATATCAAATATCTTTTTTTCATTTCAATCATACATTTCAAATCATTATCGTTTGTTACAGAATTTAATCCTGTAATTAATTTACTCAATAAATACGTTACAAACACTCAATAAGGACTATCAATTATGTCAGTAGCGGCTATCGCTTCATTAGTGGCATTTGTCGGCATTCTTTTCTTCCTCTACGGACAGCAACGAAAAGAGAATACGCTATCCCGACTCGTACTATTGGGCTTGGTACTCGGCAGCTCATTTGGTCTAGTACTGCAGCTTGTTTTTGGCGAAGGTAACCCTGTCATCGCTCAAACCTTAGAATGGGTTAACGTCGTTGGCCGTGGCTATGTTGGCCTGCTTAAAATGGTCATCATGCCACTCGTTCTTGTTTCTATGATCGCAGCCGTCGTCAAGCTTGAGAAAGGCGGTTCACTGGGCAAGATTTCAGGCCTCACCATTTCTGTGCTACTCGCTACTACAGCGATTTCAGCAATTGTGGGCATTGTAATTACCCAAGCGTTTGGCCTATCAGCAGAAGGGCTGACAGAGGGCGCGCGTGAAACTGCTCGTATCGCAGTGCTAGAAGATCGCGTAGGTACTGTCGCTGATCTCACTATTCCACAGATGCTGGTAAGCTTTATCCCTACCAACCCATTCGCTGATCTGACAGGTTCTCGTTCTACTTCCATTATTGCTGTCGTGATCTTTGGTGTCCTGACTGGTATTGCTGCACGTAAGGTGATGGCGGAAAAGGAAGAGTTGGAAGCGCCAATTCGCACTTTTGTTGAAGCAACTCAATCTGTTGTGATGCGACTAGTGAAAATGATTATGGCGCTCACGCCATATGGTATTGCGGCGTTGATGGCGAAAGTTGTCGCGACATCCAGTGCAGGTGACATCCTGAATCTATTGGGCTTTATCGTTGCCTCTTATGTTGCAATCGCTCTAATGTTTGTGGTTCACGGTATTTTGGTGTCGTTCGTTGGTATGAGCCCGAAAGAGTACTTCCAGAAGATTTGGCCAGTACTGACATTCGCATTTACCTCACGCAGCTCAGCAGCAACTATCCCACTTAACGTGGAAGCGCAAATCAACAAGCTACGTGTGCCGCCTGCTATCGCAAACCTTTCTGCGTCATTTGGCGCAACCATAGGACAAAATGGCTGTGCGGGCATCTACCCTGCAATGTTAGCCGTAATGGTTGCCCCAACTGTGGGTATCGACCCAATGGATATCAACTTCATCCTATCCCTAGTCGCAATTATCGTAGTGAGCTCATTCGGTATCGCAGGCGTGGGTGGCGGTGCGACTTTCGCTGCGCTAATCGTGCTTCCAGCAATGGGGTTACCAGTAACCATCGCTGCGCTGCTTATTTCAATCGAACCTCTGATCGATATGGCGCGAACCGCGCTCAACGTCTCCGGCGCTATGACGGCGGGCACCATAACCAGCCGTATCCTTGGCGATAAAGTCTCAGACGAAGAGCTTGAAGCTCAACAAGCCTAAAATGACCAAGCCCTGAGTGAAAAACTCGGGGCTTTTTCTATCCGCACAATTTTCTAGCAATCAAGCGCTTCCCGTTTGCCTTGTCACGGTCTCAATGGTCTAATACCCGAGTGAATTTCAAAGACTTGGTAAAGAGATAATGCAACAAGCGCATCAACCTACGTTTTTCTTTTTTGATTATGAAACGTGGGGAACCAGCCCAGCAAAAGACAGACCGTCCCAGTTTGCGGGTGTACGCACCGACATGGATTTCAATATCATCGGTGAGCCTCTTGTTATCTACTGCCAACCGCCTTCAGATTATCTTCCATCACCCGAAGCCGCGCTTATCACTGGTATCACACCTCAGACGGCGGCAAGTAAAGGGTTACCTGAGCCGGAATTTATTGCCAAAATTCATGAGCAGTTGTCCACGCCAAACACCATCAACTTGGGTTACAACAGCATTCGATTTGATGACGAAGTGACGCGATATACCTGTTACCGAAATTTCATCGATCCGTATGCGTGGAGCTGGCAAAACGGTAACTCTCGCTGGGACTTACTTGATGTCATGCGCGCCTGTTACGCCCTTCGCCCAGAAGGTGTTAATTGGCCAGAGAATGAAGAAGGTTTTATCAGCTTTAAGCTAGAGCACTTATCCGTTGCCAATGGCATTGAGCACGAGAATGCACACGATGCGATGGCTGACGTAATAGCAACGATTGAAATGGCTAAAAAGGTGAAAGCCGCTCAGCCTAAACTCTTTGATTATTTCCTTAGCATGCGCCACAAGCGCAAACTGAACGAACTCGTCGATATCGTGAATATGACACCGCTTATGCACGTATCGGGTATGCTGGGGCGCGAATGCAATTACACTAGCTGGGTGGTTCCGGTCGCTTGGCATCCAACCAACCAGAATGCGGTGATTGTTGTCGATTTAGCGAAAGACCCTCAGCCGTTGTTGGATTTAGATGTAGAACAACTTAATGAGCGTCTCTACACCAAACATTCTGAACTTGGCCCAGACGAACTGCCTGTACCAATCAAACTTGTCCATCTCAACAAGTGCCCTATTTTGGCTCCAGCCAAAACATTAACTGCTGAGAATGCAGCTAACATAGGCATTGACAGAGAAAAATGCTTACAAAACCTTGAGCGACTAAGACAGCACCCTGAGATTAGAGAAAAACTCAATTCGCTATACAGTATCGAGAGAGAATACGAAAAGAACGATGATGTTGATACTATGCTTTACGATGGTTTCTTCTCTCCTGCGGCAAAGCAATCAATGGATATCATACGAGAAACTGAACCAAAGAATCTTTCCGCCCTTGATATCTCGTTCAGTGACGACAGAATTGCTCCGCTTCTATTCCGCTATCGCGCCAGACATTTTCCGTGGACATTGGACGAAAGTGAACAACAAAAATGGGCAGCACACAGCCGCGAATACTTCGAAAGTCGAATAGAAGACTACATGCTGAATTTGGAAAACTTAGTTCACGAGCATGAGAGTGACGAAAAAAAGATAGCTATCTTAAAATCTGTTTACCAATACGTTCAAAAGCTAGTATCTTAACAACTTATTGCCTGCACCCTATAAAACTCAGGCCTCATCAAACATTAAAAAAACACTACGTTGATCGAGGCCAGTGAGCAAACTGAACCCACGGTTCAGGGCTTACACATGCGCAAAAGTTGATAAAATTTGGACGACACTACCTATGGCGAAAACCTTGCTTAAATACGTCGTATCTATGGGGCTGATTTTCCTCTGCCTCATGGCAGGCATTAACATTCAAAACCTTCTAGATATATCTATTCCGGGTAGCATTATCGGCATGCTTATCCTATTCGCTCTGCTTGCAAGTGGCTTAGTACCTGTAGAATGGGTACGCCCAAGTGCCACTCTGTTTATTCGCTATATGGTGCTGCTCTTTGTTCCGATCAGCGTTGGGCTTATGGAACACTTCGATCTGCTGTATAACAATGCCCTACCAATCCTCGCTAGTGCCGTCGGTGGCACATTCATCGTACTAGTCTTGTTAGGGCTGATGTTGGATAGAATGTTGAAACGAGGTGAGCAATAATGTGGCTACTGGTAACGATTATCGTATTTCTCTCTGCACGCTGGCTTTGCCAGAAGATCAGCAGCCCTTTTATGAACCCTCTGTTAATCAGTTTAGCAGTGATGATTCCGCTACTTACGCACCTCAAGGTTCCGTTCGAAACTTATTACAATGATAATGAATGGATTAACTTTCTACTACAACCCGCCGTGGTTGCGCTCGCTTACCCTTTGTATGAGCAACTTCCACAAATAAGAGCTAACTGGCGAATCATTATGCTGGCGTGTGGTGTCGGTAGTGTCATGTCGATGCTGACAGCCACGGTTATCGCTTCATATATGCAAACAGATCTCTCCTTAATCGCTAGTCTACTAGGTAAATCTGTCACGACTCCGATTGCGATGGAAGTGTCCAGCCACCTGGGTGGAGAACCTGCCATTGCGGCTATCCTAGTTTTACTGGTTGGTCTGTTTGGCGCCATCTTGGCTTATCCAATTTACAACTTACTTAACATCACACATCCTATTGCAAAAGGGCTGACCATGGGCACAGTTTCTCATGCTCTAGGAACCGCGGCTTGCGCAGAAAAAGATGCTCAAGATGCCGCTTTCAGCTCTTTGGCACTTGTAGTCTGTGGGGTGATTACCTCAATCCTTGCCCCTTCATTCTTTGCACTGGCTGTCTGGCTTGCTACATAAGATCCTTTGCGTCGGGTTGCTTATCTCTGCATTCCGACGCACATCACTCTATTGAATTCTGCAATCGTTATCATGTGTGAGCTCACTCTAATTGTGAAACTACAAATCTCATTACATTAACTTATGTGATCGAAATCTCAGCAAAGTTCTCTGTGTTACATAAAATGAAATACCAGTATCAGGGTAAGCCACTCTAAACAGGTAACTCAGGCAGACCCGAAGATATCTACTATTGCTTAAACAAGGATTCAATATGAGAAGCCGCATTGAACAAGCGCTGTCTGAAGCGCCAGCTAAAGTCGCAGAGTTCCTTTCTCCTATTTTGTTAGCGGACGATTTTGACGCAACGCTCTCTCCAGCACAATTTGCAGAGCTATTAACCATTTCAGGATTGGAAGATGATGAGCTACGTGTAGCCCTGCTTCCTTTTGCAGCAGCTTACTCTTATGCGCCTATCTCGAAATTCTACGTTGGTGCCATTGTGCGCGGACTCACCGGGCGTCTTTACTTTGGAGCAAACGTAGAGATCTTAGGCGCTCAACTTGGCCAGACGGTACATGCAGAACAATCAGCAATCAGCCATGCTTGGATGAAGGGCGAGCAAGGCATCTCAGATATCACAATCAACTTCAGCCCTTGTGGTCACTGTCGTCAGTTTATGAACGAACTAACGACCGCAGACGAGTTGGTGGTACAACTACCTCAACGTGATGAGAAAACGCTGCAAGAATATCTACCAGAATCCTTTGGTCCATCAGATCTTGGTATCAAATCTGGCTTAATGGCATCCATCGATCATGGTAAAAAGTGTGAAGAGTCCGATGAGATGGTATTGAAAGCACTCAATGCGCTTAATAAGAGCCATGCTCCGTATACTCACAACTTGAGTGGTGTAAGCATTAAGCTAAAAAATGGCAAAGTATACCAAGGCGCTTATGCTGAAAACGCAGCATTCAACCCTAGCCTTCCACCTTTACAGGTTGCACTTATCCAGCTCTTGCTTGATGGTGAATCATTTGATGGCATTGAAACAACAGCACTTGTAGAAATGTCTGAAGGTACGATTAGTCACCTTGCAGATACGCAGTCTACTCTGGAAGCAATTAACCCAGATATTCCTGTTGCATATCTAGCCATCTAATCGGGTAAATGAAAAAGGCGCTGTAAATAGCGCCTTTTTTGTACATTAAAAAAATCAAACATCAAAGAAAGGGGTGGGATCGACCTCAAGGTTACATGGTGCAATCGCTTTTTCGATTTTATATTGGCTGTTTTTAATATCGACAAAGCTGACGTCGACAAAGCGCTTATATTTACGCGAATAAAAACACTTCACTTCAGGTTTTAAGGGCTCATCGGCATTCGATGTCCATACAATACCTACTCTTCCATCATTTAGCTCGACCAATGCCCCAACAGGATAAACACCAATACAGTTGATGAACTTATAAACCAAGTCTCGATCGAGGTGAAACGGCGTTAAGCTCAATATTATCTTGAACGCCTCTGCTGAACTCATACCTTTTTTATAACAACGGTCCGCCGTCAATGCATCGTAAATATCAACAATGCAACTCATTCGTCCATGGAGCGGAATTTCATCCCCTTTCAACCCTTTTGGATAACCATTCCCATCCAACTTTTCATGGTGCATCAGGCAGACATCTCGGCTAATGTCTCCCAATCCATCAACAGTAAAGATGATCTCTTCGGCAAACACCTGATGCAGCTTCATATGATCAAACTCTTCAGGAGTGAGTTTACCTGGCTTATGAAGGACTTTATCATCGACTTTTATTTTGCCGACATCATGAATGATGCCACCAATCGCTAACTGCTTAAGCGTATCTTTTGGCAACTCAAGATGTTTACCAAACGTAACTAGTAAAGTTGCAACATTGACTGAATGCTCAAGCAGATACTCGTCTTTACTGCGAAGTGCAGAAACACAATGTAACGCATCCGAATCAATTAAGACTGCTTCAATAAGATCATCCGCCCAACCTTCTAAGTCATCGACATGAATCGACTTGTCATCAAATGTTTGGTTAAGAATCTTTTGAGCAAGGCCTTTAGCTTCACGAATAATCTTCGACGCTTTCTTCTGCTTGGAAAAGCGGCTCATAGATTTGCGTTTTACTGGAGTGGCAGACACGTCTTCTTCAGGTGGTTCCTCTTCCACTACAGGTATGAAAACACTCCCTTTCGCGGAGAGGCTTTGGTCTACCCACGCAAATTTGATCCCATTTTTAACAAGTTGCTGAATAGCCTGCTGGGAGGAAACCCTACCTGCATTGGCTAAATTGACGCGTTTGTTATCTTCGATTGCGGTAACAAACATCCCAACCATTAACGTATCAATCGGAACCTTTATTGAGTTGCTTGGATCGTACTTCATCTATTGACTATGGCTGCTATTGTTATTTCTATAGTTTTAATGAATTATAAGCTCAAACTCATCACTTTACTTAAGCATTTGCTCTATTGATACGTCACATATTTAAGAATTTTTATGATACGTGACAAGCAGGCTGTCTTAGATGCCCTTATTCCCTCAGTACACTCTTTAACAAAGACGAAATCATCGCTCCCAAAACTAATTGTCCAGATTGTGTACTAGAGCAAATTTTGAGTTGCTAGACCAAAAACACCCACCCAACGCAAACGTTTGCTTTTTGCATTTATATCCGTATGATTCGTGTCAATTTCATATCCGCTTATTTAAAAAGGTTATCTATGTTTGGTACTGCAACTTGTAAGAACGCGACCCGTGTTTTACTGCTCGGCTCAGGAGAACTAGGGAAAGAAGTCGCTATAGAATGTCAACGCCTAGGCTTGGAAGTCATCGCTTGCGACCGATATGAAAACGCACCAGCCATGCAGGTTGCACACCGAAGCTACACATTGGATATGCTTGATGGTGAAGCACTAGAGCAGATCATCGCCAAAGAACAACCTGATTACGTAGTGCCTGAAATCGAAGCCATCGCCACAGACAAGCTTGTTGAGCTTGAAGCTAATGGGCTCAATGTTGTGCCAACAGCCAATGCAACTCGCCTAACAATGAATCGCGAAGGCATTCGCCGGTTGGCTGCAGAAGAGCTTGACCTCACCACTTCACCCTACCATTTTGCAAGCACCTATCAAGAGTTCACTCAAGCCATTGAATCCGTTGGCATCCCGTGCGTATGTAAACCAATTATGAGCTCTTCTGGGAAAGGTCAAAGTGTTATTAAATCGGCAGAAGATGTAGAAACAGCGTGGCAGTACGCCCAAGAAGGTGGCCGCACTGGTGCTGGACGCGTCATTGTTGAAGGTTTCATCGATTTTGATTACGAAATTACCTTACTGACAGTCAAAGCTGTGGATGGTATCAACTTCTGCGCTCCGATTGGACATCGCCAAGAAGACGGTGATTATCGCGAGTCATGGCAACCTCAAGCGATGTCCGATGCGGCGCTATCTGCCGCCCAAGACGCCGCCGGCAAGGTTGTAAACGCATTGGGAGGCCGTGGTATCTTCGGCGTAGAACTATTCGTTAAGGGCGACACAGTTATTTTCAATGAAGTCTCCCCTCGCCCGCATGATACCGGATTGGTCACTCTTATGTCTCAAGACAGTTCTGAATTCGCACTTCATGTACGCGCATTCACTGGCCTACCTATTTCAAGTATCACCCAATATGGACCTACCGCTTCAGCTGTGATTTTAGGGCAAGGCCAATCCGATAACCTTCAGTTTGAAGGAATGGCAGATGCTCTCGCAGCACCACAAACTCAACTCCGATTGTTTGGAAAACCTGATATCAATGGACGCAGGCGCCTAGGAGTCAGCATTGCTCGTAGAGAGACCATTGAGCAAGCAATAGAAAGTGCCGTTACCAGCGCAGATAAGATAAAAATCGTTTATTAAAACAAAAGCCCCTGAGCTTATTCAGGGGCTTTCATCATTAACTTTCAATCAAATACACTTCTTCGGCGAAGCTGGATAAACCTTTCTTCGCTATCTTAGGATGATTTTCATCTGCGTCATCACGATACAGTTTTGAAATTTTATATTCTGAGAACAGCTGGCGAACTTCACTTTCGGTGACTGAGAACGGTGGGCCCGCCATTTCAGCTTGCGGATAATCTAGCGTAACTAACAGAATTCTTCCGCCCGGTTTCAACAGCGATTTAACGCGTTGGACGTAATCTGCGCGCATTTCTTCCGGTAAAGCGACCAGAGCGGCACGATCATACACAATCTCTACTGGCTGAACGGGCGCGGTAAAGATGTCGCCAGTGTAAATAGACAGCTCATCAAACTGATACAATTCATGCTGACCGTTTACAGGGATCACCGTAGGCGTATAAAAATGTTCAGAGAAAAATGAGCGCACCGCGATTTTGCTTAGCTCAACACCCTGAACGTCCTCGTGTTTGGTCGCTAGCCAAACAAGATCTTCTGTTTTGCCACATAGTGGGACAAACACTTTATCTTCTCTGCTTGGCTTGGTTTCGGACCAATACTCAACTAGCAGCGGGTTTACGTCTTCTAAGTGAAAACCAATTTGGTTTGATGCCCATTTACTGTGCCAAAATTCTGGATCTTTCATTTCAATTCCCTACCTGACGTGACTGCTTCATAGCCTATACGAAAGCGTTTCTTAGTGGTATCCCTCAAGCTGTATAAACCGTTCAGATTAGGTTCAGGTAAGGTGTTTATACTTATTTACAACTTGAGAATGAACCATAAGGAAATCGGGCACTCAAACAAATTGAGAGTTAGTTCAAACAATTACACCATAGGGTAATTCCTACATTGTAATTCGCCAGCTAGCCCCCATATAGATATTAGAGATTGGTACGTTTTGGTTGTTGAGCCTTTTCTTACACCGTTTACACAAGACGCTACGAATCTAAGGAGAGTGAATGAGCCTATTTTTGCGAACTACGGCCCTGATGCTTTTAATGCTCAGCCGCGCGCCAGCTTTCGCCGCTATTCCAACAGCACCCGGTAGTGAGGAAAATCGTTCGACTAACCAGAACGAAGTCTGTTCCAAAGCATTCAAACACAACCTGAGTGGCCTGTATGGCATCCAATCCACACCAACAACTCCACTTCAACCCTACTCTGACTTCGACATTCTATACAGCAAAGCACACCAAGCTCAGGCTGAGTTAGAAATGATCTGTAAAAGCACTGCAATGCTAACTTCAACAAATTCGCACTTTGCTGGTGTGAAATCTGCAGAACGAGCAAAGCAAAAAATCGCCTATGAACTTGATGGTGACGCTGAGCGTATTACTGACCTTGCCCGTGCGACGATTGTTGCCGATGACATCGAAGGCTTGATGTCAGCTTACGAAGTGTTGAATCGTGAAACCACTGTGGTAAAAGTAAAAAACCGCTTTAAGAAACCTGGTGCTTCAGGCTATCGTGACCTAAATCTATTGGTCCAGCTTCCAAAGACCAACTTGATTGCTGAAGTCCAGCTACACCTTAAAGCCATTGCTGATGTAAAAAGTGGTCCAGAGCATGACTTGTACGAACGAATTCAGAAAATCGAACGTCAAGCGGCTTCAGAAAGCCGAGATATCAGTGAGTTTGAATTCGCCCAGATTAAGTCAATGCGAGCTCAGTCGAAAGCGCTTTACCAAGAAGCATGGCAGCCTTATATTACTACCCATCTAAGTGCCGCCTAGGCCTAACTAAATGCTAACAGCCCCTTCTCATGAAGGGGTTGTTTTTCAAGGAAGATGATGACCCCACAGCAGCAAGCGTATCTAAACGAATACCTCACCACACTCACACCTCAACAGCGGGAATCAATACCAGACACCATCGCTGAATATTTTTGTGCTGACGAGTTTAATGCCAACGAATGTGCAAGGTTGATTAATCAAGGTACAAAGAGAGCGTCTTGCAGCCTTAAACAAGGCTACGACATTGAGCAAGAGCCTCTTCCTCAGGTAGGTCGCATTACAGTAGTGCTTAACTGGCAGCAAGAGCCGGTTTGTATCATTCGCCTAACAGAAGTTTCTATCTGCCCTTTCGATCAAGTAACTGAAGAGTTTGCCCGCTCAGAAGGAGAAGGTGACCTAAGCTATGAATGGTGGCGTGACGCGCACATTAAATTCTTTACTCAGTACGCTGGTGAGATTGGCGCCAAATTCGATTTACAGTCCGAATTGGTACTAGAACGATTCGAAAAAGTGTATCCACTGTAAAGCTTACCCAGCCCGACTGCTGAGGGTTAGCCAGACGTCCCTCAGCACATATCCGATCATAAATTCGGCACGCGATAAAATCATAAACTATCATTTTATCAGTGACATAAGAATAAGAAATGAATCTATGATCCTTTGCCGGCAGTTTTTCCTCTCTCTCATTCCTCTGATAATCGTTAACGCTGCGTGGGCACAAATCGACTACGGACCTGTACAAAGCTATACACAATCGCCTTTCCATACCAACAGTTTGTCACCTCAGCTCCGCTCTGGATTCTCAATGGATGAAGACGATATCGAGGTCTATGGTACGGGTACCATTTCAAGTATTTGGGCCGTCACTCCAGACTACGAGTTAGACTACTACCAAAATCAAATCGCCGTTGGTGGGAAATGGCAATTCTCTTCAGAATGGCAACTAGAGCTTAGCTATCGCTGGAATTACGCTGGTAATAACCACCTAGATCGATTAACCATTGCGTTTCACGATTGGGTTGGCATTGACCAAAATGGCCGAGAGGATGTGGACAACGACCGCTTTGTGATCAATATGCCTGACTACGGCATAGAGTTGGAAGACTTCCGCGGCGAAAGCCTAAGCCACGCGATCACCAGTTACATGCAATACCAATTTATCAATAAAGAGCATCACGGGCTTTCAGTAGGGGCATCTCTTTACTACAACGACACCAAACATGGCATTTTCAGTTCTTCAGAATTCGAACAAGGTATTCAGCTAAACTACGGCTATCGCCGCGATAAACACTCTCTAGACACCCTACTTGCTATCACTTTTCGCAATACACCAACAGTATTCAAAGATATGCCCTATCGCTCTAGCACCTGGACAGTTGGAGCTAGTTATCGCTACCAACTATTGGAAAGGCACCATCTTATTGGGCAAATCGCTTTTCATGAGGGCGTATCAGATGGGGAGGATGAATTTTCCAAGCCATCGACCGAATTCACCTTTGGCTATCGCTATCAAATGGAGAATTCAGCCATTGAATTGACCGCAGTGGAAAATATGTTTAACGCAGACAACAGCACCGATATCGCCTTTGGAATAGGATATCGGTACCGCTTTGGAGGTTCAGATAACCAAGCTTAAACTGAAAGCACTCGGCTAACCGCAGAGCTGATTTCAGCATCGCTGGCGTTAAGGCTCAGAGAGAAAGAAACGTACTGGTCACCTCGCATGCTAAGCGAACGGTCAACTTCTGCTAAACAATGCATAACACTGCCATCAAGTATGAATGACAACTCTATTTCTTTCTTGTTAATGAAACCATTGTTGCGAAATTCTATCTCCTGATAGCAACCAGATTTAGATGAGAAGTTGCTGCCTCGCAAATGCCCTTTTTCCACATCTGCTTTGACCATTCCAAAGCCCGCTTGCTCTATAGCTGAAATTACTTTGGAAGCGACAGGCAATGCTTTCACTTCAACGAAATCACGATCTTTAGGGTCAATCGCGAAATCGATGTCTAGCGTGGTTTCTACCCATACGTGGCACTGATTCTTCATTGCATTCAGTGCCGTAATTGGGGTCTCATCATCTAACTTTAATTCAAACGGAACCTGTTTATGTTCCTGAGGCTGAATGGTGAAAGGCTGAACCGCTTGAAGACTACCAATGGTGAAATTCTGATAGCTGGCACCGTTATCACTCTCCACTTTAACTTCAGTGCAAAGCTTGAGATTAATGGCATCGATTTGCTGCTCAACATCGCCACCCTGAATGTGAACCACGCCCTTCAGAGTTTCTCCCTGATACACAGACATACTCTCTAGAACCGTATCCACTTTTGCAGCTCCAATTCCCAGTGACGCCTTTAACTTACCAAACATAAGGTTTCCTTTTACTTTCTATGTCGTTATTGTTTCTGATTAACATGCGGCGTTATCGAGTCGCAAGACATTTATCTGAATAATGTGTAAACCATCGTTTAGACTGCTTAATCCGCAACCAGAGTTGCAATTTCATGACAAATGAACCACCATTTGTATAGTCAAATAAATAATTATTAAATCATCATGAGCCAATCGCCATTATATCTCCAAATAAAACAATATATTACTGACAAAATTGATTCTGGACATTGGCCTGTGGGCCATCGTATATCGACTGAACTGGAGCTAACAGAACAATTCAAGGTTAGCCGAATGACTGTCAATAAGGCGATTCGTGATTTGGTCGCCGAAGGAAAGCTTCAAAGACGACCTAGAGTAGGCACTTTTGTCTGCGCTCCCGATGATAAAGCGGAATCTCCATTACTGGATATCCAAAACATTGCTGAAGAAGTGAAATTACGGGGTAAAACATACTCTAGTAAGGTAATTAAACAAGCCTCGATGCTCGCCGATGAAACTGTAGCAATAAAGTTAGGGGTGATGTTGAACAGCCCGATTTTCTATAGTGAGATCATTCACTTTGAAGATAATTCTCCTATTCAATATGAACTTCGCTGGGTCAACAGTGCCTACGCGCCTGACTATCTTGAACAAGACTTTACCCAAATCACCCCAAATCAATATCTGTCTGAGAACTGCCCACTGAGTGCTATCGAACATACCGTTGAAGCCATCGTTGCAGATGATGAGGTGCGTACCGCCTTGAGACTCGGGGCTAACGAACCTTGCCTGCTACTGAACAGAAGGACATGGAGCCAAGATAAGCTCGTGAGTTCTGCATTGCTTTATCACCCGGGCACTCGCTACAAATTAAGCTCCAAAATATTACTCGGTTAAAGCATTTCATACTTTTTACTGATCACATTTTTGCAACAAGCCACTTGATCAATTGTTATACCTGAACAATTATTTGTATATACATTTAAACTTATGGACTCAATTACATGCTTGGAAGCGCTTCTTCATCCTTAAACATCGACAGCCAAGAATTGCTGCTAACCAATGCACGACTGGTCTCTATGGTCGCTGGATCGCAAGGGTATTCCGTTTCTAAGCCGAGTAGCCTTCTGATTAAGGGTGGAAAGATTGCACAAATCGGTGGCTCCGAGCTTTCTTGCACAAACTCTTATGATTGTAAAAACCAGCTGGTCACACCTGGATTTGTTGATTGCCACACTCACCTAGTATATGCAGGCAATCGCGCCAATGAGTTTGAAATGCGTCTTAATGGTGTCCCATACCCAGAGATTGCCAAGCAAGGCGGCGGAATTCTATCAACCGTTCGTGCAACGCGAGAAGCAACTGAAGAAGCTTTAATTAACCTCGCCCTGCCACGATTGGACGGTTTAATTCGAACTGGTGTCACATCGGTAGAAGTAAAGTCGGGTTACGGTCTGACTGTAAAAGACGAGATCAAAATGCTACGTGCAGCAAAAGCACTAGAAGATCACCGTAAGATTCGAATCTCCACAACGTTACTCGCCGCACATGCCCTTCCTCCAGAGTATGCGGGTAAAGCGGATGACTACATTAAACTGGTATGCGAAGAGATGATTCCTCTTGTCGCTGAGGAGAAGCTAGCCACCAGCGTCGATGTGTTCTGTGAATCGATTGGCTTCAACTTGGAACAAACCGAAAAAGTCTTCGCCGCAGCCAAGCAATACGGTCTGCATGTAAAAGGTCACACTGAGCAGCTTTCTAACTTAGGTGGCACAGCCCTAACCGCTCGCTACCAAGGGCTGTCAGCGGATCATATCGAATATCTCGATGAAGAAGGCGTAAAAGCACTAGCCCAATCTGGAACGGTTGCCACGCTGCTGCCTGGGGCGTTTTACTTCTTACGAGAAACCCAATTACCGCCTATTGAGCTACTTCGTCAACACAATATTCCAATGGCAATTGCAACGGATCTTAACCCAGGCACCTCGCCTTTCTCAGATTTGACTATGATGATGAATATGGGCTGTACACTTCTTGGCCTAACACCTGAGGAAACATTGCGTGGCGTGACTTGCAATGCTGCTCAAGCGCTAGGCTTCGGTGACAGCCGAGGGCAAATTCAGCCGGAATATGATGCTGATCTTGCTATTTGGGACGTGAGCCACCCTGCCGATTTCAGTTATCAGCAGGGTTTGTCACGCTTATCTGCTCGCGTGGTAAACGGAGAACTGGAATATGTCTAACCTACCAACGACTAACCAGGATTTTCACTGGCAAGGACGCCATGACGCTGAAGATGGTGCGATGGGCAAACGCGTCCATCACGTTATCAAACAGTTGCAAGTGCAGGGTCTTGAACCTTATCGAAATGCCGTGAGCATCTTGGGTTTTGCGTGCGATGCTGGTGTTGCGCGAAACAAAGGTCGCGTTGGCGCCAAAAAAGCGCCTGATTTGATTAGACGCGCACTTGCCAACATGGCTTGGCACAAAGAAAGCGCGCTTATCGATTTGGGTAATGTCGTCTGTGAAGATGATTTGCTGGAACAGTACCAATCAGAGTGTGCTGATGTCATCGCTGCAGCGCTTCGCTCTACTCCGGTTATCACGCTCGGCGGCGGTCATGAAGTGGCGTGGGCTTCCTTTCAAGGACTTGCGCGCTATTTCGAGTACTTAAACCCAGTAACGCCTCCTAAGATTGGTATCATCAATTTTGATGCTCACTTTGATTTACGTGCGTTTGAAAGCAGTAACGCTGATGTAAAACCCAGCTCTGGTACACCATTCAACCAAATTTATGATTACTGCCAAAAGCACGACTGGCCATTCCATTACGCCTGCCTAGGTGTCAGCAGAGCCAGTAACACGCAAGCCTTGTTTGAGCGAGCCAAAGAGCTCAACGTGTGGTTCGTTGAAGACAAAGATCTCGCACATCTAAACCACATCTATCATCTGACCCAGTTGCAGCATTTCATCGATAATTGCGATTACATCTACCTCACCATCGATCTTGATGTTTTCCCAGCTGCGACAGCTCCGGGCGTCAGCGCTCCTGCCGCCAGAGGCGTCAGTATGGATACGCTGGCACTCTTTTTGGACCGAATTTTACACTACAAACAGAAGTTGGTTATTGCCGACATCGCTGAGTACAACCCTACCTATGACGTTGACAGTCAGACGGCGCGGTTAGCTGCAAGGCTTTGTTGGGATATTGCTAACGCCTTTTCCGAAAAATAGAAAAAACAGAAAGGAAAGCGACTAGATTGCGTGAGAGCTTCGCTCTTGCGCAGACCGCTTTCAACCTGAAAACGTGAAATACAAGGAGTCTTACCATGACGGAACGCCAAGTAGAAGATATGCGTCTCGATACAACCCGCACTATTCGTGCCCCACATGGCACGGATCTGAGAGCAAAATCTTGGCTGACTGAAGCACCGCTTCGCATGTTAATGAACAATCTGGATCCTGACGTCGCAGAACACCCTCATTCGCTGGTTGTGTACGGTGGTATTGGCCGTGCAGCGCGCAATTGGGAATGTTTTGACAAGATTGTTGAAGTTTTAGAGCGTTTGGAAGACGACCAAACCTTGCTGGTTCAGTCTGGTAAACCTGTTGGTGTATTCCCAACACACAAAAATGCGCCACGTGTTCTTATCGCAAACTCAAACCTTGTGCCGCATTGGGCAAACTGGGAACACTTCAATGAGCTGGATAAAGAAGGGCTGATGATGTACGGCCAGATGACCGCCGGCAGCTGGATTTACATCGGTTCACAGGGCATTGTTCAAGGCACTTATGAAACGTTTGTTTCTGTTGCGAAGAAGCACTTTGATGGTAAAGCAAACGGACGTTGGATTCTAACCGGTGGCCTTGGCGGCATGGGCGGCGCTCAGCCTCTGGCTGGCACCATGGCGGGCTTCTCTATGATCGCGGTTGAGTGTGACGAGTCTCGTATCGATTACCGTCTACGTACAGGCTACGTTGACAAGAAAGCCACCAGCTTAGATGAAGCACTAGCAATCATTTATGAATCTGAAGAGCCTGTTTCTGTCGGCCTACTAGCAAACGCCGCAGATGTTTTCCCTCAGCTGGTTGAGCGCAACATCACTCCAGATGTAGTGACAGACCAAACGTCAGCACACGACCCACTCAACGGTTACCTTCCAATTGGTTGGTCGATGGAACACGCAGCCGACATGCGTAAGCAAGATGAAGCAGCTGTTGTCAAAGCAGCCAAAGAATCGATGGCGATTCAAGTTAAAGCGATGCTTGAGCTTCAAGAACGCGGTGCAGCGACACTGGATTACGGCAATAACATCCGCCAGATGGCCCTAGAAGAAGGCGTAGATAACGCGTTTGACTTTCCGGGTTTCGTTCCAGCTTATATTCGCCCACTCTTCTGTGAAGGTATTGGTCCATTCCGCTGGGCTGCACTATCCGGTGACCCAGAAGATATCTACAAAACCGATCAGAAAGTCAAAGAGTTAATCCCTGACAACCCACACTTGCACAACTGGCTAGACATGGCTCGCGAGCGTATTCAGTTCCAAGGCTTACCTGCTCGCATTTGTTGGGTTGGATTGAAAGATCGTGAGCGTCTAGGTCAAGCATTCAATGAAATGGTCAAAAATGGCGAACTTAAAGCGCCGGTTGTCATTGGCCGTGACCACCTAGATTCAGGTTCAGTAGCCAGCCCTAACCGTGAAACAGAAGGCATGATGGACGGTTCTGATGCCGTATCGGATTGGCCTCTGCTGAATGCTCTGCTAAACACAGCAGGCGGTGCTACTTGGGTTTCACTCCACCACGGTGGCGGTGTAGGAATGGGCTTCTCTCAGCACTCTGGTATGGTTATTTGTTGTGATGGCAGTGATGATGCGTCTGAGCGAATTGCTCGCGTTCTTCATAATGACCCAGGTACAGGCGTGATGCGTCACGCAGACGCTGGCTATGACATTGCCAAGCAGTGCGCAGCAGAACAAGGGCTCGACCTACCTCTGCTCAACGAAGAGCTGAAGAAGCTTAAGTAAGCACACCTGAAGAAAGGAAAGACAAAGATGTTAAATTTAACGCTAAAGCCGGGAAATATTAGCTTAAAAGAACTCCGTCAGGTGAGCCGCTCTCCTGCAAGATTGACTCTGGATCAGGAAGCCATTCCTGCTATCGATGAAAGCACTAAAGTGGTTGAACAAGTGATTGCCGAAGACCGCACTGTCTACGGCATCAACACAGGCTTTGGTCTGCTTGCTAACACTCGTATTGCCCCAGAAGATCTCGAAACGCTGCAAAAGAGTATCGTACTGTCGCACGCGGCCGGTATCGGCGAGTTCATGTCAGATGAAACGGTTCGTCTGATGATGGTACTCAAGATCAACAGCCTTGCTCGCGGTTTTTCCGGTATTCGCCTTAAAGTCATTCAAGCGCTGATCGACCTAGTGAACTCTCAGGTCTATCCATGTGTGCCACAAAAAGGCTCTGTCGGTGCTTCTGGCGACCTGGCGCCACTGGCGCACATGAGTACCGTATTACTCGGTGAAGGTCAGGCACGCCACAACGGTAAGATCATCTCAGGTCTGGAAGCGATGAAAATCGCTGGCCTTGAACCAATCACACTTGCCCCTAAAGAAGGCCTTGCACTGCTTAACGGCACTCAGGCATCGACTGCCTTTGCGCTTGAAGGCTTGTTTGCGGCTGAAGATCTGTTTGCTTCTGCGACCACCTGTGGCGCAATGTCTGTAGAAGCGGCACTGGGAAGCCGTCGCCCATTCGACCCTCGTATTCACCGCGTGCGTGGTCATCGAGGCCAGATGGACGCAGCACTGGCTTATCGCCACGTATTGGATGCCAATAGTGAAATCGGCGACTCACACACAGGTTGTGAGAAAGTTCAGGATCCATACTCTCTGCGTTGCCAACCTCAAGTTATGGGCGCGTGTTTACAACAAATCCGTAACGCCGCTGACATCCTAGAAGTGGAAGCCAACTCTGTCTCTGACAACCCACTGGTTTTTGCTGAAGATGGTGACATCATCTCTGGTGGTAACTTCCATGCTGAGCCTGTCGCCATGGCAGCGGATAACCTCGCCTTAGCTATTGCTGAGATCGGCAGTCTTTCTGAGCGTCGTATGGCACTGTTGATCGACAGCGCATTGAGTAAGCTACCACCTTTCTTAGTCGACAACGGCGGTGTTAACTCAGGCTTTATGATTGCTCAGGTCACTTCCGCTGCATTAGCAAGTGAAAATAAAACGCTGGCTCACCCTGCGTCTGTTGATAGCTTGCCAACATCGGCAAACCAAGAAGATCACGTCTCTATGGCAACGTTTGCTGGGCGCCGCCTTCGTGACATGGCGGAGAATACTCGTGGCATTTTGGCGGTTGAGTATCTTGCGGCCGCTCAGGGGATAGACTTCCGTGCTCCAAACAAGTCGTCTGTGAGAGTCGAAGAAGCAAAACAGATTCTGCGCGAGAAAGTACCGTTCTACGATAAAGACCGCTACTTTGCGCCGGACATCGAGCAAGCAAACAGTTTGCTTAAGCTTGCAGTGCACAATCATCTGATGCCAGACTCGATTCTACCTAGTATCTAAACACCAATATAAGGGCTCCGATTCGGAGCCCTTTCTTCTTCTCAATGTCATAATTCAGTAATAACTCCACTGGATGGACCATTCAAAAAGAATCGTCATATATAATCCATCTCAGTTTTGGCTATTTACCGTAAATTATGTTTTTAAAACCATATTTTTCTAACAACGACAAGCAGTTCCAGTTCACTCGTCAGCAAGCAAGCCATTTTGCAAAGATGGTTGCGGGCGACTTCAACCCAATTCACGATGAGGACAACAAGCGCTTCTGCGTTCCGGGCGACCTGCTTTTCGCTGTATTGCTACAGAAAGAAGGCGTTAGCCAGAAAATGCGTTTTGATTTCTCAGGTATGGTCAGTGACGGTGTTGCTCTGCACATTGAAAACAAGTGTGACAAAGAAGCAGCTGTTGTTGACGAAAGCGGTAAAGAATACCTACACATGAACCGCGAAGGCCAAGTGAATCGTGATGCCGCATTCATCGAGCATGTCGTAACAAATTACGTTCAGTTCTCAGGCATGAACTTTCCACACATCATGGTTCCACTAATGGAAGAGCAGCAGATGATGATCAACTGCCAGCGACCGTTAGTCATTTACGAGAGCATGGAAGTGGAATTCACTCGCTTAAACCTATCTCATCCAGAAGTCGAGTTTGCAGGCGCAACGTTTGATGTTGAAGGCAAACGTGGTGTTGTCACATTGAATTTCGACTTTAAAGAAGGTGACGAGGTTGTCGGTAAAGGCGTTAAGCGCATGGTTGCAAGTGGTTTGAAGCCATACAACCAAGAAGACATTGACGGCTTAGTAACTCGCTTTAACGAGCGCAAAGAGGAATTCTTAGCGCATTTCAACAAAGCGGCGTAACCTTACTCAGATTTCTAAAAAGAACCCCGCTCAAATGAGCGGGGTTCTTTTATATCCAGCGTCTGACACGTTGCTTGTAGTCTAAATAAGCGGCCCCAAAAAGTTCTTCAAGAGCGCGTTCTTCAGGACTAATTTGAAAACGATTCATGTACAGTACAAACACGAAAGCCAACGCAATGCACAACAAGTTCTGCTGCCAGTACGCAAACCCAAGCAACAGCAAAAACATCCCCAGATACATTGGGTTTCGCGAGTAGGCAAACACTCCACTATCCACCACTTGAGACGCATCCTTCACCTTAACTGGATTCACGGTTGTGTTCGCTTTGCGAAACTCGTAGACCCCAGCTACGCCAACAAAAACAGAAATCGCGAAGCACGCCAATAAAACTATCCAAGGTATCGGTAAACTAACCGAGAAAGTATGGAACTCGTGCCCCACATGGTTCATCACCACACCGAGAACAATAAACAGGGCAACAGGAGGAATTTTTCTTTCTAATTTTTCCATAGTGTTCAATAGCTTTGCTGACGTTACTAAAAAATAGCCCAGCTTTGAAAGCTGGGCTAGGTTTAATCACACAATTTGCAGTAGCGCCTGTAAAGGGTGTTTCACTTTGATGTCCTCAAAGCGCTTCACCTGACTTCGACAGGAATAGCCAGTGATCAAGCATCGCTCCTTCGGCAACTGCTCTAGTTGAGGTTTCCAGCTCAGCCCGTAAATGTCTCTCGACATCTGCAACTTATCGACTTCGTGACCGAACGTTCCTGCCATACCACAACAGCCCACAGGCACCGTATTCAGGCGGGAACCAAAGTGCGAGAATATTGCTCCCCACTCTTTCTCTGCGTTTGGCATTTTGGTTTTCTCTGTACAGTGAGCCAGAAGATACCAAGGTTCTTCTGCACTCGTACCAGAGGCCTCGAACTCACCCAACCTAGGTTGCAGCCATTCATGAACCGTCAGCACTTCGAAATCACCACGCTTGTCGCCAAGTACTTCGTTATACTCATCGCGATAACAGAGCACCAACGCCGGGTCGACGCCAACCATAGACACTTCTAGATCTGCCACTTGTTGTAAGAACATCGCTGTGCTCTTAGCACTTTTTGCAAAACGCTGTAAGAAACCTTTAACGTGCTGAGCCTTACCATTAGGTTTGAAAGGCAGCAAAACAGGCGTTTTACCAAGTTTAGTCAGCAGCTTAGCAAAGTCTTCCACCACTTCAGCATCGTAGTAGCTGGTAAATGGGTCTTGCACAATCACCACATGGTTCGCTTTATCTTCTTTAGACAAAGCCGCCAAGTATTGCAGATCGAAAGGTTGGTGATTCTGTAATCGCGACTTGAGTGTTGGCACTGACATGAATGGCGCATCGGTATAACCTACCGCAGAAGCCGTGAGATTTTGGACCCATTTTTGGTTGAGGACACCATTCACTAACTTAGGTGCTTTCGCCATGATCGGTAATACTGATTCTATATTCGCAACCAGATAGTCTTTTGCAGGACGCTGATAACGCGAGTAATAAATATTCAGGAACCTTGAACGGAAGCTTGGTACGTCTACCTTAATCGGGCATTGGCTAGCACAAGCTTTACAGGCTAGACAGCCATTCATCGCTTCGTAAACTTCATGAGAAAAGTCATACTCATGGCGCTTGTTTAAAGAATTACGCACTCTGTCAAGCATCGACTTGATGGATGACGTTTCTTCTAAAGCCTGCTTCTCCAAATCGAGAATATCCACACCCTGCTCTGTCAGCTGACGCAACCACTCACGAACTAAGCCAGCTCTACCTTTAGGAGAATGACGACGATCTGCCGTCACTTTCATCGAAGGACACATTGGTGAAGATGTATCGTAGTTAAAGCAAAGGCCGTTACCATTACATTCCATCGCCTGCTTAAAACTGTCTCGCACTTCAACGTCGATCTGGCGATCAAAGTAGCCGCGCTTTGTATCTGTGACTTTGACTAGTTCTTCTTGGCTTTCTAGTGGTGTGCAGATCTTACCTGGGTTCATCTTGTTATGAGGGTCAAACGCCGCTTTTACTCGTCTCAACTCAGTAAAAAGCTCTTCACCAAAGAACTCTGGTCCATATTCTGAACGGTAGCCTTTGCCATGCTCTCCCCACATCAAACCACCGTATTTGGCGACTAGCTTAACGACTTCGTCAGACACTTCATGCATCAAGGCCTCTTGCTTAGGATCGCACAAATCTAACGCGGGTCGAACATGAAGAACGCCTGCATCAACGTGACCAAACATACCGTAGCTGAGAGATTTGGAATCCAGTAGTTCTCGGAACTCAACAATAAAGTCAGCAAGGTTTTCAGGCGGGACACAAGTGTCTTCTGCGAATGCAACAGGCTTAGCTCTTCCTTTAGCTGCGCCAAGCAAACCAACCGCTTTCTTACGCATATTGTAGATTCGGCCAATGCTAGCCACATCACTGCACACCTGATAACCGATAATGCCCGCTTGCTCGGCTTCCATCATTTGATCCAAACGTTTGGTCAGCGCATCGACCTGCTGCTCGACTTCCTCAACATCTTGGCCTGCATACTCCACCATGTTGATGCCTTGCATATCTTTACCTGGAACGTCAGTCAGCAAATCACTGACGGTATGCCAGACAATATCCTGCTTAGCCAAATTGAGTACTTTTGAGTCGATGGTTTCTACTGAAAGCGCATTGGCTTCAACCATAAATGGGGCGTTACGCAGTGCGGAATCAAAGCTGTTGTATTTCACGTTCACTAACGTGCGAGCTTTAGGGATTGGAGTAAGGTTAAGCTTAGCCTCTGTAATAAATGCCAAAGAGCCTTCCGCGCCACATAAGACTCGAGTTAAATCGAAGCTCTGTGTCTCTTCATCAATTGCATTCTTTAAGTCATAACCCGTTAGAAAGCGATTGAGAGGGGGAAATTTCGCGTTGATTTGCTCACGCTTGCTACGACAAACTTGCTCTGTAACCTGTAATGCTTGGTATGCGTACTCGCCATCCTTGGGTTCCCCTTGAGACATATCCGACTCAAGCACCGAGCCATCAGCGAAAACCGTTTGCAAAGACAATACGTGATCAGACGTTTTTCCGTATTTCAGAGAGCCTTGTCCGGAAGCATCGGTATTGATCATACCGCCCAGAGTCGCACGGTTGCTGGTCGAAAGATCAGGCGAGAAGAAATAGCCATAAGGCCTGATAGCATCGTTTAACTGGTCCTTCACCACACCAGTCTGAACACGAACCCAGCCTTCATCTTCGTTGATTTCCAGCACCTTGTTCATATGGCGTGACAAATCAACCACGATACCCTTAGTCAGCGACTGACCGTTGGTCCCTGTACCACCTCCGCGCGGGGAAAAAGTGATACGTTCATATTGAGGTTGGATACTGAGTTTGCCGATTAAAGCAACGTCTTGAGTGGATTTAGGGTGGACAACCGACTGGGGTAATTGCTGATAAACACTGTTGTCAGTGGCAACAGCCAGACGGCTTGAGTATTGGCTTTCGATGTCTCCGGAAAATCCCGATTGTCGGAGTTCTTCCAGAAAACTGAGCACGACGTGATCCACATCAGATTGAGAGTGTAATCTTGGTAACATTTGCTTCCTGCCCCTACTACGCTGATCCTATTCAGCATTGGGTTCAATACAATAAGTAATATTTTTTTGATTTTCGTCACTTTACAACATTTGAAAGGGTGAATAAAACAGAATTGCAATGTCAGAATGGCACTAATCGCAATTCTTACCCACACTTAGTAATTATACCTAGATTAGTAAGTGCCTTTTTATGAGCGAATCATCAATGAAAAAAAATAAAATTATCACCACAGAAGATATTCTATTAAAGCTTTGCCAATCTGTGTCTGGCGTTCTGACTTCAGCAACAAGCTCTGATATTAGCTATTCAGCGATGGTGCAAAAAATCACTAAGACCAGCCTGAAACCGGACTTTGGCTGCTTTGTATTGTTTGACGGTGGCTTTTCAGGATTGGTTGTTATCAACTTCACATCAAAAGCAGCTTTAGAGATTTATACGAACTACATGCGTAATATGGGCATGCCAGAAGAGGAATTAGCTGTCCTACACACTTCAGATGAGGTGGGTGATGTTCTTGGTGAGCTAATGAACCAGCTAGTTGGTGACTTTACCAACCAAGTGAGAAAAGATCTTCAAACGCACATCACTCAGAATCAGCCGAAGATGTTAACGCTGAACAAACAAGTGATCTTGTCGGTAGACACCAACTTAGATCGCCCACAGGCGCGTCGAGTTACCTTCTCAACAGAAAATGGCAATATTTTCTACCTTGAGCTAGCAATGGACAAAACTGAGTTTATTCAGTTAGAGGAATTCGAATCACACGAAGATGAGAGCCCAGATTCAATTCTTGAACAAGCTCAGAAAAAGCTGACGTCAAAGAAAGAAGCACCTAAAGAAGAAGCGGATCCAAATGGCAGCGATCTACTCGATGAACTAGGTATCTAAGCCAGTTCTCTTCCTTCAATAAGCCGCTGAAAAACAGCGGCTTTTTTACTTTTATTAATGGTTTGTTTCGAAACAAATCTTCCAAGCGAGCCAGTCAAGAGTTTCGTTTTAATGTCAGAAGCGTTAAAATGGTCGACTTCGTAAAAATCAGTGAGATTTTCTGTTGTCGATGGATAAACAAAAAGCCCTCAAAAAAATTGCTAAGTGTCTAGAACTTGGTAACTCAGCCAACGTTAATGAAGCGGCGAATGCGATCAAAATGGCGCACCGCCTCATGCTTAAGTACGGCTTAGACAAAGATGATATTGAATTCATCAAAATGGGCAAAACTAAATCGACACACTTACTACCATCTAACGTCAGCTCGACCTTGCTTCGCATCATTCGGGGTATAAACACTAAGTTTGGTGTTGAGGCTGTGCTGACCAACCACAAAGGCTTGAAACGCGCCGAGTTCATCGGTGAGGCAGATCGTGCAATTTTCGCGGCGTTCGCATTCGATATCATTTATCGTGAACTGAATGAGCAAACAGGTAAATTCCGCAATAGCTTTGCGGGGACGGGAACTTCGACGGGTGAAGTTTCTCGACGGGTCAATTCGTTTGTTTCTGGTTGGGTTGAGGGTGCATTGGAAAAACTGCCTATCATTAGCCCAGATGACGATTCAAACAAGAAAATCGACGACTACATCGATAAAGAGTTTAAGAATATTGACCGTGAAACGTTCAAGAAGCAACTGAGAGAAGCGATGAAAAACCTGACTGAAGATTACGAAGTCGGTCTTAAAAAAGGCCGCTCAGTATCAGTAAGCCGCCCTATTGATGGCGCACAAGCCCCTAAAATGCTCCGCTAATTTCTTATCCAATTTCCCATAACCTGGCTGAATTTCCATCACTTACGTTCAGCCAGCGTTAATATTCAGTCAATTAATATCTCCTCAATTGACATAAGTAACAACAAATAGTTAATTCTGTTCCCGCAAAAGTTCGCTTCTTTGCTTCATTCCTCGCGAACAAACGAATACTAAGAATACATGGAGATGTTTTCGTGAAAAAAATGACTTTAGCGCTAGCCGTCGCTATTGCCCTGTCCGGCTGTCAGGCAACTCAGCGCCAAAATGCAACCACTGGTGAATCAGAAACAAACTCAGCGACCAAAGGTGCCTTACTCGGTGCTCTAGCAGGTGCAGCGGTGGGATTAGCAACAGGCGATGATGCAACTGAGCGTCGTCAACACGCTTTAATAGGTGCAGCTGGCGGTGCAGCTGTTGGAGGCGGCGTAGGTTACTACTTCGATCAACAAGAGGCTGCGCTAAGAAAAGAATTGTTAGACTCTGGCGTGCAAGTGGAGCGTGTTGGTGAAAATCAGCTAATGCTTCGTATGGAAAATGGCATTGGCTTTCAAACCAGCTCATACAACTTAGACCCAAGCATTCATAACACCTTGCGTGGCGTGGCGAAAATTCTGGTCGAATACCCTGATACCAGCTTGGTCATTGAGGGACATACAGACAGCACTGGCAGTGATACCACTAACCAAGTGTTATCTGAACGTAGAGCCAAATCCGTGCGCTCCTATCTTATCTCTCAGGGTGTTGCTTCCGGACGTGCCATCGCACGTGGTAATGGCGAACGTTTCCCTCTATGTACGAACAGCACCTCAGAAGGTCGTGCTTGCAACCGAAGAGTCGAGATCAAGATACTACCTCTCAAATAATACCCGTGATTTTCTCGATGAAAATGGCTTCTCAGGAAGCCATTTTTTTATTTATCAGATAAATACATTACACTATAGTGCAGGTAAGCCAGTTTTAATGGACTAAAGAATATCTTGAAATTTATCAGCCTTTTATTGTTGTTATTGTCCCCTCTCAGTTTGGCAGAGTCGATTGAAGCTTTAACCGCTAAAGCTCAGAATGACGACATAGAAGCACAGGTTCAGCTGGCCAACCAATACCTCAATGGTGAAGAAACACCACCTTCACGAGGTGATGCCATTTACTGGTTTGAGCAAGCCGCTAACAATGGTAGTGCTGAAGCCATCGCCCAATTAGCCTCTCTTCATCTTCAGGGTGACAATAAGAACACTAAAGAAGCGATTTACTGGCTGACGCAACTCGCGGTAGCAGGTAACGTAAAGGCTCAGTTAAATCTTGGCAAAGTGTATGAAAACATGCCTCACTCACCAGAAACACTGGATTTGGCAGAAATCTGGTATCGCACAGCTTCACCACAAAGTGAAGAAGCAGAGCAAGCTTATGCAAGAGTGTTGGAGAAGAAGTTCAACGCTCAGAGAGCGAAGCAAGTGTCCTCAATTGGTCAGTTAGAAGTCGCTTTTGACGATTCCAGTATTCAACTAAGTCCAATCGCTAAGAGCAAATCCAGCTCCAATAAGCGCAGTAACGACATCATTTATTCTTTGATTGGGGTTTCGACAGTACTTTTTATTTTAGCGATCTGGCTAGTCCGAAAAGTGAGTAAGCTGAAAGCACATTCAACACTCTCACATAAAGATTTATCCTCCGAAAAACGTCAATTGGAGTCTCAGCTAAAAGACAAAAATAACTTATTGAAACAACAGAAAAAGCAACTTGAAACATTGTACAAACAGTTTAAGAAAATTCAGTCTGCTCAAAGTCCTAACCCCCAAAGACGCCATGCTGAACCTTCAGCATCAGAACAAAAGCTTTCTCTGGCCTGTGCTCTATTTGGATTCAAAGTCGGCGCAATTCCTGCTGAAAAAGAAATCAAAGTGAGATATAAGCAGTTGTGTAAGATTTACCATCCAGATTTAAAAGGCAGTGACGAAGAAATGAAACGCCTGAATAGTGCGTTAAAGATCATCCTTACCAGTGTTAATAGATAGTTACAAATTAAAACACATTGAGTTTAAAACGCTCAAAGGGCTTATTTTTACTCACTTGCGCAATCGATCTCTCTCCCAGTTCACGTAACAAATAGTTAACTTACATTCCGCATGTATGTCATAATCTGCGCCGAAAATAACACCTGGTAAAACAAGGTGAGGAGAAATCTATGTTTACTATCGAAGGTATTTGCGACTGGTGCAAAAAACCTAGCCTGGTTACCAAACATGAGTATATTGATGGCCTCTGCCACCACTCTTGCAAAGAGTGTAACGATCTAGCAAAACTGGACGTTCGCCAATTCAATATCGCAGAGAGCCAACAACGTGAGCGCCACTCTCAGTCATAGCAGCCGCAATTTGCTTTCTCGTGAGAAGAAACAGCCACCGTTTGACGGTGGCTTTGTTGTTTTAAGAGGCGCTGATATTAGTTGATCACAGCGTCGGGTTGATTCTCAGGGGAAGCTGCCTGAAAAGCAGGGTGTTGCCTTAGTGACACTGTCACTTTATGAATAATTGGATAACGGCTCAGATCTACATTGAATCGCTCTGCGTTGTACACTTGCGGAACCAAACAAACGTCAACCAAACTAATTTCATCCCCCACACAATAGGCACCATGAGTCTCAGCCAGCTTCTTCTCTAAGCTATGAAATCCGACTTCAATCCAATGGCGATACCATTGTGATTTTTCTGCCTCTTCCACCGATAGCTCGTTGGTTAAATATTGCAGTACGCGCAAATTGTTGATGGGATGAATATCAACTGCAATATCCTGCGCCAAAGCTTTAACTACATACCGCTTTTGTTTATCCAAAGGCGTGAGCAAAAGACTAGGATATAGCTCATCAAGATAATCAATAATGGCAAGTGACTGATTGAGGCGTACGTTACCATCCACAAGGACTGGAACGAGTTCGCTGGCGTTGAGAGACTGGAATTGGGCGGAGTGTTGCTCTCCGCCATTTTTGACCAAATGGATAGACTTCTGCGCATAAGACAGCTGTTTCAAGTTGAGCGCAATTCTAACTCTATAAGCTGCAGACGAGCGCCAGTATCCATACAACGTCATTTCCGACATCAGTATTTCACCACTTTCTGGTCAATCGAGCCAAAAATAGAATCACCAGTTGCGTCTTTCATTTCCATTTTGATTCGGTCGCCAAACTTCATAAAGCTGGTTAAAGGCTTACCATCTCGAATCGTTTCAATCATGCGCACTTCTGCAATACACGAATAACCCACGCCGCCTTCAGCAATAGATGTGCCGTATTCCGTGCCTTGCTTATTTGAGACCGTACCCGATCCCACGATAGCGCCAGCAGACAATGGGCGGGTTTTCGCAGCATGCGCCACCAGTTCAGGAAACTCGAACGTCATATCCACACCGGCATTGGGGCAACCGAATTCTTCACCGTTATAGAAAGACAGCAGAGGCAGAGTGACTTTACCACCATCCCATGCGTCACCTAATTCGTCTGGCGTTACCGCGACCGGAGAGAATACAGAAGAAGGTTTAGATTGGAAGAAACCGAAGCCTTTGGCCAATTCGTTCGGAATCAAACCACGTAGTGAAACATCATTCACTAACATCAATAGGCGAATCGAGTTCTCTGCTTCTTCCGAAGTCGCACCCATAGGTACATCATCGGTGATCACAGCCACTTCACCTTCAAAATCTATGCCCCACTCCTCACTGCCTACAGGAATATCATCTCTAGGCCCGATAAACGCATCGGAGCCCCCTTGATACATGAGTGGGTCGGTCCAGAAACTCGGTGGCATTTCCGCACCACGAGCCTTACGCACCAGCTCAACGTGATTAACGTAAGCACTGCCATCGGCCCACTGATAAGCGCGCGGTAATGGGGATTCACACTGATTTTGTTCAAACGGTATCTCAGAAACCAGTTTACCTTCATTTAATGCTTTATAGACCTCAGCGAGTTGAGGCTCTACTTTCGACCATTGGTCAAGCGCCGACTGCAAAGTGGTGGCAATATCAGGCACAGCCGTACATTTAGTCAGATCTTTACTGACAACGACCAATTGTCCGTCTCGAGTGTCATTTTTCAGGGTCGCTAACTTCATCATTGTTCCCTTTTATTCTTCTGGATGTGATTTCCAACTGTAAACGTATTCTGGGTTCTCTACTGCATGAGCCTCATCGCTAAAGTTTAAAGCGTGTCGGGTATCGATCATCACAGCAACTTCATCAGTAAATTTCTTCTTGTATTGCTGACCCGCTTTAAATGCTTTCGGGTGTGGGCCATGAGTAAAACCTGCTGGGTGGAAAGTCACCATGCCGGCTTCAATATTGTCTCTGCTGAAAAAGTCACCCGCATGATAGAAAAGCACTTCATCGTAGTCATCGTTGTTGTGATAGAACGGTACCTTCAGCGCACCAGGGTCACTTTCAATCGGTCTTGGTACGAAGGTACAAACGACAAAACCTGCTCCTACAAACGTCGTATGTGCTGAAGGTGGTAAGTGGTATCGGTGAGACATTAACGGACGAATATCACGCCAGTTAAGCTTCACAACAGAGAGATCACCGTGCCACCCGATCGCATCAAGCGGGTTAAACGGATAAGTAATCACGCTCACTTGCTCGTGTCTTTTAACCTGCACTTGAGTCTGGTTTTCCGAATACTGCGCTTTGAAATGATCATCAATTGAAGGAATTTCCAACACGGCAGGATCAAACACCGCATGATTGCCAACCATACCTTTTTCAGGCAATGAATAAGCAGCATCGGTATTTTCGACCATAAGAATGAACATTGGCTCAGATGGCTCTAGGCGCCAGTTGGTCGAGCGAGGAATCATCACATAATCCCCTTCGCCGACCTCTAGATGACCGTAGTCGCAATACAGATCCGCTTTACCCTGATGGATAAACAGCAGTTCATCCCCATCGGCGTTTCGTACAAGAAAATCCATCTTGTCTTCCATACGCCAGATACGAATTTTACAGTCATTGTTATGCAAAAGATTCGGCACCACCCATGGTGAAACCTGTGCCGCTTTCTCAACCAGATTAAAATTGAACGCGCGAGGTCTTAACTCCCCTTCCCATTCCATCCAACCTGTTGGTGCATGTTGGTGATGGAAGTGTGCCGCTGGGCCGAAGAATCCGCTTCGGCCTGCTTCGCGCTCATAAATTGCGTCTTCCGGGAAGTCGGCGTGTGCCTGCTTGGAGCACACTCCCTCCCGGTGAGGGAATGTAATCCATTTATGCATCGCTCAATACTCCTCGACGAATCTGATCTTCTTCAATCGATTCAAACAGCGCTTTGAAGTTACCTTCACCAAAACCTTCGTTTCCTTTACGCTGAATAATCTCAAAGAAAACCGGACCAATTACCGTTTGGGTAAAGATTTGTAGCAAGATGCCATCTTTCATCGGCGCACCATCGATCAAGATCTGCAGATCTTTTAGTTTCTCAACATCTTCCGTGTGGCCTTCAACTCTCGAATCGATTTTTTCGTAGTAAGTGTCTGGCGTTGGCATAAAGTCCATACCACGGTCGCGCAATGTTTGTACGGTTTGATAGATATCATCCGTTGTCATTGCGATGTGCTGGATGCCTTCGCCATTGTATTCACGAATAAACTCTTCAATTTGTGATTTGTCGTCTGAAGACTCATTGATTGGGATGCGGATTTTGCCACATGGTGCCGTCATCGCTCGGCTGACTAGGCCAGTCAACTTACCTTCGATGTCGAAATAGCGAATTTCACGGAAATTACCAATACGCTCATAGAAGCCAGCCCATGTATCCATGTTGCCCTGCTTAACGTTATGAGTCAGGTGGTCAATTTCATACATGCCTACATCCGCTTCCTTCAAGCGAGCTTCAGCGTCTTCGTAAAAATTGAAATCAACATCATAAATGCTCTGTTTTCCGTAACGATCCACAAAATACAGTAAGCTTTCACCGATTCCGTATACCCCTGGAATACTTAATTCCATTGGGCCGACTTCAGTTTTATACTCTTCTGCCCCATTTTCTATCGCATGTGCCATTGCAACACCGGCATCTTTGACACGAAATGCCATGCCACAAACCGATGGTCCATGAATTTTGGCAAACTCTTCAGCCTGACTATGGGGCTGAGCATTGACGATGAAGCTAATATCTCCCTGGCGGTATAGCCACGCTTCTTTCGAACGGTGCTTGGCTATCTCCGCGAACCCTAGAGAAACAAACAACGCCTTCAATTGCCCGATCCCTTCATCTGTCGCAGCGGTGTACTCGACAAATTCAAATCCATCAGTTCCAAGTGGGTTATATGTTTGAGTCATTGTTCTTCCCTCAGTGATTGGTTACGTCCTTTCTTATTAACTTGAACCAACTTGATGACTAAGGGAATAAAGCTGCTCTAAATCGCTCTGGATGTACTTTTAAGTTATTTTGTAAATAAAACGTAACAGAACCAGACCAAATCGTTAAGAGACTGAATAATATAAATTTATCGCAAAAATTAGTAACATTTATTTTACATTCAACATATCAATTAGCAACTTCGTTGCCCATGCGCACCATTTACTCGGCCAGCACTGCTCCGATTTGATAGGTAAAATTAAACACATTGCCTAGCAATAAGTATCAGATTTATCTGAAGAATGAATAGATAAACCGAACACGTATAAATAATAAAAATCTCACTTTTAGGCTCCCGAGATTTCAGCAACATAACCCCTCATTTATTGATTTAACTCAGAGATCGGAATCTACGGGCAAGGATATGGTAACGGCCTCTGTTCCCAAAAAGGTCAAATAACAATGAGTGAGATAAACCGTGAACGTCTGATAGAGCATTTCTTTCAGCTTATAAAGATCGACAGTGAATCACGTAATGAAAAGCAGATAGCTGAAACACTCGCAGAGCAGCTTGGTGCAATGGGACTCACTGTGCACAAATTACCCGTACCACAGCAAGTTTCCAATGGCTTTAATGTATACGCCCGACTTGAAGGCAGCCTTGATGGTAGCGTCGTTCTCAGTAGTCATATGGACACGGTCACGCCGGGTATTGGTATTGAGCCTGTCATTGAAGACGGTATCATTCGTTCCAAAGGCGATACTATTCTTGGCGGTGACGACAAATCGGGCATCGCTGCGATCATGGAAGCCATCCGCTGTATTCAATCTGAGGCATTGGCGCATAAAACCATTGAACTTGCCTTTACGGTTCATGAAGAAGGTGGCTTGTTTGGTTCTCAGCACTTTGACATGTCATACATCACGTCAGACAAAGCGATTGTTCTTGATACAGGTGGACCAATCGGCACTATCGTCAACGCAGCACCAGGCCAACAAAAGATAATTGCGAAAATTAAAGGTAAACCAGCCCACGCAGGTCTAGCACCTGAAGAAGGGATTAGTGCCATTCAGGTCGCAGCGGATGCCATCAGTAAAATGAAGTTGCTTCGTATCGACAGTGAAACCACTGCGAACATTGGTATTGTGGAAGGCGGAAACGCAACAAATATCGTTATGCCGGAACTTAAAGTCGTCGCAGAAGCCCGCTCTCTAAATGACGACAAACTGACCCAACAAGTGTCTCATATGATCGAGACATTTGAGCACACATGCCAGCAACACGGAGCTAGCGTAGAGATTGAATCTACCCGCGCATACAATGCATTTGTTATTGCAGATGATCACCCGCACATTGAGTCCGTTAAAGCATCATTTGAAGCCATTGGCGCCAAACCTTACACCAAAGGCACAGGTGGTGGCAGCGATGCAAATAACTTTAACGCGAAGGGTCTAACAACAGTTAATGTCTCGACTGGTATGGCAAAAGTTCATACTACCGAAGAATTCATCGCCATCGATGATATGGTAAAAATTTCACAATTTGTGAAACATTACCTAACTCATTAATAATAACTAAATTAGAGCCAGCTTATATTATCTGGCTCTTTACTTCAATTAGCCATCCTGCTCAAATAGCAACCAGCTCAATGTCGGTTAATATCTAATTACTTATTTCTTCATTATTTCGCCAGTCATTTATAGTCAATAATATTGATAGCATAAATATAGATTGTTAAACTGCGCCGTCTCAATAACAATACATTGCATATTAATGTTTATAAGAACTGCATTACTCATCGTCACTTGTGCTTTTTCATCGTTGTCACTCGCCAAAGCCTCAGAAAAAGGAACTACAGAACAAATTTATCATTCTGGAAGCAACTACTTAGCAGAAAGCTATGATGTATTTTCACCGGATAACAAAACATTTGAATTGGTTTTGAAAGATCTCGATTCGGACAAATGTTTGGTGTTCCAAAAAAGTGAGAAGTCAGATCTAGTCCGTGTCTATGCGACTAACCTGAATAAGAGTCACTACGTTACGCGGCCAATATCAGGCAAGATTCAAATTCGCTTCAGCGAAGACCCGAATCTCTATGATCTTACGACAAACAGACATTACATCAGACCAACGCTTACGCGGTTGAGTAAAGAAAGAGATGCTGAGTTGTTTAAAAGTTTGAGCGTACAGGAGATTATGTTTGTAAAACTCGATGTACTAGGTAAAGAACACGTATTAAAAATCAATATCGAGGATTTAGAAGAACTATTGAAGATGGGGACCTTTATTTAAGAGTTCATATTTTCATCATTTGAGTGAGCTTATATAAAAACACCCTTTTAAATATAAGCTCTTTATATGAATAACTCTCCTCAGTGCAATCGTTTTACTTATTAAATCTCCCCAACCTTTAATTGATATAATTATATATACCCCTCCAGCTAATCTTGAAAAATTAAACGAATGCTTGCCTATAAGTAAAACTCTCCGCACTCGCAGTGTACGTTTACCTGCTCTTCTAAATCTAGGAGGCCATGATTTTGATACCAAGGAAAGTAAATAACCCTCCAGTCATACAACCCATCACCACTAATATCTTCTGATAGGCGGATTTCGTAGAACGAAGAGATGTTAAGTCTTAACCATAGATTTTTTGGGAGAGTGGAGGTTTAGTAAATTCCCGCTCAACATCAATAGAGCACCTAGTATCAGAGAAGTATCAAACGATTCCGAGTAAAGCACAATACCGACTGCAGCGATGACTGGTAGCCTCAAGAAGTCCATCGTTACGACCACGCTGGCTTCAGCATGTTGCATCGCTTTTGTAATACAGAAATGGGCGGTCAACGCGGTGATGCCTACAACAGTAATCCATACCCATTGCCAACCTGACGGAAGCTGCCACTCCGAAAGAGACATACCTAGGCCAATAGGAAGCTGAATCAAACACATCAAAAACAGTATCGTTAGCGGATGCTCAGTTGATGATAAGGACTTCGTTGTCGCATGGGCAACGGAGTAACCTATCGCCGCCCCTAAAACAATAATGGCAGCGAGATTAACGATATCGCTTCCGGGTTGAACGATCATCCATACGCCAGCGAAGCCAAACGTTATTGCACTCACTTTCCGCACATTGAGCTTTTCACCCAGAAATAAACAAGCGATCAATAAGGTCCACAGAGGAACGGTAAATTCTATGGCAAATACTTCGGCTAAAGGTAGTAAGCCGATACCAACAAACCAGCCATACTGACCGCCAAAATGGAAGACATTCCTCAGCGTATGTAGGCCCATACGCTGAGTTCGAAACAACCTAAACTGACCAGATTTAATAATCAATAAAGAGACAATAATCAAACCAATCAGGCTGCGAAAAAACAGGACTAGAAAAGTGTCAACGTGGCCACTTAATTCTCTGGCCCCAACCGCCATTAAGCTAAAAGAGACCAGAGCACCTGTCATCCAAATTGCAGCCATCATCATTTGTTGATTCCTTAATCACTCGAGCACACTACCCGACGACAGCTATATCATACTTTCAGGAAGCTCAACAGAAGGAAAAATCTGGCCTTATCAGTCACTCTAGGACATTTGGATCGTCGACTAAGCCCTACATTTCTTGATAAGACTGAATAGTTTTTAGCGCTTTTGAAAGGTTGTTTTTGCCATTGAAGTCATGCACAACCGCGATAACATCACAGCCTGATGCGGTTCCTGCCTCAACGCCTGCACAGGAATCTTCAAACACTAACGTTCTCTCTGGAGAAACATTGAGCTTGCTCAAGGCAAGTTGATAGGCTTCAGGGTCCGGCTTGTGCTTTGTTACGTGTTCTTGTGTTATCACCACATCAAACATCCCACCTAGCTGCAGGGACTGTAAAATATTATCCACCATCCAAGTGGCCGCAGAACTGACTACCGCACACTGCTTGCCTGCTGACTTTAGATTTTCCAAATACGCTTTTGCTCCCGGGTTAAGAGTCAGATTCTCATCCAGCAATCTCTCATAATGAGCTCTAAAGTACCGGTTAAACTCCTCCAACTCCGGCGCAATGTTCGCATGTGAGAAAAAATGCCCGGTCACTACTGGCCAACTTTCTCCCATCACATCTTTGTAGATATTAAAATCAACTTCGGCGCCGTAATCCTTGCACGCTAGCGCTAAAGCTTGGCCTTTAAGTGGTTCTGAGTTGACTAAGGTACCGTCCATGTCGAACAGGTAAACATCGTAATTTTTCAAACGCTACTCCATGTTTGATTTTATGGTAAATCTCGTAATTTCCTCGCCGGGTTTCCTGCGTAAATCCCTTTTTCTGTGATGTCTTTAGTCACGACACTACCCGCACCGATCACAGCTCCATCACATATGTTGACAGCAAGAATGGTCGCGTTTGACCCCACTGTCACATGGTTGCCGATGTTTGTTCGCCCCCAACTATTAGGATCGGGGTCAGGTTGACCATCTTTGAACAAGTCATTTGCGAACATCACACCATGTCCAATGAAGCAATCCTCACCAATCGTCACGTACTCGCAAATAAAACTGTGCGATTGAATCTTAGTGCGTGAACCAATAACGGTATTCTTTTGTATTTCAACAAATGGCCCGATGAACACACTGTGTTCCAATGTGCATCCATATAAATTGGAGGGTTCAACAATGGTGACGTCGTCCCCAAACGTCACATCCACAACCTTGGCTTGTAATATTCTCGGCACGCTCAAGTTCCTTACTGAAATATCGTATCTTCTATACGACACCAAAGTGATAGAAAAGGTTCGAACTGTTTGAAAGGAATAAACTTTTAGTTGGCCAAGAATGACTTCTACAACACCTCCACCCATTGAGAGCGCCACTCTGGTGCTGCATAATTATCAGGCCAAAACTCGAGTTGTTTGGCAATTAGCCCGTTTACTACAGTATGAAATGTGATGGCTCTGGCGCTCTGAGTACCATCTGTTATCGACACGTCAGTAACAACCGTCTGACCTTCGCAAACTATCGAGTGAATCTCAAAAGTCCAGATACCGTGACTTGGGTAGTTCGTGTTTAGCGCGGCGAAGTTATCTCGTCCAATAATCTTTTCTGACGATTGGGGCCATACGCCTTCAAAATCTTCGCTTAACCATTCGCTGGCCTTGTAAAAATCATTACTTTGCATCGCTTGCCAGAAAGCGTTCACGATTTCTTTTGCATTCATTTTTTTACTCCATTAAAACAAAGTGTGCTGGTGATATCAGAAGATTAGAGTTCGAGATAGAGCCTCAACATATCCTTGTGTTGGATACCATCTTCAAAAATAGGCTCTGGATAGTGGTTGAGAAAATGGTCTTTCCATACCGAATCCACGCGGAAACCGAGGCGTTGATAAAACTTAAGTTGATAGCCAAAACATCCTGTTCCTAACTCAACACGTTTTACACCTGAAGACTTAAGTTCTCTGAGAACAAACTCGAGCAAGTGGCTGCCTATTCCTCTCCCGTGGAAAGTTGGCAAAACAGAAGCATTCATTAACTCCACCAGCGATTGGCTGCGTGGCAGCATAACCATGACACCAATAAACTTTCCCTCATCATCCTCAGCAACAAAACATTGAGATTTGCTCAGATACGACTGAATGTTTTCTTCGCTTGGGTCCGCTTCGAGTAATAGTGGTAATGGCACATGTTCAGGCGCTATCTGCTTGTATTTCATGGCCGACTACTCGCTCTCTACAACTGAATCAAATATCTTGCTAAAAGGTTGGGAAACACTTTACCCATAATAATGTTTTCTAATTGACCGCCATTAGCTTCAATCACTTTTCGGGATGGCAAGTTATCATCATCTGCAGTCACAAGTGCTTTGGATATCCCCAGTTTACGAGCTTCCGCCAATGCTAACTTCAACATCATCTTACCGTTACCTTGGCCTCTGAAATTGGGAGCGATATCATACCCGATATGGCCAGCTTCAGAAGAAAGAAATTCATTTTCAATATGATGACGAATACGAATGGCTCCACGAATACTCTGATTTTCATCAATCAACCAAAAATGGCTACAAGGGACGTAACCCGGTTTTAATTCGATACCCAAGGATTCATTGGAAAGTCGACTTACATAGCGTTCAATATCATTCTCACCTTCCGCATAGTAATCTGCGTTCTCAGGATCATTGTGCTTGAAATCTTGGTAGAATCGAGCAAATGCCTCTTTGAACTGCGATGAAGGGGGGATTAATCTCATCAATTCTATTCCTCACTCTGAGAATTGTTTTTTAGACCATATTGATAGAAAACAACTCTTTGTTCGTTCATGGACTGTTTTACAAAGCCAAGCTTTTCTAAAAGTTTCAACGATGCAATGTTTGACTCATCAACACCAGCGACGAGCTCTCTCCAACCACTTTTGTTCGCAATGGAGTCAATAAACCCAGTGAGCAGCTCACTAGCCAACCCTTGCCCCCAGTACTCTTCTGCGAGTAAATAGCCGATATGAGCACTACCGCTGTCTTGATAGACAAATACGAACCCTGCTAACGCACCATCGTTAGCTCTCACTACGTAAAGCACGCTTTCATCATTCATTTTGCTTAACCAGGTCTCTGCTGATTCATTAGACCTGACTTGGTGAAAGTACGGCGGTAAATTCTCAACAACCTTTTCTGTCAAGGTTGCTTGAATTTCAGATAGAAAATGAGCATTGCGATCACCATCTTTAAACTGCCTTATGGTTAACCTGTTTGTACGATATGCTTCCACCGGAACCTCCATTACTATTAAACTCATCTGTGTTTACGGTGCTTTTTAGCTAACCTTTCGTTGCCCCGTTTGTAATTGCCAGTAACTCTCGCCATCAGTTGCTGTTGGTCATGATTTGAGAGCGCACTAACCTTCGAAACGAATTCAGATGCCTGCTTTCCACGCAATATGGTAACAATCTTACCGTTACGCAAAATCCTCAGTTCAGCCCGATTCTCTTCAAAGGAAAAACCTAGGTCAGACCCCATATTAATACTCCTCAACTTCAAACTGGTAAGCGACTCGTCTACCCCACCCGTTTGCCAATTGCTGAATATCCTCAATACCATAGGGTTGACCTTCAATCATGCGTAGCGCAAGTTCAACACTCTGTGATTCCTTTGGATAATGGTGTAATACGGCTTTTGCACACCACTTGATCTCCACGTGCCAACTGTTGTCCTTTTCTGCGATCAAGGTGTAAGCGCTACGAAGGATCTTCTTAGCCAACATTTTACCCATATACTTATGGTTAGACTCATTAAGCTCATCACATGCTTGGGTTATAAATGACGAGAGATCACCGTTGAGAGCAAAACCGATTTTCCGGTTTGGTTGTAACCGATTGAATTTCTGGGACAAGTCGTCACCTGACACACAACAGCAGCAGTGCTTTAACCAAAACTGCCAGTGATAGATTTCATTTGGAGAAAGGATTGCTTCTAGATGACCAGGATCGAAGTCTATCTTGCTGAAAATAGTTAACTCTTGCTCTAATTCTGATTTGGTGACCTCAAGTTTTCGTTCGGTTTCAAGATCTAAAGGCTTAGTGAAAACAATAGATAAGTCTAAATCTGACTCAAACTCAACCGCAGTTCCCCTAGCTACACTCCCATATAGATAAAGGCTATGAATTTTGCCTGAAAAAGTGTCACGTAAACAGCTAACCACACGGTCAACTGACTGCCTAAACGCGGGCTGAATATAGGCGACTGAACAATGATTAAGAATGTAACCTTGCTCGTCCAACCCGTTATTCATTGGTTTCATCAAGTTTGTCACGCCACTCATGTTGTAATATTGCCATAACTACCGTGTCCCACCAGCGCCCTTTAAAATACCTGTTCTCTTTGAACACCGCTTCTCTGCGCATACCCAAGTCAGAGCAAAGCTTAAGAGCCGCGCGGTTTTCCTTAATCGTTTCGGCGTATATCCGATGCATATTAAGCTCACGAAACCCATAATTTGCCAAAGCCGTCGCAGCTTCATAGATCAAACCACTTCCCTGAAATGAACGTGCTATTCCACATCCCATGGACGCATTATGCTCATCTTCCAATCTCAAGCATACCGTACCAATAAAGATGCCTTGCTGTTTATGCTCTATTGCAAGTTGGTAACTTCTTCTTGGTATTTCGGCAGCCTGTTGAATAAACAATTTGGTCAATTGACGGTATTTTTCTGCTTTGCTGTCCGCTTCGTCATAGAAACGTTGATACTTTTCGTCTTGAGATATCGCCACAAACGCGGCTTCATCTTCTAGCGACATGTCTCTAATAACAAGTCTTGGTGTTTCTAGCCTAAACAATTGCTTTCCCTAAAGGTGCTTTTCCATAACAAAATTTGTCAGTACCTGACCACGCATCTCAACCTGTTGCTCTTTCACTACTTTAAACCCCATCCGCTCATAGAAAGGACGAGCAGTAATGCTCACCTCCGAGTAGAGGCGAGTGATACCCTTGTCGTTCGCAACCTTTAGCACATGCTCCATAAGCGCCCGACCAACGCCCTTACCCTGGAAAGCGTGATGACAAAAGAAATGATCAACTAATCCGGAATCTTGCAAATCGGTATACCCCGCGACTTGACCGTTCATTTCAGCGATGTAAGGGTTAATTTGGCACATTTTGTTTTTCCACCTTTCTATGTCCCATCCTTCTGGCGCCCACGCTTCAACCTGATCCTGACTGTAATGCTGGCGATTTACATTTCGGACTGTATGGAAAAACACTTCCCAAAGCGCTTTAGCATCTTCTGGCTGATATTGACGAATAGTGATCATAACACTCCCCTTAGATTGCAGGTCTTTGTTATAACATAAAAAAAGCTCGCTAATCATTAGCGAGCTTTACCTTTAAATAGCAGCCTGTAGCTTTTCTTCAACCTGTTTTAAAACTTGGTATTCTTGTTTATCACAGCCACGAACAATCGACACCCAGTGATCACCCGTTTCATCAGTTCCTTTAAACTCCGCACGCAATTCATACTTGCGCCACGTAACAAAGGCCATAACAAGGGTTAACGCTAAAGTATACAGTCCAAACTGAGGAACAAATGCCCATGTAGCTGCAGACAACACCAATGCCAAAGATAACACTCGAACAATGTTTTCTTTGATACCTAATCGACGAACTTCAAAACGTTTGATTTTGCTCAACTTATAAGCGTCAGACTTTACCACTAACTCGTTAGAAGTAAGCATGAAGTCTTGCTCGCTTACCGTTCTGCGAAAACGAAAAAAATCCACTAGCTTGTTACTATGAGTGATTTTACTCATCACTTTTCTCCATGTTATGAAAAATGTACAAAAACTACGATATACATGGAGTCACTTATGGATACAGTGGGATTTATAAACCAAGGGAATACAAAAGGCAAGAACAATTGTGCGAACCTGATAAAGATAAGTCCTATGTTACAAAGAGTTAGCTATATCAGACCTTAGAGGGCTCTCGACAAATACTCTCACTAAACCATTCGGCAATGGCATGAGCTCGCCCAAGATCTTCTTCTTCGCTAACAGGAAGATAAGCAAAGCCTCTAAACTCAAGCTGCATGTAGCGAGCAGTAAGCTTAAAAGGTTCAATAAAACAATCTGGTAATTCATGATTGTAGCCAGTCGAGATAACAGATATTTCCTTACCTTTCAGCTGGCGTCCAAGTGGCTTTTCTATGGTCAACAGATCGGACAAGCGATCGAAGAACACTTTCAGTTGTGCCGACATGGAGTACCAATAGACAGGCGAAGCGAACACAATGTGATCATAGGTGGTAAGCATGCGAATCAAAGGAATAAAATCATCGCTGCGATTTTCGTGTAGATAGTCATAATAAGAGAGTTGGTAATCCGCTAAATCAAACACCGTAGCATTTGTCATCTCAACAAATTTATTCACTAAGTGACGCGTATTACCATCTGTTTTTGATGTACCCAAGACCACTGCTACCTTCATTAGAATTCCCTCTAGTTTAGTAAGCTAGGCCGTTTTTTCGGTGAAATGTCCGCAATCGCTACATTTATAACCGTGTTTATAGAAAAACAGCGGAAAGCCAAAAAGAATAAAGACTAAAAAAGCGGGTCGCTTACCTTTGGTAAACGGCTCTAGTTTTAGGCTACCACAGTTAGGGCAATGATCTTGTGAAGTGGAACTTTCTTCAGAGCATAAAGCATCAGAATAGTCGGTATTAAGGATAATTGTCGCTTGCTCGGCATCCTCTTCCTGAACCATTAAACGAACTCCGCCAATAGCATTTGAATAGAGCCACTGGGTGTTAACGGTATGTTCGTCAGCAATATTGCTTTCAATTCCAGCGGCTTCCAAGCTCGCTTTCGCAATATGAGCCTCATGAGGGAAAGAAAAACGAGCTACAACTACCATACAACCTCTCTTGTGCTAAACCATCACTCTTCGCATGCCATTTTTTCGGACGTGTCACAGTCAGCTAACGCCAACTTGTACTCTGCTTTGGCACTTTCACTCAAATAGACCGCCATACCTTCAAATAGGTTCCGTAGCTCTTGGCCATATTTCAGCTTAAACTCTTCGCTTGCTAACACCAACTCAAGTTCATTGGCAACGGTCAACTCACAAAACTGGTGTAACTGCTCTTCCGTCATCTCGAATACCGAGCCCGTAAATCGGTCACGAAACTGGATGAACGGTTTAGAATCAAACTGAGGAAACACATAGTCTCTGTCGCAAGAGCAATAGAGATAAACCAGAGCTTCTGCTTCTCGACCAATAACCGCGGCGATTTCGCTTCGCATTTCCAGTGAGACCATGCTCTCATCAAATCCAGCGGTTCCGTATGCTGCATGGAAGAGGCCAGCGCTCCTGACCGTATCACTCGCATGCCATTTTGCCAGCAAGGACTCTGTTCCAACCAAGTGGGATTCAAGCGAACCGTTTAAGTGCTGAAAGTCACCCGCTCCTAGAGATTTCAAGCGTTCAAAGTGTGTATTCATAATTGATTTCTTTTTAGTTTAACCAGTAATGACCTTAGACATGTTGTAACCAGTGACCACAAATCCCAACTCTTCATATAGCTTCCGAGCCCGCTCATTGTTGAAGGCAACGCGCAATTTAATCTGTTTAATATCGACATCTTTCATTTTCGCTTCCAAAAGCTCGATAGCCTTACTACCCAAACCTTGCCCTCGAAAGGCTTCCATAACGTAAAAGTCGTAGATAAATGTCGACCCTTCTTTTTGATTAACGCAATGCCACAAGTAACCTGCCAGTATTGATTCGCCATCTTTTTCAGCATCGATACACATCAGTGACTGCCCTTTCGATTCAACACCATCGGGAAAACAACGCTTCAAAGCCTGATGAGCGAGTTCAAGAGATTTTTCAGCAGCGTGGCCTTGATTCTCTGCAATATCCTGCGCATAGGCCTCGGCAGCATAGTGATAAAAATCCGCAAACTCTTCCGTTCGCATTTCTCTTAGCTTAACCATACTTATCTTTTAACCTCGACCACAAACTGATGTCATCATGATATGTTGAGGGCCAACAGGACCACCTAAATACAACTCATCCGTATCAGTGAAACCACTACTTAAATAACATCGATAGGCGGGCTCGTTTCGACAGTTTACTGTGAGATAAAGCGAGTTGACTTGTGGATAGACTTCACCAACATACTGGGGAAGCAATTTAAGTGCATCACTTGCAATACCTTGCCCCTGTAGATTACGATCAATCAACAATGCTCTGATTCCAATACCGTCTTCCGGGCAGAAACTGAATTTCTCAGCGTACCCTATATCAAGAAGAAAGAAGCCCACGGGCTGAGCGCCTTTCATAATCACGTAGGGATGTTCACTTTCTTTCAGTTCGGGGATCATTTCGCCAATGTTATCAACGGTAAACTGAGCTTGTTCAGGTGTAACGCTTAATGCATGTATAAGGTGTGCTTTTTCAGCACTGTACTTTTCTATAGAAATCATAATTATCCGAATAATTTTTCCAACCAAACGGAGCTGATATAGCTTCCGTTTTTCTTTGCATAGGAATCAAAAACACCCACTTCTTGGAACCCAAATTTCTTATGCAAAGCAATTGAGGCCTCGTTTGGTAAAGCAATACCAGATAGCGCACGATGAACACCCTGCAGCTTTAACTCCGCCATAAGTGCTTGATATAATGCAGAGCCGGCACCTTTTCCTTTTGCGTCAGATGAAAGATATATCGTCACTTCTACTGTGTCTGCGAACGCCTCAGATGATCGGTATGGTTGCGAACAGGCAAATCCAACAATGTTTCCCAGACGCTCGGCTACCAATAATTGATGCTTAGTGTTTGGTGAAAATTGTTCAAACCAATTTAAACGGTTTTCTAATGTAAAAGGTCTTTCTTCGAAGCGAGCATTGGTGTTGGCAATGTAATAGTTGAAGATATCGGTGATTGACCGAACATCACTGTGAAGTGCAGTTCTAATCTTCATTACTGAATCTCCATAGACTTTGCATCAATCGAGAAAGTCACCAAACCATCGCATTCTCCATACAGGTTGATACCAACCTCTCGCTGCATTCCAAGTTTATTCAAAATGGTGACCGAAGGTTTGTTCGCTTCCAAAGATACACCATATATTCTCTCATGCTTACCGAGTTTAAAGGTTTCGCGTATCAAAGCCTCGGATGCTTCCATTACATAACCCTTCCCCTGATACTCTGGCAGTAGCGCGTATCGGATATCGCTGAATTCTGGATTTTCACACACTTCAACGCCTGCGTACCCCATCTTTCGAGTTGGATTCTCTCGGCAACAGATAACGTAGGAACCAAAACCGTATTTCCTCCAGTGCTCGACTCTGTTGGCATGATGCTGCAGAATCTCTGTTTCTGAATAAGCCGCTCCCTTTGGCAGGAACTTGGTTAAACTATCTGAACTTAGTACTTGCCTGTAGACATCAACATCTGCCTCTTCAACAGCCTTCAATATCAAGCGTTCCGTATACAACATATTCCCTTTACCCTGACATATTTGATGCGAGCACTCGGCTCAATCAAAGATCAAATTCAGCATTGTGTAGTTTGAGCACATTCACCAGAGGTTCTTCCCACCCCAGGCAAAGCTTAAGCTGTTCGACAATAGGCTTCACCTGAGCTTTATCAACATTGATCTCTATCTTAAGCAAGTCATAATTTTCTACTCGACCTTTATCGCCGAACACTGGTTTAGCACCCTCCAATGCACGATGAGAGCCCGTCATGGCTCCAAACGCCCAACAGTGGTCGTAATCACCAATCTTATCGACACCAGATTCATGCAATGTGCTAAGCACTTGCGCCTTTTGGGCAGGTTGGCAAAAAATTTCTAATTTATACATCTTGTCATTCTTTTAAATCGTGGATTCCACTTCAATCCTAAACGGCTCACAAGGCGTGCCTTGATGGTACTTCAACTGCCATTTTCCACCCGTAAACACCCAAATTGACGAACGTTTGGTATACAAGCTTGCGCTTCCCTTAGAATCAACCCAAGCCGATTTATACAGCAGCAATTGAACAGAAGGTTCAAGCGCAATACATTCAAATGATTGTGAATGTATCTTGCCTGTTGAAGGCTCCTCGTTCTCCATCAGCTCTAATATAGACTGCAGATCAAAGCTTCTGCCTGAGCGACCCACTTCAACGAAATCAGGGTGAAGTAAACGCATAACCTCATGTTCGTTCTGGCGGGTTTCATATTGTTGAAGCAAGACTTCTTGTTCAATGAGGAATCTCATCCGTGTAGTACCTGTCATTGCATGCCTTTCAATAGCCTGAAGATATCACTCCCGACTGCCATATGAAACACGTCAATTGATAAAGAAAACTTGACGCACATTCTTCACATACCTTTATTTGCAGGCCCCGTCCCTATAAAATACGCAAAACATTTATCAACACGGATACCCCATGGCAAAACTTACTCTGCAAGAACAAATGCTGAAAGCTGGTCTAGTGAATGAAAAGAAGCTAAAGAAGGCCAAAAAAGGTTCAAAAAAATCACGCGTACAAGCTCGTGAAGTAAAAGCCGCGGTCGAAGAACAAAAACGTCAACAGCAAGAGCGTGATAAAGAGCTAAGCAACCAACAAAATGAACAGCGTCTGAACAAAGAAATTCAGTCGCAAATCAAACAGTTGATCGAGATGAACAAAATCGATCAGAAAGATGGTGATATTAAATACAACTTCACCGATGGAACGCTCGTCAAATCCCTTTACGTTGAATCGATTATCCGCGAACAACTTATCAAAGGTATTCTTGCTATCGCCCGTCATGAAGATGGCTATGCGGTAATCCCCGGGGTTGTCGCAAACAAAATTGCACAGCGTGATGACCAAGTCATCATTGAGCTCAAAGAGCCAGAATCAGACGTGCCAGCCGAAGACGACCCATATGCAGACTATGTAGTCCCAGACGATCTGATGTGGTAAAGAAAAAAGCCACTCGGTAACCGAGTGGCTTTTTACTAGTGTTATTCGAGCTATCTATCGCAGGGTTTGTATTACTTTCCCTTTACCATCCTTAAAATGAACTTCTGCATGCGCGCCGTTAAAGAGTGCCAAGTTAGGCGGTAGATGGCCTATATCCACGTCATATAGAACAGGCACCTTTAAGTCATTGGCAACAGAAAGGAAAGCTTCACTAGACGTTATTGCTTTTCCACAATTATCTAAAACCGCATTTCTTCCAAATAACAGTCCACTAATCTGTTCAAAAACACCTTGGTATTTTAACCCTTGCAAAGCGCGCTTTAACACTGTCGGTGGCATCTCTGCATTCTCTAAATACAGAATCAAACCGTCATTTGGATAGCATTGTTTAAAGCGCTCAAGATCGAGATACTCTGTCCCAATCAGGTGGACCATAGTATCAAAGCAGCCTCCTATCAGACGGCCACTAAAGCTCAACTCTTCGACATCACCCACCACTTTCCACTGAGTTCTCTCTGTTTTATTTAAGCAACAATTCGGATTAGTTTCGAAAGACTCACCAGAAACCTGATAAAGATCAGAAGAGAACTGCGTTATTTCAGCCCCAGCTTTGGCTGTCATAACATTTAAGGTGTTTGCGGTGAGCTCGTCCTTTTCAAGTGGGTTTAACTCCATCAAATTGGAGCTATGTAAAGTCGACCAACCTAATTGCGTGGTAAGCGCTGAGCTGATAGTACTCACGTCAGAAAAGCCAAATACCCACTTTGGCTTAACCTGCTTCAATTTTTCAAAATCGAGTAAAGGCAGAAGGTCCATCGCAAATTCACCACCCCAAGGCGGAGCAACCGCCGCAATGGAGTCATCACACAAGAACTTCATCAACTCTTCTGCTCTCATTGATGGAGTCGCACTCACATGCTTTTCGTTTTCTCTTAGGCAACGGCCTTCGATTACATTAAATCCAAGGCTTCGAAGGTGTTCCAAAACGAGGTCTAAACGTTGGTGACACCCTGAAGGAACACCCGAAGAAAAAGCGGTAACGGCGATCTTATCTCCTTTCTGTAAAGGCTCTGGGTATTTCATAGTATTCCTATTTTTATTATTTATTTTGTCTTGCCACTAAATATAAGAGAATTGATCAAATTAAAAAGACTCATCAGAGACTTCGCTCAAACCTGAGCGACTGGCGATCTCCGATGCAAAACCGTCGATGCTCTTTTGGTTCTTCTTCAACCAATACTTTTCAATCCCCTCAGTCCCCTGCTTTTCGGACCATTTTGCCAAATCTTCTCTGTCCCCTTCGTAAATAAAATATGGTACAGACATACCGCACGAAGATTGAACCATGTTGATATCAAGGATAAATATCTGACGGGCAGCCGCGCTTTCGGGGAACAAGCTGACGTACTTTTTCCATTCCACATCTTTGTTATGCAGCACACTCGCCTGTCCGTAGGCTCTTAAGATTAATGGGGCACCTTCAAATGCACAGAACATGAGGGTCATGCGTGGGTTATTCAGCACATGTGCGGCCGACTCATTGCCGCTACCAGTGAGGTTGAGCCAAGCGATTTGAGTTGAGCTGATGACTCTAAGTGAATCCCCACCTTTTGGCGACAAGTTCACACTACCCCTATCCGCTGCAGTACCAACAAAATAGAGTTTTTGTTGCTCAATAAACGCGATGTGTTTATCCGATAACTCTGAAAACTGTTTTCCCATCTTGCTCAACTCTCATTCCATATGCTACACGTAAAATACATTAATGCGGTTAAATATAAGAAACAAGTAGTTATGTGTTGAGGCGCGTCAAAGCGACTCAATTTAAACAGTGTGTACCTACTTTTCTTTGATTCATGAGATTGGCGAAATTTGCCACGGAGACCAAATAGATGACCAAAGAGTCTTCTAATTGGCAGATGGAAAGTCCTTTATTTCATTGTCCAACCATGTCTAATGCTCAACAAAAATAAGACGGTTCGTATCAAACCCTCTCGCTTTAGACATCGAAATAAATTTATCGATAACCTCTTGCTCTACAGAGCTTGAACGCGCTAATAGCCACAAGTAATCATTATCAGGACCAGACACAAACGCATAATCGTAGTTTTCTTTTTCAAGTTCGAAAACAACATATGAACCATAAAATGGACCGAAGAATGATACTTTCAAGTAGCCTTGATCTGAGCTTCGAACGAAATATGCATTACCTTCCGCCTCTTTCCACTCATTAAGTTCTTCGGAAAAGCCCTGGTTAATGACTTTAACACCGCCGTCGTCCTTAAGACTATATTCTGCAGTTACCTTGCTCAGGCCTTTTTCAAATGAGTGGTCGAGCCTTGCAATTTCGTACCATTTACCCGTATATCTGTCGATGTCAAAATCCTGCACGGGTTTAACCTCACTCGGCATTCCTAAGCAACCGCTGATAAAAAGTACCGTAAACAAAAAAAGAATTCCTTTCATGATGTCTCCATACTACCCGAAACGTTTGATTCAACTATTTGTTAACTCTAGTAATATACCGAGTTTACCAGCAAGAAGTTCAATCAAAATAAAATTATCCTTTTCCAATTTTTTATCCAACAATCTCTGTAGCGATTCAAATCGACTTAGATATGTGCTGAAATAAAAAATCCTTACCATACAGCGAAACTTGCACTTGAAGAGGTGGCCAATCTTTCAGCCATGTAAACTGCCTTATGTTATTGAGAATCCACTCAAGCGACACCTATTTTAGTGCCAGGATTTGGCCCCACATTTCTCACACTGAAACTGTTCTTCTTGATCGATAAAAAAACTGTTGGTGTGCTCACCATCTTTAACAACAAGGGCTATCAGGAATTCGATACAACTTCCGAACAACGATTGCTTTTGCTCAAATTTGGAATCAGATTTATTCGTTTTTTCTACTTGGATATGAGGAGTAAGTGATTGACATTTTTGGCAGAAGTGAGGGTGTTTGATGTATTGGCTACTTTCCACTGATACGACTCATTCAGTTTTAAAAGGACATTGAAGAATAACATTCCCCATACATATACAAAACACATCCGAATACAATTAGTTTCGGTCATATAACTGTTTTTAGCTGACCTTAAACTAAATCAAGTGTTCTATAACTTCAGGTTTTATTTGATTCAAAATAGCCATTCCTCCTTCGGATTCTGTATTTATCTCAACCCAACCGTCAGTACCCATAAATTCAGCTTCTGCAAAGCTTATTTCCTGGTCACTATGAGCATCAATAAGCTGACCTTTCAATCGAAAAGTCCCTAGGGATGTTTTAAGCCGTTTAATTGAAAATTCCATCTCACTTCCTTTTTACATGACTTTAATAAGAAGAGCCTTCTATTTTTCTTATAGGAATGTCCTTGAGTATAACACCTTCCGCCATACGCATATTGATAGCAGTAACCTGCTCATCACACTTTGGCGTTGTCACATAGTGGGTCATACATCCGCAAAGGTTACAACGATGAGACTCCACACATTTATCCCCCCAAATATAGTAAATAGAAGGATCTTCAGACCATGTAACGGTTACCTCAGAAGGCGAATAGTAAGCCCACAGTGCAGCATAGCGACGGCAGATTGAGCAATTACACTCTCCCACTTCCAATGGGGTGCTCTTAGCGACTAACTTCAGATTCCCACAATGACAACTTACTTCCATGGTACAGGCCCTTTCCTATCCATTACGTTTATAACCGTTGATAAATGACGGTATGCGACAAAAATAACATTGAGTAACGTTCATTGACTCTAAAACGGTATTCAAATTCTTGATCATCGAGCTTTTGCCACGTTCGGTCGAAATACGCATTAATGTCATTAATGCGTTCCGAAGGCACTTTTAGATGTTTATCACTCCATTGATAAGTACATGACAGAGCCAGCACACCGCCAATAGAGACTCGCGACATCAAATAGTCCACCACTTGTTTGGGGGATTCACATTGGTCAAGCACATTTAGGCAGACCACTAAATCACATTGAGGGATAGTTAACTCATCAGAAGCTGGGGTGTTAAAGGTTTCAACAACCAGTGGTAAATACTTATTGGATAAAGAGTTTGTATCAAGCTCCAAGTCAACTTCTTCAGTCGCAAACGCCCTAAATCGACTTATCCCTGGCGTGAGCAGGATCTCCGTAAAAGCATCAAGTAAACGACGAGAAGGCTCTACAACATAGACTCGCTTTAACTCTTCACATGATGAAACAAGCTCGTAATTTGCTCTTCCGCACGCAGGCCCAACTTCCAGTAGGCTTTCTGACTTTATATTATGCTCCGATAATTGTTTGGCGATGGCTTGTGTAGCATGAACACTGTAATTCGAATGAATGAATTGTGTAGGTAAATTTTGACTTTTAGGCCTGTTAACTTTTGTGTCTAAACACTTGTCTATCCATGAGGCTTCAATATAGGAAGCTAGCCATTGTTCTGTAAGATAAAATCGTTCATTTTTCACTTAATATCCATCGATTTTATATATTAAATATCTGACCGTATCATGCGGTTTAAACACTCAGATCTTTTTTAGCATTCGCGTGTATGCCCTTACTAAATACTTATATGCAACTAAACATTTCTCTACAAATAGTTATATTGATTTGTTGGCTTGAGTCTCAAATTATCTATCTGAGCAAATAGGTAAATTCGTATTTTAGAAGAGCTTTAGCATAATAAGAAATCATAGAGTTGTCGCGGAATTACTATAAAGTAAGTAGGTAGTATTCCCCAAGAGAATCTTCGGCTTTTGAATGACGGGTAAACCCTTGAGACTGATAAAATTGCAGCGCAGACTCATTGTGTGACATGCATTTTAGGCTGAGTGTAGAGTAACGGGCTTTAGCCAGTTGCAGTAGATGGCAGCCGACACCTTTTCGGATATGCTCTGGTGAGACGTAGAGGTGGTGAATAAAGTTTTCTGGTTCCCAGATTGAAATAAAACCTGCGATGTCTTCTCCAATGATTGCGACCCAGATTTGCTCGCCTTCAACGTCGTTGTCAAAGTCTGACAATTCATAGCCAGCTGTATCTAACCAAATAAAACTCGCTTTTCGTGATTTAAGATAAAGGTTTCGAAGTGCCGGAAGAAACGCGTCTTGATACGGTTCAATTAAGATAGGGTCAACCAAACATTCTCTCCAATACCCAGAAGCATATATACAAAGCGTAGGCACAGTGTCCTAACCGCGCCTACTCAGTTTATTTGTTACATCACACATTGTTGAGCTGTTTTCGCTTGCTCTATGCCTTTTTCAATCAAGGATACAGCATCTTCACTATTCACTGACGACAGCAACTTATCCATCAGCTCGGAGGCTGTAGACTCCGATGATGCTTCAACTAAACAGCTGTATGCATTCGCGATATGTTCTTTCGCTTCAACCAACGCTTCTGGGTTGCTGAAGTCGACCGTCAATGCTTCTTCGACAGACGCCGCCATTGCCTTTGCTGACTCTGTTGCGTCACCAAATTGATCCAGATTGAACTGCTCTAAGTCGAAAGACTCGACTTGATGCTGAATGTTGTCCACTGCTTTATTCGCAGCCTCTTGCGCCTGATCGATAGCTTTAGTTGCATCATCACATCCGGCTAAAGCACCCAGCATCATCATTACTATCAGCGTTTTCTTCATGTCTTACCTTCAAAAATCTTCAGTTACAGGGGGATCTTAAAACAGTGATACTCAACTGCAAACAACAATAAAGTAACGGATTGTTGATGAACCTAATCTGAATTAAAAACGGGTGAGTTCCACTTCGGCGAAATTTTCTCTACAGATGCTCGGTCATATCCACGCATTGTTATTTTGGAGTCCTATCATGCATGTAGAAAATAAAGAATTAAAACAAAGTCATATTGGTTACAATCTTGGCGTTATTGGCGTCGCATTAGTGTTGGCTTGGATTGGTATTTACAAGTTTACCCCGACAGAAGCTAAGTTGATTGAGCCTTTGGTGGTCAACCATCCAGCGATGAGTTGGCTTTATGACATCATCTCTGTACAAGCGGTTTCGAATCTTATCGGTGCCACCGAGATCATCGTCGCTATTGGCCTGATTGCGGGCTTCAAAAATGCAAAAATCGCGTATGTTTCCGGAATAGCAGCCGCTGTCATTTTTGTGGCGACACTCAGCTTTCTTCTAACGACGCCAAATACTTGGAAAGTGTCCGATGGTATCCTCGTGACCAATTTCTTTTTAGTGAAAGATATCCTGTTTTTGGCGATTTCAATTAGCGTCATCGAACGCAACAAGCCTTTAGTTTAAGCTTAAACGAATGAGGGCCCGCTTTTTCAGCGAGCCCTTGTAGTGAGAACACTCAAGTTAATTGGCATCATTAAGCTTTCTTAACAAATTGTGCAGTTACCATCATTTCACCTGCACCATCAACTTTACAATCCAATTGATGGTCTTTACCGTCAACAATTCTTCTGATCACAGCTTTAGTGCCTATTTTTAAGATCAGGGAGCTACCTTTAACCTTAAGATCTTTTGCCAAAGTCACTTTATCCCCTTCTGCTAGCAGCGTTCCGTTAGCGTCTTTAACGTTGGGGGTTTCGGCTTCAAGTGCTTCATCGGGATTCCACTCATACGCACACTCTGGGCAAACCAGATGACTCTGGTCTTGGTATACATATTCAGACTGACAGTTTGGACACGGTGGGAAAGACATATATTCACTACTTGTTTAGATTGATTACCATATGATACTGCGCTTAAAAGCCCTGTGCGAGCCATTAGATATAAAAAGCTAGAATGCGATTTGGGGAATAAATTATCCGCCCAGCAAAGGTAGATGTTTTATCTTGTGGTACGTCATGCTCGTAATGAGACAATGCCTGATAGCGTTTTTAGGTAACGGCTTTGATAACTCAAGGACAATCGCCCTGTTACCTTGAAAATCCAATACATCACCATAGAGTTCTCGAAAAGTGTCCACCAGCTTAGTCTGACAATGAAAGAACAAATAATACTGATCCGGAGTGTTTGATTTCCAATCGATTCGGACAGGGCTTCCCGACTTAACACTGAAGCTCGGCTCACCCCATTTTAATGATTCACTCACCACACCTAAGCTCAATTCTTCAGCCAACTGAAAAATCATCGTTCTCAGATTCAAAAGCTTAGTTCGTGCCTCATTTGGGTATTGGTTGAAATGCACTTGCATTGATGGCTCCATGACACACCTTTGAAGACTATTAGTGGCTAGCTTAGATATCACTTATTCCTCAGAGTAAACATCTGCGCGCCTAACTCTGAGACAAGCCACCATCTACCACTAAAGTATGACCAACGACATAGCTTGCTTGATCTGAGCACAACCACTCAATCGCGTTCACAATTTCCGCAGGCTCAGCGAAGCGGCCAATAGGCACTACAGACTCAACTTCAGAGCGAATATTAGGGTTAACAGACGCTTGACGCTCTTCCCATCTTGGTGTCCAAGTGACGCCAGGTGCAACAGAATTAACCCTTATTCCATCTTTAATCGCCTCCAGAGCAACCGAACGAGTCAAACCTTCCAAACCATGTTTTGTCGCACTGTACATTGAAGCATTAGGCGTCGGGCGAATACCATTGATGGAACTGATATTAACAATCGATGCGCCTTCAGACATGAGCAATAACTCGTGCTTCAGACACAAAGTATGCGACCATAAATCATTAACTAGGGTTTTATAGAGTTCATCAGAGTCAACCTCAGAAAACTGGCCATTTGATTCTAGTTTTGGAGACGCATTATTGATCGCGATATCAAGCTTTCCATACTCTGAAGTCAGGTAATCAAACAGTGCCTCAACCTGATCACGATCAGATATATCTACCACTTGAAAATCCACACTAGATAACTCTGGATTCGTCGCAATGACGTCGTCCCAAGTTTCCATAGTCCGAGCACACGTGATCACCTGCTCTCCTTTTGAAGCGTACATTTTAACCGCTTCCAAACCGATACCCTTGCTACCACCTGTGATCAAGACTGTTTTCATTGTTGATTCCTTTCATATCACCCCGACCCTTTCGCCTGACGCTAAAGCATGTTCCACTCACTTATGCCGTGCATGGCTGTCACCATTAACCCTTTCACTTTAATACGAAATTAATTGGAGGGCTTAAATTTTTTCGTCATGCCTTGACTGGCTGGAGCAACCAAACGATAGCCAAGTTTTTCATAAAAAATGGGCTCATCCGCAATCATTGATACATAAGAGCCAGCCAAGGCAACGGAAGACAGATAGCTGTCGATGTATTCCATAACCTTTCTCCCTAGCCCTTTGCATTGATAATCCGGGTCGACGGCAATATCAACAACTTCAAAATTGCACCCGCCATCACCCACGACGCGCCCCATCGCAATTAGCTTATCTCCATCCATAACTGAAACACCATAAAGAGAGTTTGGTAGTCCTATTTTGGCCGCTTCAAGAGCTTTGGCTGATAGCCCCGCTGTGACGCGCAAAGCACAATAAGCTTCAGGGCTAGGCACACTTTGTACAACGATATATTCCATTCAATTCTGCTCCTATCATCATCTATCTGACGGAGCATACACTAAACGACTGTATAAAAAAACAGTATTCATACCAATCTATTGTGCTGGCTTAATTGATCACCATATTGGCAGCCATGACCAGTAAGAGTGCGGCAAAGATCTTCTTAATCGTAGGGACAGGTAAAGAGTGTGTTGCCTTAGCACCTAGAGGCGCTGTAAACCAAGACGTACTTACAATGCCGAATAAAGCAGGTAAATACACAAAGCCAGCAAAACCATCGGATAACGCATAGTGACCGCTACCTGAACTGATGTAGCCAATAGAACCAAACAGTGCGATGACAATGCCGCAAGCAGACGCACATCCAATCGCTTTTTTCATATCAACGGAGAAAAATGTTAATAGAGGAACTAAAAGTGCACCACCACCAATGCCTATCATTGCCGACAAACCACCTGTAATCGTTGTCAGCACCGTGAGGAAAGGTTTGCTTGGCATTTTTCGATCGTTCGCTGAATCATTTTTGCTGCTGAAGATCATTTTCAGTGCAATAAGAATAACGCTGACTGCAAACACAGCCCGAACCACCTGCTCTGGAAGCAACGCCGCCATGAAACCGCTAATCAATGCACCTAGCGCAACGCCTGTCATTATCCATGGTGCGAGATTCCACGGAACATTACCGTTTTTATGATGAGCAATGGCTGAAGAAGTTGAAGTAAACAAAATGGACGCCAATGAGGTAGCAATCGCTGCAATCACTACCTGCTCACTCGGTAACACACCAAAGTGGAGCAAAATAATGCTGAGTATCGGAACAATGACTAGCCCACCGCCAATGCCCAACAACCCAGCTAAGAAACCAACACCACTACCTAATAGTGCGCAATATATGATCAACAACACCAGCTCACTCACTCATTTATCCTTTTCATTTTGTTGGAAATATTGTGTTATAAAAATTCTTCATGTTCCCATGAAGCACACTAATATATCTCTTTCATAAATAATGAAACATGAAATCTCTTCATATTGAAAGTGAAGTAAATCCATTGTTATTTATGTGTCGATCAACGCTATAAATAAATCTCTGCTCTTAACTACAGCTCATTTTATTCAGATCTCTGAGGTTAAATGGAAAAAGCAGTGGTGGCTCAGGTCTGGGATTATCAAAACAAAAAGAAATCCAGAAGAGCAAGGAATGATTCAGCTTTCATCTTAGGAAATAGGATAACAGATCACCATGAATACAGACTTCACATTTACTATCAAGAGCCTTAGCCTCGATGAGAACTATCGCCCTGCTGACAGCACACGTATTACGACCAATTTTGCCAACCTAGCCAGAGGCGAAAGTCGACAACAAAACCTACGCAATGCACTACAGATGATTGATAACAATTTCAATGCATTAGCACATTGGGACAACCCGAACGGCGATCGTTATTCTGTAGAATTGGAAATCGTATCCGTTGATATGGATATTGATGCCGGCGGTGAGAGCTTCCCTTCGATTGAAGTACTAAAAACCTACATCGTCGACCATAAAACCAATGAGCGCATTGAAGGGATCGTAGGGAATAATTTTTCGTCTTATGTACGAGATTATGATTTCAGTGTTCTTCTACTTGACCATAATAAAGACAAACCTCAATTTAGTATTCCGGAAAATTTCGGTGAACTGCACGGAAAACTATTTAAGCACTTCGTTAGCTCAGAAACATATAAGCTGAACTTTAAAAAACCACCGGTTATATGCTTGAGTGTTTCGGATAACAAAACGTATCACCGAACTGAAAATCAACACCCAGTATTAGGCTTTGAATACGAACCAAATGAATCTTCCCTAACGGAACAATATTTCCAGAAAATGGGGCTACAAGTTCGTTACTTTATGCCGCCAAACAGTGTTGCACCTTTCGCATTTTATTTCTTTGGCGATTTACTCAACGATTACACCAATTTAGAGCTGATTAGTACCATCAGCACGATGGAAACGTTCCAAAAAATCTATCGCCCGGAAATCTATAACGCGAACGCTGCAGCAGGTACCTCTTATCAGCCAAGTTTGAAAAATAGTGATCATTCATTAACGCAAATTGTTTATGACCGCGAAGAGCGTAGCCGCCTAGCTATTGAACAAGGGAAGTTTGCTGAAGAGCACTTCATCAAACCATACCAGACCGTTCTTGAACAGTGGTCCGCAAATTACGCTTAACAACTAACGAAAACAAAAAGCACTGACTATGAAAACACTATTACCAACTTCAACGGCGGGGAGCCTGCCAAAACCTTCTTGGCTGGCACAACCTGAAACACTTTGGTCACCTTGGAAACTACAAGGCGATGAACTGACGGATGGCAAGCATGATGCCCTACGTCTGTCATTACAAGAACAACAGCATGCCGGGGTGGATATCGTCAGCGATGGTGAGCAAACACGTCAGCACTTTGTAACCACCTTCATTGAACACCTGAGTGGCGTGGATTTTGAAAACCGCCAAACGGTTAAGATCCGAGATCGATACGACGCAAGCGTGCCAACTGTCGTTGGCCCTGTCAGCCGCCAAAAACCAGTATTTGTTGAAGATGCAAAATTCTTACGCCAGCAAACAGATCAACCAATCAAATGGGCGCTACCTGGCCCAATGACTATGATTGACACGCTTTACGATGATCACTACAAAAGCCGCGAAAAGCTCGCATGGGAATTTGCAAAAATACTCAACCAAGAAGCCAAGGAACTCGAAGCTGCTGGTGTGGATATTATCCAATTTGATGAGCCGGCCTTTAACGTCTTTTTCGATGACGTCAACGACTGGGGCATCGCGTGCCTAGAAAGAGCCATCGAAGGGCTAAAGTGTGAGACGGCGGTCCATATCTGTTACGGCTACGGTATTAAGGCCAATACAGACTGGAAGAAAACGCTGGGCTCTGAATGGAGACAATATGAAGAGGTTTTCCCTAAGCTTCAGCAATCCAACATCGACATTATCTCACTAGAATGTCATAACTCTCGCGTACCAATTGAGCTCCTGGAACTAATCAGAGGCAAAAAGGTGATGGTGGGCGCTATAGACGTTGCAACCAATACCGTTGAGACACCAGAAGAAGTCGCAGATACGTTACGAAAGGCGTTACAGTACGTCGATGCCGACAAACTTTACCCTTGCACCAACTGTGGTATGGCCCCTCTGCCACGTGATGTATCACGCGGCAAGCTCAATGCCTTAGCAGCTGGCGCAGAGATAATCCGCAGAGAACTCGCAGGCTCGAGCTAGAAGCGGTAAGGACCGTTCTCAAATCACAAAATAAGGTGGCAATTGATGCCACCTTACGTCGTTGCTAAGCCGCTATTTTAGAGTGTTGGGGTCAATCCCAAGATCAATTATTGCCGAGAATTCTGAAAATACATTCTTAAAGTTGCTTTTCCATTGGAATACAATCCAAGCTAATACCTCTTGGAGAATGATAAGTTGAGAGACTATCTCCAACAAACCCACACGAGCGATAAAAAGGCGCGGCATTTAAAGTTGAATCCAACTTTAACGTTTGTAAACCATGTTGCTTAGCTAGCTCTTCCAGAAAAGCCAGCATTTGTTTTGCGGCCCCTCGCCCAAAGAAATCTGGTTCGACAAAAATAGCGTCAACCACACCTGTTTCGGTACTAAGTTTACCGCTGCCGATGACTTGACCATCTATTTCTGAAACATAAAAGGTACTGACAACATCTTGGTTAAATCCTTCGGATACCTTCCCTTGAGTCCATAGAGAGAGCTGCTCTTCAGAATAAGAGCCCGAACATTTTTTAACAATAGCTCGCTTACGAAGGTCATAGATCACCTGTGTATCAGACTCAATCGCTTTTCTAATAGTTAACATCCACTTCTCCCTGCAACCTTTCGTATAATGCTGAATAATCGGAACCACAATGGATTTTGAGCAGTTGTTTTTCCTGTTGACCAAACCGCTTATATTACAAAGGCTACTTAAGGCGTTCTTGCCATTTACCATTGTTTTCATGCTTGCACTTTTCTTCAGTGTCAAAACGAACATGTCGTCGTATATCTTTGAGGTTGATATCGATTGATGCCAGCTTCTTCTTGATAAGAAAGCACATGTCGTCGAGGTCGGCTTTGGCTAGGTTTGCATCAGTATCGTAAACACAAATCACCGATAGAGATCCGGGGAAAGCGTCATAGTTCACTAGGTGTGTTAACCACATAAATCCTTCGGATTCCTCCTGTGCTACATCGCATACTTCGGTCAGGGCGATTCTGATTGTGTTCTCTCGCTTCTTATCTGTCTTTCTCATTCTTACTTCTCATAAAATGCTTGCCACTTTATTGAGCCCTGCTCAAAGCTGGTCCCATACCTAAACCGTAACCTCAGGAAGACATCGAAACAGCTAACAGCAAGAACCACTCTGAAGGGCTTTGTTATGTTAGCTACTCAATATACAGCGCTTCGACCTTATCTCTCGCCCACTGAGTGCGGCGCAAAAACTTTAAAGACGATTTAATGGAAGGATTGCTGTAGAAACAATTGATTTGGATTTCTGCATCTAACCCTTCCCATCCGTAGTGTTCTTGTAAACGTACAAGGATTTTTTCAAGGGTCAAACCGTGCAAGGGGTTATTGGGTTGTTCTTGGCTCATTTGTGGAAATTCCTGACTGCAAGTATCTAGGGCAGAGTCTACCAGATTAAGGCTAACTGTTTTTCAGTTTCCTACAATATAGGCTTCTGCCAGCTGCAATTCACTCTAAATGCTTATTCGCTGCACAATGTGCGTTAAATTCTCTCTTTGTTCATAGAGGTGTGTTCGATATCGCCTAATAGTTTGAATATCTCCATGTTTAGCTTTCCTAATATCACACCCGATTACGGAGTGGGTAATGCAACCTCGCCTAAACTCATTGCGCCGCCGGCGAAAACCCAACCTTGAACTCAAACACCTTACGTTGGGTGATCGGGCTTAAACGCTTTTTAGCTGGTTGTCTCAAAGTAGATAAAGTACATGACAAGATCCACATCATCCGCTTTTGACAGCTCGTAGTCTTCGTCTACGATATTGGAAACAGCAGACTTCCAGAAACTGAGTGCCCCTGAGTTTTCCAGGAGAATTCGAATTTGCCATTTACCCGAAAAAGCTCTAACGACTTGCGCCAAAACACACTTACCGACACCTTGACCTTTAAACTGACTAAGCACAAAAAATTGGGCAACATCATACCTTGTTAAATCACTAGGGTAACGGCGAATCAGAACAAACCCTGCGAGTTCGTTATCCACCTTGATGAAACATGGAACATGGTCGTCCCGATTCCAATACGGGTCGAACTTTGAAACATCGTATCCCCCAAACGTACCATATTCAGCTGGATTCCATTTCATATACTCTGACATGTCGTATACGTAGTAACAGAACAAATTCTCAAGTACATGCCTCTCTTCTCGTTCTATTTTTACTATCTGAACTTCCATTTTTCTCCTTGCCAGTAAACGTCCTACTAAGGGGTAAGCAACGCTCGCCATGACACTCAACCATACCAATATAAACACTGAACTCAACACTGAATGAAAATGCTAAGCGTTGGAAATCACGCTTGAGTGCTTTGTTAGGTGTGGTACGCTGCACATCTTAGTATTGTTGAGAACCTTCTTATGATAGGTAAGTACTTTGTATATTTGCTAAAAAGAAATGATGCCATATGCTGCAAACTTGGTCGAACAAGAGCCTTAGTTCCTAGGATAAAAAGACTAAATAGCAAGTTTGGTCCTTTATCAATAGAGCAATCTTTAGTATTTAGAGCAGATAATCAAAAAGAAGCGATACAGGTAGAAACCGCACTAAAGAACATCTATTTCCCTTGGAAATTCCCGTTGCCTCGAATATATAACTCAATGGACGGTGAAAGCGAATGGTACGCAGACAGCTGTTATCCAAATATGAAAGAAACTTTAAGCCAAATTGCACAAGTTCGGCATGGAGAAGCATATAGGCTAACTACATTGTATGAACACCTTAATATTGAACTAGGGACTGGCAGACACGCGAAGTGTGAACAAATTCAAAATTCACTTAAACTAAAAAACTCTCAAGTCAATAGCATAAAAGTCGCGTTACAAGAGGTAAGTAAATTTAAACTACTATTTGAGAATATAATTCCGCAATTCCAGGGGGTTGATAGGACTGTAAATAGTGACGGTAATTTTGAGTATAACGTATATTTTAAAGGTTCATTAAGTCACGATATCGCACAAAAATTTATATCTGCTTCCAGCGTTTCATTTGAAGATGATGAACAAGAATCCTTTATACATACCAATCTATGCCTAAGTGTTGGGTATAAAGGAGGCTTTAATTATCTGAACTACTTAATACCAAGTGATAACAAACATTCAGACTTAACAAAACAATCTCAAGAGATTGTTGGAAGATATAAATCTTTACTCGAAGATTTGGCTAACCACTTTCCTATTTCAAGGTCTGACTTTTATGAAAACGAATCAGATTTAGTTTTTAGTAAACACTTTAGTGAATTATACTCAGATCTATTTGATGCTTTTGACTCTGATGATTGACACCTAACATCCAGCTAAAGGGTGAATAACGCAATATCAAAGCTACCGCAAAACATCTTAATCACTAAGCGCTACTCATAGTAAAAATGCCACGCGTTGCGAATCCCTCTTGAACAGTTTGTTAGTTTGCATTTCACACAAATCGCACGATTTAATTAAATTGAACATTTCACGCGATACATTATAATCTAACTGTACACTCAATTGGAAACTGACTATGCATACATTAACAGCCAATGATGCCAAACGAAATTTCGGCGAACTACTTCTGAGCGCACAACGCGAGCCAGTAAAAATCAGCAAAAACAGTAAAGATACTGTCGTTGTCATGTCCATTCGTGACTTTGAAGAGCTAGAAGCTATGAAAGTTGAGTACCTCAAACACTGCTTTAAGTCAGCTAAAGAAGACTTGAACAATGGAAACACTGTTGATGGCGAAAGCTTTCTCAACTCGCTGTAACTAACTCATGCAAAAGAACAAATACAAGCTAAGTAACTTAGCGCAATCTCACTTGCACAAAATAAAAAACTACACTGTTGAAAACTTTTCTGAATTAAAGTGGCGTAACTACAAAGATACTCTGCTATCAGGGTTTCAGATGCTAGCTGATAATCCTGGCTTAGGAAGAAGTTGTGACGAGATATACCCAAATGGCTTTTATTTCCCGATTGGAAAACGCACAGCTTATTTCACCAAAGAAGACGGCTTTATCTTAGTCGTTGCTGTCTTAGGTCAATCACAGCTACCCCAGAATCATCTGAAATAACACGACTTTCACCCTAGGAATACTAACTGGGACGAGAGTTTATCCATGCAAACTAACGCCGCGTTAATGGGCA